>JACDBX010000042.1 GCA_013694695.1 Gemmatimonadales bacterium | reverse complement strand
AAGTTCTTCCTGCACCTGTCGAAGGAGGAGCAGCGCAAGCGATTCCTCGCCCGTATTGACGAACCGGAAAAGAACTGGAAGTTCGCGCTCGCCGATGTGGAGGAGCGGGCACACTGGGATGCCTACCAGGCGGCGTACGCCGCATGCCTTGCGGAGACCTCCACGAAGGCGTCACCGTGGTACGTGGTGCCCGCCGATCACAAGAAGTCGGCGCGCCTCATCATCTCGGAGATCATCCTCGACACGATGCGGGGGATGAAGCTGGAGTTTCCCGGCGTGACGGCGGAGCGCCGGCTGGAGTTACAGGCGATCCGCACCAAGCTGGTGGACGAGTCAGGGCACTGACTCGACCCACACACTCCCGTCAGTGCCGTTGCCGAGCCGCACCGGCGTGATGCATCGCGAGGGCCCGACCCGCAGCGTCCGAAGTCGCGCAGCCCGGTCGTCACGCAGGTATAGCGACGCGGGTTCCGTCCTGCGAACCGTGGCGGCGACGCGCACCGGTCCTTCAGGCGTCCACACCCAGTGCTCGATTGCGACGCGCGCCCTCACAACCATCCCGGTCCCCGCCACGTCGTCACGGCGCGAGCCGACGGCCGCGACGCGCCAAGGCTGCGTCGAATCAGTCCGCTGGACCAGCCGCACCCACGCGGGACGGGACGGCGGGAAGCGCCTCATCGGAGTGGTGTCGCCGATTTGCACCAGGTCGGCGTCACTGAAGCCAAGCTCGACAAGCCGGGCATGGTCGAGCGCGGTGACGGGCACGTGGTCGAGCGGCAGGCCCAATCGAATGCGATCGGTCTGGCTGTACCCGCCCATCAGGTGATCGGAGCACACCGCGGCGTCGACGATCCGGGCCCCGCCGTTGTGCGCCCGGTACACCGGCAACAGCATCGCGGCGTTCACGATCACCGCTACCGCAACAGCCCCCAACCATCCGCGCGTCATGCCTGCACCGCCTGTCGAAGGCGCAACCGGCGCAGCAGGAGCACCACGCCCATCGCAACCGCCCCGATCACGAGGAAGAAGAGCCACTTCGGGATCCAGTCCCAGAACCAGTCGACCAGTCGCATCACCAGGAATATGAACGCGGCGCCGGTGCCGACCCGGACCATCTCCGGCCAGTCACGGCGCAAGCCGACCGCGATCATCGCCGCGAATGTCATCGCGCCGACAACCTGGTATGCCCCCTCCACGATGCGTCCGTCGGCGCCGTGGAAATAGCTGGCGTTCGCTGTCTGACCCAGGATGAGCAGCGCACCCGCAAGCGCCAACGACCCCATCACCCGATACTCGTCGGCGAACGGCGCCGACCCGGCGAGGCGTCGTGAGAGCACGATGGCGACGAGCCCGGTGAGGGCGAGGGGTTCGAGCTGCTCGAAGGCCGTCGACCACCACGCGCCGGACGGGATCGACGCCAGCGACCAGAACCAGAGCCCGACACCGAGGATTCCGAGCACGAGTACGAGCGCAAGCCGATACCCATACGCCAGCGCCATCGCGAACAGACCGACCGCGAGGAAGGCGTGGCGTGATTCCGGAAGATTGAACAACGACCCGACCACGATGAGGTTGACCGCAAACGCGATCACCGCCACGGTGGCAACCACAGACGCGACGTAGCGCGACGGTTCGCGCTGCGCGGCGACGCCGGTGAGGATCGCCAGCACGATCGGCGGTGCCATCACAAGCGGGAGTTGCGCCGTGAGCGACAATGCCGCCCAGTTGGCGTCGACGAACAACGCGTACGCCGCCGAGAGGGCGAACGCACCAAGCAAGGTGGCGATCCGCATCCCGGCAGCGAGGCGGCGCACCGTGGGCGTATCCGGTGCTTCGCTCTCGTCCTGCGCGGTCCGGAGTGACGCATGGTGCGCCGCGACCCGTTCGCGCTCCACCTGCCGGAGCACCAGCACGCCCTCGGCCTCGAGGCGCGCCAGCTCCTCGCCAAAGGCGTCGATCGCATCCCGTCGCGAACGGGCCATCAGTTGGCGAACCGCCAGCTCGGCGCATGGTCGCGCCGGAGCGGGACCGACGGATCCAGCAACGCGCGGACCATCTCGATCGGCATCGCACCCGTCTCCAGCACTGCATCATGGAACGCGCGATCGGTCATCCGCCCGCTGGAAACAAGGTCGCGGTGCAGCGCGCGCAACTGCATTCCGCCCAGCAGGTAGCCGGCCTGGTACAGCGGCGAGTAGCTGCCGTTGAACGACCGCCGTACCTCGCCGGTGGCCGACGCGCGTTCGTGCCCGACCTTGTCGACCAGGAAGTCGATCGCCTCTTCAGGCGTCCACTCCCCCAGGTGAAAGCGCAGCGAGAAGATGATCCGCGCTGCGCGGTGCATCCGCCAGAAGAGCATCCCCATCCGTTCCTGCGGCGTGCGCGCAAAGCCGCGGTCCCAGAGGAAGAGCTCCCACCACAGCGCCCAGCCCTCGACGTAGAAGGGAGTGCGAGTCAGTGCCCCCCGGTGCGTGTTGGACCGGGCCGCGGCAAACCCCTGCAGGTGATGCCCCGGGATGAGTTCGTGCTGCACGGTGGCTCGCGAACCGTACAGGTTGTTCGCCCGCAGCGCCATCAACTTCTCCGGCTCCGACATGCCGTCGGTCGGCGAGGCGACCTGGATCACCTCCCCGCCAAGGAAGAACGGGCTCACCTTCTGCTGCGCAGCCGGCATCATCTCCATTCGCCAGATCTCGCGCGCGAGAGGCGGAACCGTCACGAGGTTGTTCTCCTCGACGTAGCGGATGGCCTCCCTGGCCAAGTCGCGGACAGTTTCGGTCTGGTGGCCGACCTCAGCGTGATCGTCCTTCGACCGCTCCATCGCGGCCTTCCAGTCGTCACCGAACCCCATCTCGCGTGACGCCCGGCGTGCCTCGCTCTCGAGGAACGCGTACTCCCGCTCGGCGATCGCGATCAACTCGGCGGGCGTGTACGGGATCATTTCGTGGCGGAGGTCCGCGGCGAGCCCCGCAGCGCCGATCGGGTCGCCCACAATCGGTTCGTCCTGCCCTTCCTTCTGCCCGACGATCTGCTCGCGCAGGTACTTCTGCCACGACTCCATCGCCGCGTCGAACCGCTTCGTCGGCTCGGCGATCCGCCAGGTGATCGCCGGGTCGTACCCCATGTGGAATCGTTGCCACGCCTGATAGTGTCGCCGAAGGTCCGCCATGGTCTCTGCCGCCCTGAGTGCGATGACCCGCGACGGGCGGTTGGACACCTCGCCCATGCGAAGCTTCGCGGCGTCGAGCGCGACCTGCATCGCCGCGATCCGACGCGCCGCATGTGACGGTTCGGGGCGGATGAGCTGGCGCCGATCCTCCAGCATGGCGAAGAGCGTGTCGGCGAAAGGAAGGAGCGGCGACATCTCGCGAATCAACTGCTGGTTGCGATCGAGGTCGGCGAGCTCGTGCTGGAGCCGGCTGGCGAGCAGCAGGTAGTCCACCTGTGCGTCTCGACTGAGCCGCTCGAACGGCAACGCTCGCAACTGCTCATGCCAGGCAGAATGGAAAGTCCGCAAACGGGCATTGCGTTCCGGCGAGTACTCGACGCTGTACCGACGTTGCAGGGCGCCGTGATCGGCGCTCCATCGTTCCACCACGCCACGCAATTCGCTGGTGGGTCGCAGGGCCAACGCAGCGAGGTCGGGGACGGTGGCATCCGGTTGCTGCGACAGGGCGCCGCGTGGTACCCCCAGCAGCATCAGGGGGACCCACACTGCCCCCCACCAGCAGGTACGATTGGCCCGAATGTGTGCATCGGCCAGCTGAACTCCGTCTCTCATGTACGGATAGCCTCGGATTGTAGCGTTCGGATCGAGATGTAAATCTCGCCTGATTGACGTTGCCCATTGAAACGGCAGTCGTGCAATCCGTCCGGTGTTCCGGGGGCGTACCCCTAGGGTAGTCCTCAATTCTAGCCCCCTGTGGGCAGCGGATTCACGACTGATCGGGAGCATACATGTCCAACTTGAACGCCAGTCCGGGCGCAGAGCTCGAATTTCTTGGCCGGCTGGCCAACGCGACAAGCCGTCGCACCTTCCTGCAATGGGCCGGCTTGACGGTCGGTGTGGCCGCGCTCGGGTGCGGAGACGATGACAACGGAACCGGCCCCGGTAACACCCCCGGCGTCAACCTCGGCAGCGGCGATACCGGCGTGCTCAACTACGCCTATGCGCTCGAGCAGCTTGAGGCCGCCTTCTACATCCGGGTGTTGTCAGCGCCGTACTCGGGCATCACCGCCGAAGAGACCACCATCCTGCGCGACATCCGCGACCACGAGATCGTGCATCGCGAGTTCTTCAAGGCGGTGCTTGCCAACGGGGCCATCGCGGGCCTCTCGGTCGACTTCTCGTCGATCAACTTCACCAGCCGCGCCTCGGTGCTCGGTGCCGCAAAGACCTTCGAGGATCTCGGCGTCTCCGCGTACAACGGCGCGGGCCAGCTCCTCACCAGCGACGCGAACCTGCTGATCGCCGGCAAGATCGTCTCTGTCGAGGCTCGTCATGCCTCGGCGATCCGTGACTTGCTCAACCCGAACAGCATGGACTTCGCCGGCGACGACGTCGTCGGTCCGACCGGTCTCGACGTGGTGCGCACGCCGGCCCAGGTACTGGCCGCCGCCGACCCGTTCGTCGTGAATGCAATCAACGCCAATCAGCTTCCCACTTCCTGAGGACCACCATGACTCCGAACACTGAAACACTGCTCGAGACGATCGACCCGGAGCTGATGGAGCGCGTGGTGTCCCGACGGGATGCACTCGGCAGCGTCAGCAAGCGTACCCTCGCCGTCGCGATGGCGTCTGCTCCATTGGCCCTCGGCGTGCTGGCAAAAAACGCCTTCGCCCAGGGTGGCCTCCCGCAGGGCATCAAGGACGTGCTCAACTACGCCCTGACGCTCGAGTACCTCGAGGCTGAGTTCTACAACCTCGGGCTCGCCGCGGCCAACCTGATCCCCAGCGCAACGCGCCCCGTCTTCCAGCAGATCGCGAAGCACGAAAACGCGCACGTCGCACTGCTCCGGGCCACGCTAGGTGCCGATGCGGTGGCGAAGCCGACGTTCGACTTCACCGCTGGCGGGGCGTTCGCCGATGTCTTCACGAACTACCAGACGTACCTCGTGCTGTCGCAAGGCTTCGAGGACACCGGCGTGCGGGCATACAAGGGGCGCGCTGCCGAACTCAAGAGCAACGACGCGATCCTGACCATAGCGCTCCAGATCCACTCCGTCGAGGCACGGCACGCGTCGAAGGTCCGGCGCCTGCGGGGCCAGAAGGGCTGGATCACCAGCAACACTACTGACGTCGCGGCGCTCGCCGCCGTTTACGCTGGTGACGAGGTCACCACCCAGGCTGGCATCAATACCGCGGCGTTCGTCAATGCCGCGGCCGCGAGCGAGGCGTTCGACGAACCCCTCACCGCGCAGGCCGTGCTGGCCATCGCCGGGATGTTCATCGTCTCGACCTGATCAAGACCGGTAGCAGCCACGAAAGCGAGAAGGGAGACGAATGGTGCAGCAGGTGCACCGTTGGTCTCCCTTCTCCCTTCTCCCTTCTCCCTTCTCCCTTCTCCCTTCTCCCTTCTCCCTTCTCCCTTCTCCATCATCGATCATCCATCATCCGCATAGTCAATGTCGGCGCGGGTTTGTCCCGGCGCGGTTCGACTAGGCCGAACGCAAGGAAGGCCAAGACGGCGGTCGCCAGCGAGGCAAGGAACGGGTAGGGAAGATCCAAGGCCAGGCCGGCGAGATATGCCGCGGGGCTGCTGATCACGCACGCGAGGGCTGCACGCGGCCCGCCGAATCGACTCCAGAGCGCAAAGCACGTGAGCACCACGGCAGCCGGCCCGCCAAATGCGGAAGCGGCCTCCACCAGTGTGAGAACGCCGTCCGACCGAAGCGCCAGAACGAATGCGATGACGCCAAAGACGATGACACCGCCGCGCGCGATGCGCACGCGCGCGCGTTCAGACTGGATGGCGAGAACGGGCACGATCACATTGTGTGAAAGCAGGCCGGAAGAGATGAGGAGCGTACTGTCGACGGTGGAGAGGATGGCCGAAACGAGTGCACCGGCGAACAGCGCGAACAACACAGGCGAAAGGATGGAATGTGCGATTGCCGGCATGATCGCTTCCGCGTCGGCGAGCCCCGGCATCAGCTGGGGACCCACGACGCCGACGAGCAGGGGCATGCTGCCGACAATCAGGTAGAGCGGTGCAGCCGCGAGGGACGATGTGCGGGCTACGCCCGGCGAGCGCGCTGCAGCGATGCGTCCGACGAGCTCGGTGGCCACCACCGAGCCAAGCACAGGGATAGCCCACTCTTCGAGGGTTGCGAACCACGGCTGAGGGGTGCGAAGCACCTCATGTGCCGCCTGCTGAGAAGTGACGATGGAGAAGAAGTCGATCGGTCCGCCCGCCAGCCTCACGACCGCCACAAAAACCACGGTGATTCCCGCAATCAGCATCACACCCTGGATCATGTCGGTAATGGCGTCGACGAGCAGCCCGCCGAATGCGGTATACAGGATGGTAAATACTGCGGCGATGCCAATGGCTGTAGACACGTCGAGCCCGCCGCTCGAGACGGCGAGCACATGCCCGAAGGCACGGATCTGCGCGGCGGCCCAGAGGATGGAGCTCGGTATCAGCACGAGTGCAGCCGCGCGCTCGACGGTTACGCCGAATGCATCCCGGAAAAGGTCCGCGAGCGTAGTGATGCGTCGCGCGCGCAGCGGGACGGCGAAGAGCAGCCCCATCAGAAGCAGACACAGTCCATAACCGAACGGTTCGGCATTGCGCAGCGAGATCCCACTGCTGTATGCCACGCCGGCCGAACCCACGACCGTTTCGGCGCCGAACCACGTCGCGAAGATCGAGAATGTGGCGAGGGTGTACCCGAGTGTGCGACCGCCGAGCAGGTAATCGGACTCGGTGCGGATGCGTCGGGATACCCACACGCCAATGCCGAGCTGCATCAGCATATACGCACTGACGGCGAGCAGCGGAGCGCTCAAAACGGCGCCGGCATGGCGTTCATGTGACTGTGCCTACAACCCGAGAGCGACGACGCGGTCGCCTGGTGTACGCGCATTTCCGCACCAGGTGACTCATCGCAGTCCGAGTTGCCGGGCGACGAACGCCAGGATTTCCACCTCGCGCTCCATCCATGACTCCTCACCACCCGAGTGACCGCCCGTGTCCCGAACGCGCAAGAGCACCGGCCGCGCGCAACCCTGTGCCGTTTGCAGCGCTGCGGTCAGCTTCAGTGCGTTCCATGCCGGCGCACGATCATCGTTGAGCGCCGTGCTGATGAACGTTGCGGGATAGCAGGTACCGGCGCGGATCCGCTGCAGCGGCGCGTAGCTGAGCAGGAATGGGAACTGGGCCGGGTCGCCGGCCCAGCCGAACTGGGTGCGGTGCCGGCCGTAGTCGAAGCGCAGGACGTCCACTCCGGGCACTTCGGCGACCGCGGCCGCGAACAGATCCGGACGTTGCGCGATCACTGCGCTTACAAGCAGGCCGCCATTGGACGCCCCGCGAATCGCCAGCCGCGCGGGCGTGGTGTACCTCTGCGCGATCAGCCATTCGGCCGCCGCGATTGCGTCATCGAATGTGGTCTGCTTCCGCTCGAGGATCGCTGCTTCGTACCATTCCCGGCCAAACTCGCCCCCGCCGCGCAGGCCCGGTGCGGCGACGATGCCGCCCAGTTCCATCCAGGCGATGGCCTGCTCGCCATAGGCCGGGCTCAACACCTGCGCCGAAGCGCCGTAGGTGAAGAGCAGTGTCGGATGCGAGCCGTCCAGCGCGATGCCCCGCCGGTGCATGAGGAACATGGGGATGCGCGTCCCGTCCTTCCCGGCGTACCAGACCTGCCGCGCCTCGTACGCGGCGGTATCGAACGGCAGCGCGGGGGACTGTATGACGTGCGCACGCCCCGTCGTCAGGTCGTGACGCGTCACGGAGGGAGGCCGCAGAAACGACATCGTCACGAGGTCAATCAAAGAGTCTGCCGGACCGGCCCGCAGTTCGAGCACGCTGCTCAGCGGGGGAACGCCGAGATCGAGGAGCGGCTTGCCGTCCAGATCGAAGATGCGCACATGATGCTGAACGTCGCGCATGTAGGTCGCGACCCAGCGGCCGCTCATTTGCCGGATGTCGGTGAGCACGTCCACGTGCTGCGGGATCACTTCGCGCCACTGCGCGACATCGGGATTTCGAGGATTCACTGCCACCAGCCGGCGGCGCGGCGCATCGTGATCGGTGAGAAGATAGAATAGCGAGTCACGCTGACCCACGAGCTCGTACGCGGAGGCGCGATCGGGGGTCAGAGGCACGAGTGGCCCCGAGAGGTCCGGCTGCTGCGGCTCCCGCAGGTCGAGCAGCCAGCGGCGGTTGTCGAGCCACCCGATCGCCTCGACGTGCGCGCCCTCACCCTCGCGGACCAGTGCATAGCGGCCGTCGGGCGTAAGCTGAACGCCCAGGCTGAGCGTAGTCGTGCCAACCGGGGTGCGGTAGATCACCCGGTCGTCAGACTGCGCGGTGCCTGCCCGGTGGTACATCACGGCGGGCGAATGGAACATCGTCACTGCGCCAGGAGCGGGGCGGCCATAGCGGACATAGAAAAAGCCCGCACCGTCATGGGTCCACACCGGCGCTGCCCAGAGCATCCCCTCCAGCACCTCCGGCAGGTCGCGCCCATCGGCGACGCGGCGGACGCGGCCCTGCCACCACTCGCTCCCGGCGTCAGAGAGCGCGTACGCTACATGTCGGTCGTCCGGTGAGACATCGAACCGGGCTACCTCCATCGCCGCGCCGAACTCCCGGGGATTGACCAGCACGCGTGAACCGCCTGCTTCGCTGCTTACCGTGACCACGCGGGCGCTGCCCGTTTCGGACGGTGCATAAGCGAGCCGAAGCCTCCCGGTCGGCGCTGCCGGACGCGCCGGCTCCAGTTCGTCCCACGGCCTGGCTAGTTCCTCCATGCGCTGCAGCAGGATGTCGCGCAGGGAGTCGCCTGCCAGGAGGGTGGATGTCACCGCGTTTTGCGCAGCGGCCCACGCGAGAACCTCCGCGGATCCCAGCTCTTCGAGCCAGCGATACGGATCGGCTACCGGGGTGCCATGATAGTCGTCCACCACGTCGACCGTCCGTGTGACCGGGTAGCGCGGAGTTGCAGCACTGCCTGGAACCGTGGCGGGAGGCGAGCCGTGGGAGGCGCACGCGGTGAGAAGCGACGCGCAGAACGCGTATGCAACCGCTGACGACGCGAGTCTGCGAACGGAGCGATCGCCTGGGGTCACGAGAGATCTCCTCAATGCGTGGGCACACGCCAATCCATCTGTCAGACTCGGCACGTGCATAATGGGACGGCGGGCAGCGGCGAGGAACTAGGTTGCGCCGCGTCACACCCCAGGCGTCACGCGCGTGTTCAGGAGGTCATGACCCGATCGCCTCAGGCACGTAGATCTCGCTGCCTGCCTCCCGGAACTCGGCCGATTTATAGGCCATTCCCTGTGCGGCCTCGGCCTCGAGCGCCGCGTCCCGAATATCATGCGAGATCCGCATTGAACAGAACTTCGGACCGCACATCGAGCAGAAGTGCGCGACCTTCGCCCCCTCGGCCGGAAGGGTCTCATCGTGGAATGCGAGCGCAGTCACCGGGTCGAGGGCGAGGTTGAACTGATCGCGCCAGCGGAACTCGAAGCGCGCCTTCGACAATGCATCGTCCCGCTGCTGGGCGTGCGGGTGGCCCTTGGCAAGGTCCGCCGCGTGGGCCGCGATCTTGTAGGTGATCACGCCGGTCTTGACGTCGTCGCGATTCGGGAGGCCGAGGTGCTCCTTGGGGGTCACGTAGCAGAGCATCGCCGTGCCGTACCAGCCGATCATCGCAGCGCCGATGGCCGACGTGATGTGGTCGTAACCGGGTGCGACATCGGTCGTGAGTGGTCCGAGAGTGTAGAACGGCGCCTCGCCGCACCACTCGAGCTGCTTCTCCATGTTCTCCTTGATGAGGTGCATCGGCACGTGACCCGGGCCCTCGTTCATCACCTGTACGTCGTGCTCCCACGCGATCTTGTTGAGTTCCCCCTGGGTGCGGAGCTCGGCGAACTGTGCCTCGTCGTTCGCGTCGGCAATCGAGCCCGGTCGCAGCCCGTCCCCCAGCGAGAACGAGACGTCATACGCCGCCATGATCTCGCAGATCTCGCGGAAGTGCGTGTACAGGAAGGATTCCCGGTGGTGTGCCAGGCACCACTTCGCGATGATGCTGCCACCGCGCGAGACGATTCCGGTCATGCGGTGGG
Organism: Gemmatimonadales bacterium; assembly: GCA_013694695.1. Classification (GTDB taxonomy): domain Bacteria; phylum Gemmatimonadota; class Gemmatimonadetes; order Gemmatimonadales; family GWC2-71-9; genus Palsa-1233. Next base: position 9,143 of record JACDBX010000042.1, on the reverse strand, counting down.
CCGTCATCGGGATGTAGCGCAACAGCACGCCGGCGTGCACCGTGAAGTAGTCCACCCCTTGTTCGGCCTGCTCGATCAGGGTGTCGCGGTAGGCCTCCCAAGTCAGGTCTTCCGCGACGCCGCCGACCTTTTCAAGCGCCTGGTAGATCGGCACCGTGCCGATCGGAACCGGCGAGTTTCGCAGGATCCACTGGCGCGTCTCGTGGATGTCCTTGCCGGTCGACAGGTCCATGACGGTGTCGGCGCCCCAGAGCGTCGCCCAGCGAAGCTTTTCCACTTCTTCCTCGATCGACGACACCACTGCGGAGTTGCCGATGTTGGCGTTGATCTTCACGTGAAAGGCGCGGCCGATGATCATCGGCTCGAGCTCGGGGTGATTGATGTTCGCCGGGATGATCGCGCGGCCGCGAGCCACCTCGCTCATCACCGTCGCGGCGTCGATGCCCTCGCGCACCGCGATGTACTCCATCTCGGCGGTGACCTCGCCACGCCGTGCAAAATGGAGCTGCGTCAGCCCACCGGTCCCCCGCCGCACCGTGCGACGAAGCCCCGCGGGCATCTCGATCCCCAAGGCCTGGTCACGGTCCGGCAGTTCGACGACCGACCGCGCGCGAATCCATGCGTCACGAATCGGCGGCAGGCCGCCCAGGACGTCATGGCCCTGCGGGCCCGAGGTGTCATACACGCGAAGCGGGGCGTTGAGCACCCCACCGGGCGAATCCGCCAGCGCGATCTCGCGCATCGGGACAGCGACACCAGCCGGCCCGGGCACCATGATCTTGCGGCTGTTGGGAAATGCGTCGGCGAACGACGACGCCGTCAATGGGGAGATGGAGGTCATCAGATTGGCTCCGTTCGGGACCGCCTCCCTACGCCCGTGTGAACGGGATCAGGTTCCGAGGGTGCTTCTCAACCCCGGATCCGCAGTGATCCGGGATGCCCCTGGCGGTGCTGGAATCTACAGCGCCGCAATCATGAACGCCCCCGTGATCCCGGCAGTAACACGCCGGTGGTCGACGGGGGCGCGCACGCAATGCACGTCCTGCTATCACTTCACCGCACGCTAGAGCGCACGGATTGCCTTTGTCACCCGGTCAGATCGCCCAGCGCCTGCCCCATCGAACTCCCAACCCCACAAATACGACTGCTGCTACGAACAGTCCCACCGACACCGCTTGAGCAGCGGTCTCGATGGTGGCCGAAGTCGCGCCGCCAAAGGCGAGCGGCGCCGCGGCGAGCGCGCCCACGATCGAACCCAGCACCCACCGGCTCACCGGGAGCCCTCCCGGTCCCCGGCGTCGGCGATCTCCCGGCGACGATCGCCCACCGTCCCTGCGGCCGCTCCGTTCGGTTCCGTCGGGGGTGTCGCGTCAGCAGGAACTGAACGGCAAAGCGGCATGAACTCGCCCATCGTTTGCACGCGACGTCCCATCTCCACCTCCCGTTGCGGTACGCAAAAAAGGCGCGTCGGCACCCGCATTCGGATGCTGATCGCGCCTTCGTCTCGGAGAGCCTGACTCTCGCGACAAGGCGGCTGGCCAAGTGCCAGCCCAATGACTACCCCCACTATATACGATCAGGCTGGCGTTCGCGCAAGACCCCTATCATTAGCACCGGCAATGCCCGCTCCGAATGGTTACTGGGCGCCAGCGCCGCAACGCGTCTCACTAGTTTTCACGCATGGCTTTCCTCATGCTCCTCACCACCCTCGCCGTTGCCGCCCCCCACGACACCTCGTTCGCCTCGATCGTTCTGGACGAGTTTCGGCGTCACCCGATCCTGACCCGAGTTGATCTCTACAAGTTGGCCCACCAGGCGGCCTTCGGCGCCGAGCATTCGATTCCCGACTCCGCAAACGCAGCGGAATGGCTGGCGCGGGAGTGGGGATCGCTCCCGGATCGCCCAGAGGCCATCTATGACACCATTGCCCCCGGGGGAGCCTTGGTGAGGCTGAACCTCCGGGCGTGGCGCGACGGGGGCGGGTCACGCGACGTCGTCCTCGCCGCGTTCCTTGAGACCGGTCGCTCCTTCGAGCGCAGGCCGGAGGTCTTCGAACGTTACTGGGCAACGATCGTCGAGCTGGCCCGCCTGCGGCGCGTGCCCTTCGACCCCGCTGTGCTCCGCCGCCATGGAGACACGATGCGGGTGCGGGGTTATCCGGCGGTGAGTCATTCCGCCGAGTACCGCGCCGCATACCAACCGGCCTACCGGGTGGTGAAACCGGAGATCGTGCAGCGGCTGCGCCATTGAGGCGTCTCCCCCTGTGCATACGGGGGTTTCATGACCAGACGGCGGGAATTGATCACGTTCTTCGAGGACTACGAGGCGAGCCTCAATGCCGCGATCCTCTGCGATGAGCCCGGCGCCGCGGCGGCGGCCAGCGCGTTCGGGGAGACGTTCGTCGACGGCAAACAGGCGGGCGTGGAATGCCGGCGCAACGATGACACGTTCGTGAAGGCAATCATCGCCACGTGTGAGACGTATCGCCACAACGGGATTCGCGCCCTCCGATTGGAGGGCATCGATTCGACGCCGATCGACCAGGACCACGTCATGACACGGGTGCACTGGCTCGCCGAGTACCGTGATGCCGATGGCACCGACATTCCCGTTCCGTTCGACAGCGTGTATTTCGTGCGGATCACCGGACCCATGAAGATCTTCGGCTGCATCACCGGGGATGAGCAGCGCGCGCTCCGGCTGCATGGCATGGCGGTTCAGTGATCTACCCCGGTTTGCGGAGGTGACCTGATGGAAGTGAATGTGTTCGACCTCGATGAGGCTGGCGTGATCGCCGGACCCGTGACGGTGGATCGCGTGGTGAAGAGCGACGCGGAGTGGCAGGCACAGCTCACGCCCGACCAGTATCGCATCACCCGGGGGAAGGGCACCGAGGCGCCGTTCTGCGGCACCCTGCTCGACAACAAGCAGCCGGGCACCTACACATGTGTCTGCTGCGACCTCCCGTTGTTCACGTCGAACACGAAGTTCGACTCGGGCACCGGCTGGCCGTCGTTCCACGAGCCGGTGGCCCGCGAGAATGTCATCGCCCACGACGACACGTCCTGGGGCATGCACCGCACGGAGATCCTCTGCGCTCGTTGCGACGCACACCTCGGGCACGTCTTTCCCGATGGCCCGGCCCCGAGCGGCCTCCGCTACTGCCTCAATTCGGACTCCCTCACCTTTCGCCCGCGGTAGCGCGGGCGACGGCCTCGACGCGCTCCAGCACCCGCAACAAGTTGCCGCTCCAGATCTTGGCGATGTCGCGTTCCGAATAGCCCCGCCGCACCAGCTCTGCGGTCACGTTCCCCGTTTCGGCAGCCGTGCGCCAGCCATCCACTCCCCCGCCGCCGTCGAAATCCGATGCGATGCCCACGTGGTCCACTCCGATGAGCCGCACCACATGTTCGATGTGATCGACGAAGTCACCCACGGTGGCCGCGGGGTCGGTGGGATACCGACGGGAGACGATGTCCTCCTGCCGGGCGAGGTAGGCATTGCGACGCACATCGGGGAGCGCTGCGACCTGGTCGCTGATAGCCTGCCGTGATGTCGCGGTGATCCCGAATTCCCGCCTCAGCTCGGCCACGGCCGCTTCGCGCTCGGTGTCGCGGCGCGGATCGCACTTCACGTAGCCGTTGAACGCCACCAGCTGCACCACTCCGCCGTTGGCCGCGAGGGCCCGGAGTTGTTCATCATCGAGGTTCCGGCTGTGGTCGCAGATCGCCCGCACCGCCGAGTGGGACGCGATCACCGGGGCCCGGGTGAGCGCGAGCGTCTGCATCATCGATGCCTTCGAGGGATGTGAGATGTCGATCATCATCCCGACGCGGTTCATCTCGGCGATCACGGCGCGGCCGAGCGCAGAAAGCCCGTTGTGGAGCCAGACCCCATCGCGCTCGCCGGTGTTGGAATCGGAGAGCTGGCTGTGACCGTTGTGCGCCAGCGACATGTACCGACCGCCCAGGGCGTGGAATCGCGCCACGTTGGTGAGGTCGGAACCCACGGGAAAGCCGTTCTCGATGCCGATGAAGATCACCTTCCGACCGCTCGCGTAAATCGTGCGGGCATCCGCAGCGCTCAGGGCGAGCCCGGTACGTGTCGGGGCGAGGGTGTCGACCAAGCGGTGGATCGCAGCGAATTTCTCGAGCGCCTGCGCGAGCGCGCGGGCATATCCAGCCTCGTCCAGCGCCGTGGTCTGGCCCACATAGACCACCAGAAAGGCGGCATCGAGTCCACCCTCTTCCATCTTCGTGATGTCGACCTGGGTGCGCGCAAGCCGATCTGCGTAGTTGGTCGTATCCGCGCGGAAGTTGGCGGTGTTGATGTCGACATGGGTGTCGAGGGTCATCACGCGGGCGTGGACGGCTGGGGCCGCCGTGACCGGGATCATGCCGCGGCTGCACCCGACGGTGGCACTGAGCACGAGCACGAGCGAGTGTTCGGGGCGCATGAAACCTCGGCGATCATGGGGACGGCGAATCGAGCCGGCGCGTGCCGGCAGCGGGCGATTGATGTAGTCTCCATGGTCCGCGACACCGAGGCAACCACACGGGGGGAAGGGTGCAACATCACGGTGTGGCAGCATGGCCCCGGGACGACCAGTCGCCGCTCCAGCCCCTCGCGCATGACCTCGAGGTGGACAGCTGCGTCGTCGGCCTCGGGGGGTCGGGCCTCGCAGCGGTTCACGCGCTCCTCGACCTCGGGCAACGGGTTGCCGCGATTGATTCGATCGGAATCGCCCCCGGCGCGGCGGGACGGAATGGCGGGTTCCTGCTCGCCGGAACCGCCGCATTCCATCACGATGCGGTGGCGGCCCTCGGGCGCGAACGTGCAACAGCACTCTATCGGCAGACGCTGGGTGAACTCGACGCCTTCGAGGCAGACACACCGGATGTCGTGATTCGACGAGGGTCCCTCCGGATCGCGAGCGATGGTGCGGAGCTCGCCGATTGCATCCGGCAATTCGAGGCAATGAGGCACGACGCCCTTCCTGTCGAGCGCTACGAGGGTCCCGAAGGCGAGGGGTTGCTCTTCCCCTTCGATGGCGTATTCAACCCGGGGTGGCGATGCGACGTCCTAGCCGCCCGGGCGATCGCCCGCGGAGCATTGCTGCATGCCCCCACTCACGCCGACGCGATACTCCCGGGCGAGGTGCAAACCGGTCCGCACCGCATTCGCTGCCGGCATGTCCTCGTGCTTGTCGATGGTGGATTGACGCGGATCTTCCCGCAACTCACCGGTGTGGTGCGGACTGCACGCCTGCAGATGGTGGCCACCGCACCCACCGGCCAGCGCACCTGGTCGCGCCCAGTCTACTACCGGCATGGCTACGAGTATTGGCAACAGCTCGAGGATACTTCGATCGTGGTCGGGGGATTTCGAGACGCCGGCGGCGAGCCCGAATGGACCGAGCACGCCGGACCGGGGGACGCGGTGCAAGCCCGCCTGGATGCGTTCGTGCGCGACCATCTTCGGGTGGAGGTGCCGATCACCCATCGATGGGCAGCATCGGTCGGGTTCACCAGCGGGGTGCTTCCATTTGTTGGGGGGGTCGGCGAGGGAGTCTGGGCAGCCGGTGGATACAATGGAACCGGCAACATGATCGGTGCGATCTGCGGCCGGGGCATTGCCGAACTGGCCGTGACAGGTGATTCGGAAACGCTCCGACACCTGCGGGATTGATGCTCGGCGGGCACGCCGCGAGTCCGCCATCGGCCTCGGCGTGCCCCGCCGCTGCCTCAGAGGGTGAAGTTGATGCCGCCCGCCGCCTGCGCGCGCGAGCCATCGCCCGCGATGATCCTGACCTCGACAAAGGGGTGCACCTTCCCCTTCAGCGATTCATATCCGCCGAACAGGTTGAGGCCGGTGTCGGTGTGGTTGCGGTCGCGAAAGCACATCGCCGCAACAGGTGCCCGGCAATCCCGCATGGGACGGTCCCAAGGAGGAGTCAGTGCCAAGACGCAATCCACCACGTCCGGGTCGTTTGGTGTACTCGACCGAACTCGGCCGCACCTGCCCGTCATGCCGCGAATCGGTTTCGTTGTGTCGATGTCGGCACGGTGACGCGACGGTTGGCGATGGCAACGTGCGAGTGCACCGGGAGACAAAGGGACGGGCAGGCAAGGGCGTAACCGTGATCACCGGCCTCGCGCTCGACAATGACGCCCTGGCCAGGCTCGCCGCGGCCCTCAAGAAGCGCTGCGGTTCGGGCGGGACGGTGCGCGACGGCACGATCGAGATCCAGGGCGATCACCGCACCACAGTGCTCGCCGCACTGGTTGAGCTGGGACACAAGGCGCGGCCTGCGGGCGGTTGACGAGGGAGGATCGAGCGCACCGCGATATAATGCAGGGTGGTGCTGCGGCGTGCCACGATGATGGGCCTCGAGCGTCGCCCTGAATGTTCACAGTGATCACCCGGAGCCCGAATGCCTGAATCCGTCCGCCTGAGGACCCACCCGCAGCAGCGCTTCGATGCCCCGGCACACCTGCTCGACCTCGGGGCGATCGCGAGCTCGCTGCGAGCCGAGGCCCACGCCGCAGTCTCGGGACACCGGCAAATCGCCATCTACAAGCATGCGCAGGCAACCATCGTCCTGTACGCATTCGAGTCCGGTGGTGAGATGCCGGTCCACGAAACCGAGGGGGTGGTCACGATTCACGTGCTCAGCGGCGGGTTGGTGGTGACCGTCGAGGATCAGGCGCATGATGTGGGTCAGGGCCAGGTGCTCGCCCTCGCACCCGGTGTACGACACAGTGTGCGTGCGTCGGGGCCCGGCGAGATGCTCCTGACGGTGCACTTCGTCGGCGCGTAGGAAATCCCGTGTGAGGCGCAGGATCCGGTGGGGATGGATCTTCTCTGTCGTCCTCACCATCGCGGGAATCCCGCTCGCCTACTGGTACCTCACAACCACCGTGCTCGCGCCGACGATGCGGCTCGCGACTCTCCGGCGTCAACCGCCCCCGACTCTTCTCCGGGTGCCCGTCGCAGGGGTGCGGGTTCGCCAGCTGGTCGACACGTGGGGAGGGATTCGCAGCGGAAACCGTAGGCACGAGGGAATCGACATCATGGCGCGGCGCGGCACCGCCGTCGTCTCGGCGGCCTCCGGAATGGTGTCGATGATCGGCGAGAACGGACTCGGGGGCACCGTGGTGTGGGCGGTCGGTCCGGGAGGCGAGCGTCATTACTACGCGCATCTCGATAGCGTGGCCGCGATCGTCGAGGGCCAGGACCTGCTTCCCGGCGACACGCTGGGATTCGTGGGCAATACCGGCAATGCTCGGACCACCCCGCCACACCTTCACTACGGCATCTACACCGACAGCGGGGCGATCAATCCGTACAACCGGTTGATCCCCCCGTGGCGGCGCAAAGCGCCTGCTGCCGGTCCTTGAACATCTCGTAGAGCTGGGTGTGCTTCGTGTCGAGCGGCACCGAGCGCCCATCGATGAACAGGTAGCGGGTGTCGGTCGTGGCCTCCAGCAAGTCGCCCGTGGTCACCACAAGGTTGGCGATCTTCCCCACCTCGATCGAACCCACGCGATCGGCGACACCGAATATTTCCGCCGGCCACAGCGTGACCGAGCGCAGTGCATCCTCCCTCGACAACCCGAATGCAGCCGCCATCCCCGCGTGATACGGGAGGTTCCGCACCTCGGCCCCAGCGTCGCCGGAGGTGATCGCGAACTTCACTCCCGCCGAAACCAGGCGCGCAGGAGCCGTGAAGTTGATGTCGTACGGATCATCCTCGCGCGACGGGAGGTCCATCACTCTCGTGAGCACGACCGGAACGTTCTTCTCCTTCAGCAGTGCGGCAACCGACACCGCGTCGCGTCCGCCCATGATGATCGGTCGAACCTTGAGCGTCTCTGCGAAGGTGATGGCAGCGCGAATGTCGGCGGCTCGGTCAGCCGGGAAGATCACCGGCATCTCGCCGCTGATCACCGCCTGGAGCGACTCCAGCACCACGTCGTGCGCCGGGCGCGGCAGCGTCCGATCGCTCCCCCACGCAGCATGCGCCTTGCCGTACGCCATCGCATCGGCGAAGAGGGTGCGGATCGAATCGAGCTGCTGCTCACGGGTGCGGTTCACTTCCTGGGTGTTGCCTCCGACACCCCCGGGCCCGCCGCCGAAGCCGCCGCCAAACGACGCCGACGGCAACTGGATCACGAGCGCGGCGCGCGGCACCATCGCCATCGCCGGTGCCGTGGACCCCGCGAGCTGGAACACGCCCGCCTGGCCGGAGACCAGCCCGCCTGACGGGCGTGACACCACCTGGGTGATGCCGACCACGCGCGTCACACCAATGTGCGCGCTGTGCGGATTGAAGCCGTTGAGCGCCTGCACGTTCGGGTTGAATCGGCCGGTTTCGCTGTTGTCGACGGTCGAGGCGGCACCCTGTGGGATCTCGGACAGGCCCATCGACGTCCCCGCATCCATCATCCCCGGATACACGTGCAGCCCGGTGCCGTCGATCACCTGTGCGCCCGATGGCACGCTGACCGTCGTGCCGACGGCCAGGATTTTCCCGCCACTGATCACCACCGTCCCGTTCTCGATCACGGGCGCGCTGACCGGCACGATCCGGGCGTTGCGAATGACGACCGTGGCCTGCGGTCCCGGCATCGGATTGTACGACCCGAGTTGCGCGAGGGTCGGTGCTGGTAGGGCTGTGACGGTGACTGCCGCCAGGATCAGGCCGTTCGTGAACCGCGACATCAGTTGTCCTCCCCAGTTGGAGCGGCCGCGGTCCGGCCAGCGCGACCCGCACCGCCCGGCACCATGTTCGGCTCGGCCTTTTCCAGCGTCGCGCGCTCCCGCGCGACCTCCGCCAGTGCGGCCGCTTCCAGGCTGCGGTCGAAGAACACCTCGCCGTCGATCAGCGTGGCGTCCACTCGCGAGTAGACCGAGAATGGGTGACCCGACCAGATCGCCAGGTCGGCATCCTTCCCCACCTCGATTGATCCGACCCGGTCCTGCACGCCGAGCTGCACGGCGCCGTTGTACGTGATGGTGCGAAGCGCCTCCTCCTCCGTGAGGCCGCCGTAACGCATCATCTTCGCCGCGTCGATGTTGAGTCGACGGATGCGCTCATCGGAATCGGAGTTGATGGTCGCGACCACACCGTGGCGAATCAG
>JACDBX010000170.1 GCA_013694695.1 Gemmatimonadales bacterium | reverse complement strand
GTGTGGGCCGCCGACCTGACCTACTGCTGGACGCAGGAAGGCTGGCTCTATCTCGCGGTGGTGCTCGACCTGTGCTCGCGCCGCGTGGTGGGCTGGGCGACGAGTCGATCGCCCGATGCGGAGGTCGCGTTGCTGGCGTGGCAGCGGGCCGCCGCGCTCCGGCGGCCGGGGCCGGGCCTGCTGCATCACTCGGATCGCGGAAGCATTTACGCGTCGCGGGCCTACCAGGCGGCGCTGGCTGAGCGCCACGCGAGGCCGAGCATGAGTCGGCGCGGTGACTGCTGGGACAATGCGGTCGTCGAGAGCTTCTTCGCGACGCTGAAGCGGGGGCTGGTGTATCGGCAGTCGTGGGCGACGCGGAGCAGCCTGACGCGCGCGCTGGTGAGCTACATCGAAGGGTGGTACAATCCGGAACGGCAACACTCGCACCTCGGCTATGTCAGTCCGGTCGCGTACGAAGCGCAGCTCACCCGAGCCGCGTAACTAGGTGTCCGTTTTTGCGAGGCCACTCCAACGACCCCGGACGACGTCACTTTCTTGAGATGATTGGAGAAGTACTCGACAATGCGGACGATCATTCCCACACGGGTGAGTGGTGGCTGGCCGGATACCTTCGCCAACCTCCCCACAGTCGTTTCGGCGATTGCCACGTTGTGATGTTCAATCTTGGCAGGTCCATCGCGTCCAGCTTAATGACGCTTCCTCCGCGGTCACGACTCCACCGAGAGATCCGGGCACTTGTAGTACACCACCGCAAATCCAAACTTTTTCGACGCAATCACTGGACTGTCGAGAACCTTTGGACCTTATATGCGCTACAGGACGGCGTAAGTCGTTACAACTCCGAGGCCAGCGAGCTAGGACACCGGGGTCAAGGCATGATCCGCATGATTGCCGAGTTCCAACGCCTCGGGGAGGCTGCCGACGGGCAGACTCCGAAAATGTGCATATACTCAGGCAATACGCACGTGGTCATCGACGATCACGTTCAGCTACACCGTAAACGGTCAGGCTCGACTGAGGAGCGGCGAGTGATCGCGTTCAACGAAGCAAACGACCTATCTAAGCCGCCAGCGCCACATTCGATCCGTCATGTGCGCCGGAGTTTCCCTGGCACGTTGATTAGCATGCGCTTTTTTCTTGACCGACAGCATCTGCGGACCATGACTGACGAGCATCTGACCCTGGCATCCCACGGTGGCGTGCAATGACAAACGAGCGCACAATCGAGCTTTTGGCTTACATGACTGACGGGGCTCATGCACTCGTTGGCCGCAAGCGGGGAGAATTAGTCCGTAAGGCAAACAAGCTGGACGACTTAGACGACACTACTGACACTATCGTCGTTACCGTTGCGCAAGACATCTGGTCCGTTAATTCATCGTTTTTCTTAGGCATGTTCGGCAACTCAATTCGGAAATTGGGCGAGGCTGCCTTTAGGCGCCGCTACCGATTCGTCGGCAAGGGGACTGCGGAGCTTGTGGACGATGGCGTTCGCACCGCACTGCGGCGTTCAAGTCCGTTGCCAACCGTCGACGAAACGGCGTGATCACTGATGCAGGTCAAGGCGGCGCTCGTGGCGCGGCAAACATCATAACCACCGTCGACGCAGTGGGCCAACAGGTCGACAGCCTGCGCATGTTGTCACGGGAACTGACAGCAGAACTCCAATCCATCGCGACTTCCATGATTGATAGTTTGCGCCCTGCGGTCGAGACGCAATCAAGCGGACTGGATGTCGGTCACTTGGTATCGTTGCTGAGCGTATGCATCGCCGCGTTCGCAATCGTGCGCCAAGCTGTGGCGCGGAAGGGCGATCGAAAGCGAGACCTTTACGACCGCTTAGTGCTGGACGATGCGCTTGATCACTCAACCACGTTCCGTAGGGATGCCTCGACCTCTCTTTACGAAACGATCACCCGAGTCCGTGATTCGCGCCAGTTGCCACTTGCTGAAGAGTGGTTGGAGACGCTCACAGCGGAAGCAGTGTCGGCGTTCAACACGATATTTTTGCGCTTCAAAGGCAGCCTAGGAATGTGTCAGGAGTCATGGGGTGACAGTGTTTTATCTGCGAGTATCGACGCTGCTGCTGAGGCGATTCAAGATGTTGTTGTCAACGGAATCGTTGACGCATCTTGCTCTTCGAGTCCGCTTGCGACAAGGCAAGTGCTCGCGGCATTGGATATCGAGGTGGCAAAGTTGCAACGGCTACTCGTCCGCTATGAGCCCGAGAAGTTCTCGCTTTCGCCGTGAGGCGCCAGTTCCAGTAAATCATCACCCGCTCCGTGGACGGTAGCTGACGACGTAGGCCGCTGACCCCCGGCCGCTCTCACCCACACCTCGCCACCCCCTCCGCCAGCTCCGCACCCCGATCATAAGCAATGATCTGCAGCACCCGCCCGTTGGTCCGAATTACGATGTGATCCCGATCGACGGCGTCCCGCGTCGGAGCCCCCCGCCGGTCGTTGCGATCGGTACGGTAGGTCCGCACCGCGGGATTGTGGGCGCAGCACCGTGCCAGCGTCGATTCGTCGGGGAGATAACGTGGGCCATACGGCTTGATACCCGATGACACGATGATCACGTCGGGGTTGACCGCGTCGATGAACGGCAAGGTGCTCGACGTCTCGCTCCCGTGATGCGCGAGCTTGAGCACCGTCGCCTTGAGATACGCCGCGGGATAGGCATCAAGCAGCATCCGCTCCACATACCTCGCCTCTTCTGCGCCCTGGTCACGGTCCTTCCCCTCGGCGTCACCCATGAACAGGAAGACATGGTCGCCGTACTGCACGCGCAACACCACCGACGCGTTGTTCTCGAGTGTACTGCCGCTACCAAGCCCGTCGGGCGTGCCCGGATACGAGTAAAGAAACGCCGCGTCGATCTCGCTCCCCCAGTCGAGAGCACCGAGCTCGTCCACCGAACCACGGTGAATGGCGATCGGGCGGCCATCCACCCGCTCCCGATCCACCAACGTCAGGAACGCGTCGTACACCACCCCATCCTTGGGGTAGCCGGGGTCGTAGTACGCCAACACGTCGAAGTGGCGGAGAATGCCTTGGGCACCCGGGAAGTGATCGTTGTGGGGATGCGTCACAATCAGCGCGTCGATTACGGCGCCCTCATACGCCCGCTCCCGCAGGTATGCCAGCATCGGGTTCGACGCGTCACTGCCGTATGGGCCGCCGTCGATGATCACGTTGCGACCATCGAACCGGCCATTGCCGGCCACACCGTCGTCGGGAGTGGCGATCCAGATGCCGTCCCCCTGCCCCACGTCGACAATGTGAATCTCGAGCCATCGATCCGGCCCGGTCGCATCAGCATCGAGTGCCACACCCGGCAGCGGTTCGAGGAACCGCTTCGCCGCCCAGCCGCGCTCGCCACCGGGCATCGTGATCCGGCGCCAAAACGGCACCGAACTGTCAGCCGCGACGCGCACCCCCGCGACCAGGCAGCGCACCACCGCAGCGTCCGGTTCCGGGGCCACCCGGACATTGAGGCAGGTGGTGACGCTGGGGCGGACCGCGTGCACGCCAACAGTGTCCTGCGCGGCAAGGGGCCACGTCGGGCACACGAACAGGAGCGCGCAAATGCCGGCTATTCGATGCATCCGCAAGCTCAGTCCCTCCCACTAAAAGGGTTGCCCAATTCCCGTGCCGTACGCATATTGCATACGGTCGTACGCACATCGCGTACGCTTTTCGGTGAGGCGCCAATGACGCACCTTCCTCCTGACGCGACCGCAGACGCACTATTTGGACGATCCCGGCGCGCGATCCTGACCCTCCTCTTCGGACAGACCCGACAAGCTTACTACCTCCGCGAGATCGCCCAACGGACCGGCCTGGCCGTCGGATCGATCCAGCGGGAGCTCGCCAACCTCGTACGCGGCGGGATCATCGAGCGCGAGGCGCAAGGCGCTCAAATGTATTTTCGCGCGAATGAACGGTCGCCCGTCTACGGGGAACTTGTTGGGCTCATGACCAAGACGACCGGCCTTGGTGGCGTGCTGCAAGGAGCACTCAAAGGCTTGGCCGAACAGGGCAGGATCGACCTCGCGTTCGCGTACGGTTCAACCGCCACAGGCAGCCAGCGCGCGGGGAGCGATGTCGATCTCATGGTCATCGGATCGGTGACCCTGAGAGAGCTCGCACCAGCCCTGCGGCCTGCGCAGCAACAGCTAGATCGGGAACTCAATCCGACCGTGTATCGTCCTGATGAGTTCCGGCAGCGGCTCGCAGCCGGCGAGCACTTCCTCCGCCGCGTGCTCGAGACACCGCGCGTCATGCTGGTCGGGAGCGACGATGCCCTTGGCAAAATGGCTGGCTAACCGCTGGGTCGCCGTCGGCGATGTGAAGTAGCACGAGTGCCGATTAGAATCCCCCGTCCTCCGCGCCCACACCACATCGGACTCGAGCATCGCCTGACGTTTACTTCCGCCATCACCCGATGCGTCGTGGCCGCCGCCCTCACGCTGGCTGCGGCGCTGCCGGTCGCTGCGCAGGCGCCGCCCAAGTCAATCCACGCGTCACGACTCACGGGTCAGGCACCGACTATCGACGGCCGCCTGGACGACGCCGCCTGGGCCGCTGCGCCGGTGATCTCGGATTTTGTGCAGCGGGACCCCGACGAGGGGAAGGCTCCCACCTTCATCACGCAAGTCCGCCTGCTCTATGACGACGACGCGCTCTACGTCGCCGCGCGGATGCTGCGCCCCGACGCGCACACGATCCGCCGCTCGATCTCCCGGCGCGACAGCGAGAGCGATGCCGAAGTCTTCCTGATTTCTCTCGACCCATACCTCGATCGGCGCACCGGGTACACCTTTTCCGTCAACTCCGGCGGCGTGCGCGGCGACAGATACCATGCCCAGGATCAGGAGGGCGGCGAAGCACAGTACGATCCGGTCTGGAGTGCGCGCTCCGACGTCGACGACCAGGGGTGGTCGGCGGAAATGCGGATCCCCTTCTCGCAGCTGCGTTTCAACGCCGGGCGCGAGCAGGTCTGGGGGTTGCAGATCACCCGCAACATTCCCGACAAGAACGAGAAGAATCAGTGGACGCTGATCCCGCGCGACGCAGCGGGATACATCTCTCAGTTCGGGACCCTTGAGGGGATTGCCGGGATTCCCGCCTCCCGCCGACTCGAGCTGTTGCCCTACGCTGCGGCCTCCCTCACGTACCGCGCCGACGTGAATCCGAAGAACCCCTTCGCTGAGAAGTCCGCCACACGGATCGGTGGCGATCTCAAGATGGGGCTTGGACCGAACCTGACGCTCGATGCGACTATCCATCCAGACTTCGGGCAGGTCGAAGCAGATCCGGCCGACGTGAACTTATCTGCGTTCGAGACGGTCTTCGCCGAGCGGCGACCGTTCTTCACCGAAGGGGCGGAGGCGCTCACCGGCCTGGCGCAGAACTTCATCCAGCGGCCAGTCTATTTCTACAGCCGGCGCATCGGGGCACCGCCGCGCGGCAGCATCAGCGGCGACTTCGTCAAGCAGCCAACCAATACCACCATTCTCTCTGCCGCGAAGGTGACGGGGCGTCTCAAGTCGGGGCTCTCGATCGGCGCGCTCGCCGCGGTGACACCCCGCGAATATGCCCGCTCGTACGATTCTCTCCCCGACACTTTCGATGGTGTGGCCGTCGAGCCGCCCAACGCCTTTGCCGTGATACGCTTGCAGCAGGATTTCGGCAAGCAGCAGTCGAACGCGGGGCTCAACGTCACGTACGCACACCATTTCGTCGACGAACGCCGGGGGCTGCAGGACATCCTCTCGCGGAATGCATTCGCCGGCGGCGTCGACTGGAAACTCCGGTCGCAGCAGGGGAAGTACGAGCTGACGGGATTCGTTGGCGCCAGCCATGTCGAGGGCGATTCCAACGCCATCGCAAGGTTGCAGCGCGGCAGCGCCCATTACTACCAGCGGCCTGATCAGGATCACATCCGCTACGACGCTGGCCGCAGGTCGCTCAGCGGATACACCGTGTCGCTCCGCCATGACAAGAATGCCGGCCGGTTCACCCTCTGGGGGTTCCAGCTCCTTGCCCGGTCGCCTGGATTCGAGATCAACGATCTCGGTCGGATGCAGACCGCCGACGACATCAACTTCAACGGTGACTTCATCCTGCGCGACACCAAGCCGCACCGGACATTTCGCTCCTACATGGTGCAGCTCACGACGGAGTCAGGCTGAAACTTCGGTGGGATTCGCCAGTACTCGAGCATCGGCCAGAACAGCTCCGTCACCTTCAACAACTTCACGCGCGCGTCATTCAACTTCAAGTACAATCTCCGCTCGTTGAGTGATGGCCAGACGCGCGGTGGTCCGCTGATGGGCACGCCGCGCTTCGTGAACGTGAACAGCTCGTTCAACAGCAGACCAAATCGGCCCGTGACCTGGAGTGTGAACGCGCGGCACACCGACGATGAACTCGGCGGATGGTCGTGGACGTTTGGGACAACGCTTTCGGTGCGTCCCGGGGCGCGCTGGCAGGCATCGGTGGACCCGTCATATACCCGTTCGGCCGATGCTCGGCAGTACATCGCCACCAGGCCTGGCGGTTCGGCCGCGACCTTCGGGAATCGCTACATCTTTGGGTTTGTCGAGCGGAGCCAGCTCTCGGCGCGGTTCCGGCTCAACTTCGCCGTCACACCCGACTTCACTGTGGAAGGATACGCCGAGCCGTTCGCGGCGAGCGGCAAGTACTCGAAGATCGGGGAACTCGAGACTGCCCGGAGCAGGCTACTGCGAGAGTACGGTGCGGCCGGAACGGGGACGTCGATCACTCGCATGCCGGACAGCTCCTACACGGTCACCGACGGGAACGCGGCCTTCACGCTCGCGAACCTGGATTTCAACCGGCTCTCCTTCCGCTCCAACCTGGTGCTCCGGTGGGAGTGGCTTCCGGGCAGCACGGCGTACCTCATCTGGCAGAATAACCGCCAGAGGGCGACGCCATTCGGGAGGTCGGTGAATGGCGGCGATCTCCTCGATGCGATTGGCGCCAAGGGTGACAACTTCTTGGCGATGAAAGTGAGTTACTGGATTGGGGTGAGGTAGGGGGCCTCGTGGCGAACGCCACGGACGCTTCGTGGCTGAAGCCACGGCTCGGCGAACCAAGCGACTGACGTCAGTCGGCTGGCGCCAGCGGACGATCCGTGGTAATGTACTAGTGTACAGGTCACCGGAGTTGCCCTTGCAGATCGTCCTTGATGTCTCGGCCCTCCTGGCGGTACTTCTCGATGAGGCCCACCGCGCAGCAGTGGTATCTGCCACGGCCGGGGCGACGCTCGTGGCCCCAGCTTCTCTGCCGTGGGAACTCGGAAACGCGCTGAGCGCAAGCCTGAAGCGCGGACGATTCTCCCTCGCTTCCGCTCAGGCCACGGTGGCCGGGTTTGAGCGAATTCCAATCCGGCTGCTGCCCGTGGACTTGACGAAGGCGCTGGAACTGGCGCAGACCCACCGTCTGTATGCTTACGATGCCTACTTTCTCGCCACGTGCCGGGCGGTTCGTGCTCCGCTCTTGACCCTTGACCGCAACCTTCGCGCTGCTGCGGTTTCCGCGCGTGTCGCCCTTGTGGAGGTATGATATGAAAACCTATACGTACACCGAAGCGCGGCAACAGCTCGCTGGTCTCCTTGACGAAGCGTCTCGCAAAGGGGAGGTCCGGATCCGCCGCCGCGACGGTCAGCTCTACGCGCTGCAGCCAATTCGCCCGACCAAGTCGCCCTTGGATGTCCCGTCCGTAAAGACCGATATCACCCTCGACGAGATTCTCGACTTCATTCGGGAGGGTCGCGAGGCCGGATTGCCGAACACGCGCTTGCAGCCGACGAAAGCGCGGACGCAGCCCAAGGGACGAACCAAGGCCACGAAGGTGCCGCGCTCTCGCGGCTGAACCGCGAAGTCAGCGACCCATGGTCGATGGCAAAGGATGGCCGCTCCTATTGGAGAGGTGCCCGGGCTGCTGACCTGCGGAGGTGATCTGCGCGCGGTGGCCACGCGGTGCCCCCACGGGTGTTGCGGTGGGCGTGCTGAAGGATTCCACCGTGGCGAACAAGGTGCTCACCACGCACTGGGTGAGTGACGGCCCGATGCGGAACGTATCGTTCAACATCGGCTTCTTCGAGAACTAGGTCGCCCCCAGCAAGGGCCGGGGCCCCGAGATCACGGTGCTCCACTCCGACCAGGCCCTCCGCTCATTCGGCATGCGCTCGGTGGCGAAGGCGAAGGAACGGGTCGCGCTGGAGGTCTCGCAGGCCTCGGAATTCTTTACCGCCATGTTCGGCGACGTGGGCCACCAGCGGCTCTACGCTACGATCATCCCGTACGGCCACGGCGAGGCCTTTCCCGGCCTCATTCACCTGAGCTTTTCCACGTTCGCTCTCAACGAGGACGGACGAGACGATTTCGACCAGTTCTTCCGCGCCCACGAAGTAGCCCACCAGTGGTGGGGCATCGGCGTCGACTTCGCCAGCTACCGCGACCAGTGGCTGAGCGAGGGTTTCTCCAACTTTTCCGGGCTCTGGTACACGCAGATCGCTCAGAAGAGCAGCAAGTACTACTTCGACCAGCTGGAACGCTGGAAGTCGGACCTCAAGGCGCGGCAGCGTGAGGTCGGTCCGGTCGGCCTGGGGTACCGCACCGCGACCGCGTCGGACGGCTCGGAGTACAACCTCGTGGTCTACCAGAAAGGCGCGTGGACTCTTCACATGCTCCGCAACCTCATGCTGGACCTCCGCACGATGAAGGAGGATCGGTTCGAGGCCACCATGCGCGAGTACTTCGAGACATACAAGGGCCGCTCGGCCTCCACCGCTGACTTCCGCCGCATCGCCGAAAAACATGCCGGCGCCGAGCTCGGCTGGTTCGTCGACCAGTGGCTCAACACCACCGCGATTCCCGAGTACAGGGTGGCGTGGCTCGCCGAGCCCGGCGAGAACGGGCGCTACAAGGTGAAGCTGCGGGTGAAGCAACAGAAGGTGCCGGAAGCGTTCCTGGCCTACGTCCCCGTCACGCTCCAGCTGGAGGGCGGGCAGGTCGCCCGGCTCCGCGTGAAGGTGCAGGGCGCGCTCACCGAGATTGAACTTCCGGTGATGCCCGCGAAACCGACCTCGCTGGTGTTCAACGACCTGGCGGGAGTGCTGGCTGATGTGACCATGGAGAAGTGGTAGAAGACGACCGGCGACTGGCGGCGGGCGCTTCAGCACGTACTTGACTGGCCGCGCGGGCCGTATTACCGTTATACACAGGAGGTAATACGATGGCAAACCCGATGCGTACGGTCTCCTTCAAGCTGCCCGAGCAGCTGGACGACGCGTTGAGCGATCTGGCGCGGCGCCGCAAATCGAGTCGCTCCGCGCTCGTTCGTGAGGCCCTGCAAGCGCTGGCGACCGGTGGCCGCCGGTCCGTGACGACGGTCGTCGATGAGCTGGTGGCATCTCTTGATGGCCCGCCGGATCTCTCCACGAATCCCAAGCACATGAGCGGGTATGGAAGGTGACTCGCGTCGTCATCGATACCGGACCCATTGTCGCCCTGTTGAATCGTCGGGACCGGCACCATGCCTGGGTTCGGGAGGTTCTCGATACGGTCGAACCGCCCATCTTCACGTGCGAAGCGGTTGTGTCGGAGGCCTGCTTTCTGCTCGGACGCCTCGCTGGCGGGCAGGACGCGGTGCTCGAGCTGCTTGCGAGCGATGTTGTGAATATCGACTTCCGGATGCTTCCGGAGATCGCGGCTGTCCGGCGGTTGATGCGGAAGTTCACGAATGTGCCGATGTCGTTGGCCGATGCGTGCCTCGTTCGGATGACAGAGCTCGATGCGCAGAGCGTTCTTGTCACGCTGGATGGCGACTTTCGCGTCTATCGGCGGAATCGGCGGCAAATCATCCCAACCATCATGCCAGACCAAAGCGGCGGCGGCTGACAACACGTTGCGGCAGTCGAGCGGGTTATGGTGCGCTCGGTTCGCGGGCGGCGACGTGGCGGCGATCTCTTCGTCCGATATCCTGAGTAGAGCCGCGTGTTCAGCCTTCCCTAGACCGGTGGCGGTGGAGCGACCAGGTCGAGTGGATTGGCGAGGACGGGGGGCGGCGATGCGCAGCCGCCTCGCGGCTGAAAGCCGCGGCTCGGCGGACCAAGCGACTGAAAGTCGCCGACCAACGGTGCAAAGCGGATTGGCGAGGACGGGGGGCGGCGATGCGCAGCCCGGCGCCACCTTCGTGCTGCGATTTCAACCATGCTCGAACGCTGCCCGCTTGGCGCTGGGCGGAGCACGCCGTCACCCTCCTCGCCAAAGCATGAAACCCCGCCAGCGCCAGACCCCGCGCTCAGCTCGTCATTGGCCCCTTGACCACCAGGTTCTCGATGAAGAACTCCATCATCCGCGCCTGGTTGATTCCGCTGTGGCCCTGGTCGGGGCCCACCATCACGTCGAAGCTCTTGCCGGCCTTCTGCAGCGCCTGGATGAGCTGCATCGCATTGGTCGGGTGCACGTTGTTGTCGGCGGTGCCGTAGTACAGCATCAGCCGCCCCTTGAGGTCGCCAACATAGGTCATCGCCGAGCCGGCCTTGTAGCCGTCGGCATTCTCCTTGGGTATCCACATGTATCGTTCGGTGTAGATCGTGTCGTAATGGTCCCAGGCCGTCACCGGCGAGGACGCCGACGCCGCCTGGAAGACATCGGGATGACGGAGCAGCGCCATCGCCGAGACATACCCGCCATACGACGTACCGAAGATCCCCACGCGCTTTCCGTCGACATACGGGCGCTCGGTGAGCGCCTTGACACCCGCTGCCTGGTCATCGACCTCGACTGTGCCGAGGTGCATGTAGATCGGATCCATAAACGCCTTGCCCCGCCCGCCGGCGCTGCGCGAGTCGAGCGACACCACCAGGAAGCCGTACTCGGTGAGCGGGTTCGGCATCGTGAACGTCTCCCGCGCGCCGTTCGTTGCCGGACCGGCGTACACGCTGACCAGCACCGGGTATTTCTTCGACGGATCGAAGTTCGATGGGCGGTGCAGCATCCCGTGCAGCGTGGTGACGCCGTCGGCGGCCTTGTACGTGAACAGCTCGGCCGGCTGGAAGCCGAGTTCGCGGAACTTCGTGAGATCGCTCGTGGCGAGCTCGACTTCCATCTTCCCCGCCGCGTCGTAGAGGCGGGTCACCGGCGGGGTGTCGTGGGTCTGGGCCACATCGACGTAGTGCTTCCCATCGGGTGCCATGTTGATGGTGTGGTTGAGCGCCGGGTCGGTGAGGCGGCGGTCGTTCTTGCCGTTCAGCCCGACGCGGTGCAACTGCATCAGCATGTGGTTGGCGCCGCTGCGGGCGGTGTAGTACATCGCGCCAGCCTTCTCGTCGACCCGCACGATGCTGCCGACCTCGAACGGATGCGACGTCAGCGCGGTGATCAGCTTCCCGGAACGGTCGTAGAGATAGTAGTTCATGAAGCCGCTGCGTTCCGAACCCCAGATGAACCGCTGGTTGTCGGCCAGCCACCGGATCTGCGGGTGATTGTCGGCCCAGCTCGCGGGCCAGGCCTCGCGCACGATCACGCGACACGCCCCGGTCGTGGGCGAGCAACCGACGAACTCCATGATGTTCTGCCGACGATTGGTCCGGTTCATCGTGATTTCGCTGCCGTCGGGCGACCAGCCGACGTTGTACACGTAATGCCCGACGACATCGTTGGTGAACGGCTTGCCATCGCGCACGTCGATCCGGACCGACTGCTTCGAGGCCACGTCGTACACGAAAAGGTCGACCACCGGATTGGGCTCACCCGCCTTCGGGTACGCCTCGGTGTCGATGGTGCTGTAGAGCTTGGTCTGGTCGAGCTGCAGCAGGAAATCGGGCACCGGCTTTTCGTCGAAGCGGTAGTAGGCGAGGCGGGTGCTGCCGGGGTTCCACCACATCGCGGTCGTCTGGTCGAGTTCCTCGCCGTACACCCACGACGCGGTGCCGTACTTGATCCGGTCGGCGGCGCTGCCGTCGGTGGTGATCGCCACCTCGTTGCTGCCGTCGGCGTTGCTCATCCAAAGATTGCGGTCGCGGTGCGTCGCCTTGAGCACGCTGTCGGGCGACGTCGCCGACTCGGCCTGACGTCCCCGCTCGATGCCGCGCCGGCCCTGTCCGCCGCCCGACGCCGCCGCGGTGATCTCGGTGGTCGCGCGACTGGCGATCTCGAACCGCCAGCGCTTGGCGTCGCGGGTGTACTCGACCGCCTTGCCCGAATCGGCCCAGGTCATCCCCTGCAGGGTGCCCAACTTGACCGAGCCTGCGAGCTGCGGGACCATCCGCTGGTATTGTTCATACCCGGGCATCGTCTTGAGACGGTCCTGGGCCGACGCCGCAGTCACGCCGGACAGCAGGCCGAACAGTCCGAGGCACGCGATCACACGGGCGGGTCGCCACTGCTTCATGCTGGAACTCCTTGATTGCTGCAGGGTTGAAATGGCTGGCAGCCGCATTCTATCTCTGCCTGTCAGGACTGCAAGCCAGTTGATGCCGCCGGGCACCGTGCCCGGAACCACGACGCCTTCCCCGGAGACCCTCAGATGCCCCTCGGCACCCAGGCCGCATGGCTCTTCCTGCTGGCGATTCCGGTCGCATGCATCGCATGGACGGTGACACACGAGGAAGTGTTTCGTGAGCCCCGGACCTACTGTGAACGGCAGGCACGCCGGGGTTCGTTGGTCCGCCGCAAGTTCTTCTATCTCTTCACCTGTGAGTACTGCTTCAGCCACTATGTGGCGATCGCGGTTGTGTGGATGGCCGACTTCCAGTTGGTCCTCACCGGCTGGCGCGGATACCTGATCGCGTGGTTCGCGCTGGTCTGGATCGCCAACCTCTATATGGGAATCCACGCACACGCGAAGCTGTCGATCCAGGGCGAGCGGGTGGACATCGAGCTCAAGGAAGAAGAGCTCGAGGAGAACGAACGCTAGGCGGGCATCGTCCCGCCGAGCCGGTTTGCGGCCCGCAGTCCGCTGGCCATCGCCTCCCCGATCGACATACCCCCGCGCCAGCCGCCGGCGAATGCAAGCCGCGGCGCCCCTGCCTCGAGCGCATCCGCCGCCGCCAGGCGGACGAAGTGCCCCGCAACCGGTTGCGGCATCGCACCTTCCCATCGTGTCACGTGCACCATCGCCGGCGGGGCGACCAACCCCATCGCACCAGCAAGCGCAGCGTGTACCTGCTGGGTGAGTGTGCGGTCGTCATCCCGGAACGCATCGGGGTGACGGACCCCGCCGACTATGCTGGTGATCAGGAGGTGACCCTCCGGCGCCCGACCGGGGAACATTGCATCGGCGGAGAATGTTGCGAGCAGCGGCAGGTGCTCGCTCGAGGGAA
Organism: Gemmatimonadales bacterium; assembly: GCA_013694695.1. Lineage (GTDB taxonomy): Bacteria > Gemmatimonadota > Gemmatimonadetes > Gemmatimonadales > GWC2-71-9 > Palsa-1233. Next base: position 3,603 of record JACDBX010000170.1, on the reverse strand, counting down.
CCAGCAGTGACCCGCCGGTGAGGGGCCTGGTGACGTGCTCACGCCGATACCCCAGTGATACACTTGCCACCGATGCACAGGGCATCGTGGCCACTTTCTCGAACTGACCGGCGTCGACACCCACCACCCGAATGGCGCGCATTGCCGCGGGAGGAACGGCCAGCACCACCCCACCAAACCGCTCCGATCCATCACCCCACTGCACCGTCACGTCGACGTCGCTGAAGGTGATTCCCGTGACGGCTTCCCGGCAGACGGAACCGTTCCCCTGCCGCAGCACGGCGCGAACAAACCAATCAATACCGTTCGTGTGCGATGACAGGGGCATCGAGGAGCCACCCTTGCGACGGCGGGCCTGCATGCCCGCCCGCATCGCCCCGCGCAGCACCGAACCGCCCGCCGCCTCGAACTGCACGTGCTGCGGGAAGAGGACGCGCGCCAGGAGTTGCCGTGGGTCGCCGCCGGTACTGCTGCCGACGATGGGGTCGATGATCCGCGCGGCCACCTCGTGCCCGAAGCGACGCCGGGCGAAATCCTGCACCGATTCGTCGTCTCCGCCGGGCTTCGCGGAAATGAACGGCTCGCGCAGCAGTCGCAACCGCCCTCGCATCGAGAGCAGCGGTGATGCAACCAGTTCGCCGGGCGAAAGTGGCACTGGCGTCGGCCTGCCGTGCAGCAGCACCTGCCTGCCCCGCGTGCGGGGGGCGACGGACGATTCTTCGGGATCGGTATCAAGGGCCCGCAGCATCGCCCCCACCCCGGCGTCGGTGGTCGCCATCGTGTGCGCGCCTGCCTCGATGATCCAGCCGTCGTGCCGGATGGTCCGCATCAACCCGCCTGGTTCCGGATCGAAGAGCTGCACCTCGTGGCCGGTGTCGCGCAAGCGCTGCCACGTCGCGAGCCCCGCGGGGCCACCGCCAACGACCGCAATGCGACGACTCACGGCACCCGTCGGATGCGAAGCGTCACCGACGACGGATCGACGAGCACAAATGTTCGACCGTCGGCCACCTGCTCGAGTGTCACGAGATACGCAGGTGCTGCTGCCACGTCGGGAACCGCGACACGAACGAGGGCGCCCGCCGCAAGCGGACCGCTCACCAGCACATGCGTTCCCGATTCATCGGTGCGTGTCGTGATGGTCGCGGCGCTCGCGGTGACCCCATCGACCGGCCCGCCGCTGATGGTGAAGAGCAATGCACCGTCAGGGACGCTGGTCGACACGACGTCGACGGCCAGCACCCCTGGCCGTGGCGGCGCAGCCGGTGCCTCGGCGCAGGCGAGTCCGCCCAGGAGCAACGCACAGGCGACAACCCTGATCATCGCGGTGAGGCCTCCCGGGTGGCCCTGAGCAAAGTGGGTGGAAGTGACTGGCGGGTGAACCGCATCCACGCTAGCAGGTCGCCGAGGTCATACACACCATTGCGGTTGCCGATCGTGTCGAGATACACGGCGGTCGTGGGTGGAAGCGCCGGTCCACCGAGCAGCGCCGCTGCAGCCACCGCTGGTGACACCTCGACCGGGGTGATGAACTCGGCTGTGACCGACCACGGCCTGGTCATCACGAGGTCGAGCTTCACACCGGTCGCAACCGTGTCACCGGTCCAGCGCAGGAAGGCAGCGCCGCTGTCGCTCGTGGCCCGGAGGTGGACCACCTGCCCTGCGATCAGGAAATCACTGGCGTCCGGGCCGCCGGAGACCGATCCGCCGGACGTTGTGCTGGCGCGGAGGCGATGACGAACAATGAACTGCGCCAGCAGGGTATCAGGTCGCGCGCCCGATGCCACCAGGGTCCGATCCCGTGGGCTGCCATCGCTCCAGTTCACGAACTGAGCGACCGTCCGCCCGCCTGCGCTCCACTGCATGCTGTCGACCGTGATGGCGAGCTGATCACCGCTGGCGAGCACCTCCCGCCATTCACTGAACAGCTGGCCGTTGACGTTCACCCGCCCCGCCGGGGACGTGGAGGCGATCAGTGTCGCGGGGCCCCGGGTCGCCCGGAGCGTGACGCGGCCACCGGCGACCGCCAGGATGTGATCGATCCTGAGGCCCAGTGGTGCGGCGTCCCAGTTTGTCGCGGCAGGTCGAGACATCAGCCCGAACGTTGTCCGGATGCTGGTACCCGGCCAGGGATCACCGGCGTCGCCTCGATTGCGAACATTCGCCAGCGGCGAGCGAAGCTGCTCGAGGCCGTCGGCCTGGATGAGTGCGACCCCCGGACGGGAACCGGTGTTGACGGCGTTGGAGCCGAGCCCCGTCGTGATGCGGGTATCGTCGATGCGCCAGATCAGCAGGCCAGGACCCTTTGGTCGGGCAAACATCGTCGACATCATTGCGGCATCGGGGCCCGCGGCTTGTCGGTTCTCGAGGAGGAAGTACACTCCAGGCACGTCGCTCGCGACGTGATACACTGTGTCGCTTTGCTGCACGGCACGGGCGAGGATCGTCCGCCCGTTGCCGATGGTATCAACCGACACCCAGCCGAGCTGCACCAGTGACCAGGCGTCGAATGACGACGGAGACGATGGCGTGGCATAGTTGCCGGCGCCCATCAAGCTCCACTCTCCGATTCCCTCGGTACCGTTGACTCGATCGGTGTCGTAGAGGTCCGGCAGCCCGAAAGCGTGTGCGGTCTCGTGCGCCACAGTGCCGATCGGCATCAACGCATCGGGCGAGCACGACGTGGCGCCCCCGCGGACGCTTTGCATCGTGTAGGAATCGACGCGCAGGAACTGCCCGGGCATCGGCATTCCCACCGCGTTGCGTCGTGGCGTCCGGGTGGCGTACATCGCCCCGCCGTTCCAACCACGGATCACGTAGCGGTGTGCCCAGATCGCGTCGGTACCGCAGGCACCATCGAGGCGAGGCTGGAGGAATGTCACCAGGTCGATGATGCCATCGTCGTCGCCGGAATTGGAAATGCCATCGGGACCGTCGTTGTCGAACTGGTTCCACACCGTGTCGGCACCCGGACCGGTAGAGATCGCGTCGAGCGCTCCGAGCAGCAGGTCGGCCATCCGGCTCCGGGCCCGGGCGGGACAGGGGCCGTAGATGCCCACTCCGTTGCACCCGTCCTCATAGAAGGCGGCGGCGCCGGGAAGTGTCACGGGATCGAACACCCTGCCATCGAGGTTGAGCTGGTCACGCGACGCGGAGCGGTAGAAACTGCGGACGGAGTAGGGTCGATCGAGGGGCGCCGGGTCGAAGAATACCGCGTTGATGGCCGCCCGGCTGAAGGGCATCGCGACGTCAGCGTAGACAATCGGCACCACCGGGATTCGGAACGTTCCGCGGATGCCGAATATCGGTGCATTCAGCCGTGACAGGGCGCGGGCGTCGAGCGCCACCCGCCGCGCTGTGCGCAGTGCGGCGGCTGACTTGCGCCATCCCCCGTCGAGCGCGATATCGAAGCCACGAACCTCGAACTCGCCTGCGCGCGCACGGGGAAACCCCTGCGCAACGAGGGGTGGGCCACCGACGGACCACACCGTGGCGACCAGCCAGGGCACCACCAGCCACCGCCGGCGTCGGCTCGTCGGCGACGTTTCCGCTTGTGTCCCCCCCCCTCCGGCCGTATTTTTTCGGGTGTTCACGTCCCAAAGC
>JACDBX010000168.1 GCA_013694695.1 Gemmatimonadales bacterium | reverse complement strand
GGTACAGCCCAAACCCCGAGGGCCTCCCCCGGGGTCTCCATCGTCGAGCTGCCGGATCAGAAGCTGATCGAACCTTGCGTCGTGTACTGGCCGGTTCCCGTGAGCCCTGGCACGGTGGCGGTTCCGGAAGCCTGACTCGAACCAGTCGGTGCTGCCGAGGTGCTTGAGGTTACACACCCCCGTGATGTCGAGCGTCAGCGACACTCACAGAAGACAGTCTCGCGCATTGGCGGCGGCATGCCGGCCCGCCCGCTCGATCGGCAACCCGGGGCGCGGTGGCGAGCAGCCGAGGCTCGCCAGCGACCGTTACCATCCGTTGCTGGGTCGCCATGCTGAGCAGCGAGCGACCCAATGACGTGACCACGAATCGGATGACTAGCGATCGGCGTACTTCGACAAGCGCCAGGACGTGGCGCAGGCTCGCGATCACTGAGCACCTCGCGCTGACCCGAGCGTTGCCCGCCAGCCGACGTATAGCCCCCGCGCCGAAGCCGTTGCGACGCGGCGGCGCAGCCGAACCCACGCCGGATCGCCAGGATGTGAAGGCGTCAGCAACATCCCGACTTCCGACCGGACTGCCTCTTCGATGAGCCGCTCGCGAGCGGCGCGACCCACGTTCGCGCGGAGCACCAGCGACTTCCAGTGGAACAACCTCGCGATCGGGTACTCCCCGTCCAGGGCGAACTCAGCCGGCGCGGCGACCCCTGCCAGCATGCCCGCGGTCGCAATCCACCTCCGCAGTAACCGAGGCGGTACCGCGGCGCCGCTCTCGGCGCCTCGGATCTCCCCTGCGGTGATGCGCTGCGTGATGCATGTCCAGTCGATCGACCGTCCTGATGCCATCACGACCGCGCCGTCGAGAAATGTGCGGGTGCGAAACCCATCAGCGCCATCGATAAACGCATGCGCCATTCCGTGCCATAGCAACTCGGTGGCATTTGAAATCTCGAAGTCCTGCCCTTCCCATCGGATCGTGTCGGGAGCGTTCGACTGACGACGCCACGCTTCCGTCGGCGAGAGCCAGGGCGCAGTCGACGTATGAAGTTCAACCGCCACGCCGCGCTGGCCCATCAGTGCCGGAAGGTGAAAATGTTCGGGACGACTCTGGCGCGGGTTCCCCACCGGCTGATATCCGTGCTGCACCAGAGCGTCGTAGGCGTCAATGGCCCTGGCCTCGGGAACGAGGAGGTCAACATCCGACGTGGACCGCGCATCGGCGTAGGGATATAGCCCGGCGGCGATTCGCCGCGCCGGCCCCTTTATCGGTGAGAACGGAATCGTCGCACCGCGGAGGATCCTCGTGACTGCGAGCGTTTCATCATCCACGCGAAGCCCGAACATGAGCTGCTGGTGCGCCGATTGACGCAGTGTGGCTCCGGCTGCTGAATCGAGCGTCACGCCGCAGTCGTGCAGGCGCCGGTAGAGCCAGAGGGTCGCGCCCTCACGTTGCAGCAACGTGTCGTACTCCGGACACGCTGACACTGCGTGCCACATCGCACTCGCATCGGTTGTTGATGGGGCACCACGGATACGCAGCAACTCCAGCAGGTGTGCCACTGCGTCCGAGATCACCGCTCACCTGCCACCGCTTCGGGGAACCGCGCGATGATGGCGAACTCGTGCGGCATCTCTGATCCGGACTCGAGGTACGGCTGCCCGTCCAGCGATAGCCACGCGTGCGCGGCCAAGGCGTTTGCCTCATCGCGTCGGACCCCGACGCATAACTCGACTGCGCGCCCTCCTCGCCGGAGCAGGTGATACAGCACCGCGGATCGGCGCAGGCAGGTATGGCGCCACGGCCAGGGCAGCCGTCGCAATAGATGATCAATCCAGGCTGCAATGCGGCGGTCGGGTGGTTGATGTGTGGACCTGGCGAGCGATCGGCCCAGGCCTGACGTGAGACGGTCGAGGGGCACGACCAACAACAGGATCGGGATGACCAGCGCCGTCACGCCAGCGCGAACGCGCCAGCCGAGTGGCAGGTCAGTCCTGAGTTTCACGCGGCGGCGAGGCTCACAACATTGGCGTCGATGCATTGCTGCAGGAACGCATTCGTCGTCTCACGCGCCATCTCCGGCGTGACCTCGAACTCGTCCAGTACCGCGGCAACGAGCTCGTCGAAGGTGCGCGGTTCCGCAAGCGCATTCAGGATCGTGAGGCCAGTCTCGTTGACGGTGAAATACCGCCGTTCTCCCAGATGGAGCACAACGCCCTCCCCAGCAAGTTCCGTCAATCTCAAGTCGGTGTGGCGATGAAACGTCCCTTTCATTGCACCAGGTCCTGGAAGAGGTCGGGGTCGAGGAACAGGTCGGGGCCGAGGGTCGCATCGAAAGCGCGGGCCTGGGTCGCGACCCGCGCGAGCAGGTCGAGATGCTCCTGCGCGTGTACGGTCTCGAACAACACCCAGATCGATGACTCGATCAAACGCTTGATGGCATCGCGGGGAGAAATCGGCGCGACCGACGTTGAGTCCCCGATCGATGGAAAAAGAACGATCTCTGGCGTCACCCGCGGGATCCAGTGTCCACCCAGCTCTTCCGGACGGAACCCGGTCTTGGCGCGCCGCGAAAGCTCGATGCCACCCGGCGTGCCGAGCAAGGTTCGTCCGCCCTCACGCAACGCGATCGGCGACCAGAATCCCTCGACACCGACCGTCACTCCGTCATCCGAGAGGAACGCGATATCGTCTGTGCTGACCGACCACCCTTGGCGAGCAAGCAGCGCGCTGGTAGTCGACTTGCCGCTGCAGGAATGGCCAACGAAGAGCCAGCCGCGACCTCGTGGATCGATCATTGCGGCGCAGTGAACGTGATACCATCCCACCCGGCGCAGCATGAAAAGCAGCGTGACGAGCAGGAACCCGCGCTCGGCGGCTTCACCATGCGTTATCGCCTCGCGTGTCATGCGGATCGTGGCGCGCGGCTCGGTCGCGTGGACGATGGCCTCCGCGAATGAAGGCTGCCACCGAACCCGGACCGTACCGTCCGGCGGACCCGCCTGTATCAGGAGGTCCGCCTGCGGGAACACCTCTCGTGAGTCGCCATCCTGGGCGAGCTCGTCGATCACGTCGACATCGAGGTGCAGCGTGCCAGGCCAGACCAGACGCGAACCGTCGAGCCAGCTGCGGAGAGAAGCCGCCAGCTCTCCATCACGACAGGTGAGCACGTAGTTCGGCTGCGGTGGTGCCGTCATCGCTGGCTTGTCCGGGGGTTGGGGATTCGGATGAGGATTCCCTCCGTTCAACAAGATCAGTGCCACGGCCCCCGGGAGAGGAAGTGCGTCGGGCGAAACTCGAACCTGAGGCGGTTGACGGGCATGATTGGCCATTCTTCGGGGCGTGGAACATGGGTCATGCCGACGGTGTACCACACCACGACGTCTGCCCCGTCGAGCAAGGCGTCGTCGGCTTGAAACTGCAATAATCCTGATCTCCCTGAATCCTGACCGGGGAAGTCGCCGGCCGGGTAACGCTCGTCCGGTTCGAATGCCGTGACCCACAGCGGGTGGGTGGCGAAATGGCCACGCTGCTGGAGCGATGACCCTGGCGCTGCGAGCAGATCGGGAAGTGCCCCCGGCACGAATGTATAGCCTGGTGCACCGCCCAGTTCGCCGCCCGAGTCGGCGTGCTCGACGACCCAGAAACGAGAGCGTGCCGCGGCAGCATCGCGACTCGCCGCGTGCTCGCTCCGGAGCGTCGTCGACTGCCACGTGAAGCCGGTTCCGTGCGGATTGGCGGAATCAACCGGGAGGGCGACGACTTCAACCTCGCGAAGTCGGTTGGCGGGCCCGGCGACGTCAAAATCGAGCCGGAAGGAAAAGAAATGCTGGTGATGAATCGCCGCGAGGTGGGGCGCGACCTGGACACCGAATCGCGGATCGGCCCGGTGGACGCCTTTGACCTGCATCATTCCGGTCAGGTCGATCTCCATGGCGATGACTCCATCGGGCGATAGCACCCAGCTGAAGCCGTAATCGTAGTTGCCAACTGTAGTCGCGAACCGGATCACCAATTCGCGAGACCGTTCGGCGCGCGCTCCGTGTCGCCAGCGCAGTCCGCCGTCACGCTCATAGATGCCGATAACCCCACTAAGGGTACGAGGCTCTCCTCGATCGTTCGCAAGCACTGCATCGAGGCGAGTGGCGCCCGCCGGCAGGTCCCGTCCGGGAATGAGGGTTGCAGCCGTTGTCCCCAATCCGAACTCGCCCACGTCGAACACGCTGCGAAACCCCCACGCCGGCGTCGCATCGCCGTAGGGCACGAGCATCTCGGCCACGGCGGCTCGCGCCATGATGGATCGGCGTTGTGCATTGCCGACCGCATGGGCCAGTTGATACAGCACGAGTCCCTCACGCGGGTGGAGCGCGAACTGAAAGCTCCACCCCAGCCAAGTCACGCTGTGACCGTCGAGGCGGAACGAATGCGAGCCCGCACCCCGCTCAGGCAGCGCGGGTGCTGTATTCGCAGGAAACACTTGCGGCATCGTATCGAGCGGTGGTGGGTCCGGTTCCGCGTCGATGACATCGACTACTTGCCGGGCGGACAGGTCGATCAAGGCGGTCAATCCCTCCACCGGGGCGCCGTCGGGTGAACCCGCACGCAACGCAGCGGTGACACGCAGGTAGCGGTGGCCCGGCGTCGTCCAGGCGGTGTCGAGCGTCCCAGGTCCCATTTGAACAGCGTCGACATCGGCTGGCCCGAGCCCTCGACGGGACAGCCCGCTCTGCCAACGCGAGTCGGTGCGGAGCAGCTGGCGGGCCAGTCGCCCATCCATCGAAGTGAATGTGGGGATCGCGCCGGTGCGGTGCGCAACCGAGGCGATATGCTGGCTGTCGAGGTCGACAACGGCGTCGGTCACGAGCTCGGACCGTTGGTCAAAAAGTCGGGCATCCGCGCGACGCGTCGGACGAGGACTGGTCGCACCGAGCGATCCCTTGTCCGGCTCGTTCAGCACGAGCAACAGGACCGTCACGCTGTCATCGAGCAACCCGCCCGACCGGAGCAGCGCTGCTGCGGCAGTGATTTCCGCTGCGGTAAGCGGCTCCAGCGGGGCGGGACGGGTCGGCGAGTCGCAGGCCAGCAGACTGGCGAGCAACACCGCCGCGCCGAACGGTCGAGTCAGATGCACTCCGGTCGTTTCCTCGCGCGTTTGTGTCGTTGTTGCCCGCGGACAGGGGAACGCATCAAAGGTACGGCCCCCGGCGCGTGGAAGCGCAGGGGGCCGTCGCCAGTGCCACCACCCAGGTGGGTTCGGACCTCAGGAAACTCCGTTCCTGTTCCCCGAGATGCTCTGGCCGAGTGTAAGCGTCGAAAGCTTGGCTTCTTCGGTAAGCACCGGGGCCACGAACTTCTTGCGTGCCTGCATGAACGCGCTCCTTGGTGAGATCGGTAATGTGACTGGTTCAGCCACGCGGACCTTGCGAAACTTGCAGGCCGAGGGTTAGGACCGACAGACGGGCTTCCTCGACGAGCACTGGTGCAACGAATGCCTTCAGCATCTTCATGGCGGACCTCCAGCTCTGAACGGGGACGGCGTGGTGAGTCGAACGATGGGCGCTACGAAGGAGGAAAATGCAAGCCCCATGCCCGAAAGCGTGGGAACGTAAGACCCACTATCACAATAACTTGCATCACAGCGTGAGGGTGTGATCCACCCGGATGTCGACACCGGCCCACGGAATCGTGGCACCTCTGCAACGACCTGTCTGGGCAGTGCGTTCAGCGGCAGGATCGCTTCGACGTCTCGGATCGCGCTGTCGACGATCTGCTGATCGCGAGTCGCCGATCGCCGTTACTTCCTGACCGGCCCCAGATACTTGTCCAGCCACGCGAACGTCTCCGAGATCAACATCGGTCGCGGCACGTCATGGCCTCCTTCGTACACCACCCATTTCTTGTCGGCGGCCGGCGTGCCCAGTCGCTCGAAGAAGGGGCGCTGGGCGGTCTCGGTCGGGAAGAAGAAGTCGTACTTCCCGTTGAGCATCAGGACCGGGGCCTTCACGCGCGGCAGGTAATTGACCGGCTCCGTTTCCTGGCGGCCACGCTCCATCGTGAGCCCCGCCACATAGAGCACAGCGGTCTTGATCCGCGGCTCCACCGCCGGAACGATCCCGCCCATGTAGCCGCCCCAGCTGTAGCCGAAGTAGGCGAACCTGGTGGTGTCGATATCGGGTCGTGAGCTGAGATAATCCAGCGCGCGCCGATAGTCCTTGACCCACATCACCACATGGTCGCGCCAGAAAACAGACTCATTGGCGAGGTCACTCGTCAAGGAATCGGTCCGCTCATAGGTGCTCTTGTAGATCGGCAGCACGAAGGCGCGACCGCTCTTCACCACGAAGCTGGCGCCCATGTCGCGGCGTTCCGCCGACGTGCGGGTGTTGAGCGCACCCGACCCGGGGAAGTAGACCACGGTCTGGTAGGGCGGCGTACCCCGCTTCGGCAGGAAGACCCATGCCTGCATCCGCTCGCCGCCATACGCAGCGGTAAACGAGACGAACTCCGCGTTCCACTCCTCGCTGGCGCTGTCGGTCCGCTCGACCTTGGCGTCGAGTGGGAGCGGATCGTACGCGAACTGCGGCAGGAAACCCGCGAAGACCGCGTCCGACACCGGTGTCACCGTCTTGTAGTCGGTGAACTTCCTGGGCAGCGGCGCCTGCGCCAACACCACACCGCTGTCGGTCGCCGCGTACTTGGCGAGCCGGATCCCGTTGATCACCGAACGATCCATCGGCGGCTGGGCGTAGGCATCGACGAAGGCATAGGTCGGGTCGCTCCAGCCACCGCCCAGGATGTAGCGGAGATCACGACCCGCATCGTTCTCGACCCACTCCCGCACATTTCCCGCGAGATCCGAAACTCCCATCATGCTCACACCGTGGGGTGTCCCCACCGCACGCGCCCCCTTTCCCTCCATGTTGCTCCACGGTACGACCCCGCGCGAGTAGAAGACCCCCGCCGCCTCGGCCCAGTGATAGATCGTCGGCAGCGACTTCCCCTTCCACTTAGCATACGCCGCCGCCTCGTACCAGTTCACGCCGCCCACCGGCATCTCGGCCTGATCACTGGGATAGTCACCACCCACCCAGGTCGATGGGCCGGGCTGTCCGCTCTGATCCACGAAGCGCGCCATCGCCTCGGCACGCGGGACTGCGCGTCCGTCAAGCTGAAAGGGGTGCACCCAATAGCTGCTGTCGCGGTAGCCCCCGGCATCGACGAACGCCTTGTACTCCCGGTTGGACGTCTCGTAGCGATCCATCTTCCAGTCGCTGAGCGTGATCGGCGGCGAGCCATCCGTGCCGACCAGGAAGGTGCCGTAGTCCGGGCGACCTGCGATGGTGACCATCTCCGGATCGGGCGCATTCACCGCAGCGAGGCGCACGTTCTCCAGGCGGGAGACGCCGATCACGTACTCGGTCTGGTAGCCGGCCTTCTCCAGCCGGAACAGGCCGAGCTGGCGCGGCAGCGGGAGGGTGTCGATCGGCGTCGTACCGAGGAGGTGCCACGTCGTCGTGTCGGTGAGCGATGCGCGGAAGACGGTGACGCCTTCCGGAAGCGTGGTGATCGGAACCGACCGGGTGAAGGACTGCTCCGCCAGCAGCGCGCTGAGCGTGGAATCCTCCGGGGCGATGGCAGCGACCTCGCGGCCCAGGTACCAGGCGGAATCGAGCTGCCCCCCCTCGATCATCCGGCGCATCTCGGGCAGTGCCGTCTGGTGCACCCAGCGATCGCGCTGGACACCTCTCACCGCGAACCAACCGGCAACCCCCACGGCCAGCACACCAACCCCAGCGATGAGACGGCGCCGGTTCCGCGCCGCCGGCGTTACCGGTGCCTCGCTCCCGCTCGGCGTGACCAGCGACTCGATCGCCTGCAGCAGGGCATCGGCACTCTCGAAACGGTCACCTGGATTCTTGGCAAGGCAACGCATCACGATCGCTGCGATCGCAGGAGTCGTCCCACGTGCCACGGTGCCGATCGGATCCGGCGCCTTGGTGATGTGGGACGCAATCACTGATTGCGGCGTGCCCGTGAAGGGTGGCGCACCGCTCAGCATCTCATACGCCATCACGCCGACGGCGTAGATATCGACGCGGTGATCGATGTGGGGATCGGCCGCCGCCTGTTCCGGCGCCATGTAGGTCGGCGTGCCGAGGGAGATGCCGACGGAGGTGAGGTCATGGGACGCGTTGGCATCGTTGAGCGCCTTTGCCACGCCGAAGTCCATCAACAGCGCGTGCCGCTCGGCGAGCATCACATTGTCGGGCTTGATGTCGCGGTGCACCACGCCGTGACGATGCGCGTGGGCGAGACCATCCACGATTTCCCGCAGCAGGCGCATCACCTCGGAGGGAGGCAGGGCGCCACTCCGTGCGAGGAGATCGCGGAGCGACTCCCCCTCCACGTACGGCATGACATAATAGAGGAGGCCGTCGATCTCGCCGGAGTCGAGCAGCGGCAGGATGTGCGGCGACTGCAGCTGCGCGGCGAGCTTGATCTCGCGTGAAAAACGCTCGCCGCCCATCGCCTGGGCGAGCTCGGGGCGCAGCACCTTGATGGCGACCAAGCGGTCGTGCTTGAGGTCCCGGGCGCGGTAGACGGTGGCCATGCCGCCGTGCCCGATCTCGCGATCAACCTGGTACCGGTCCGCCAGTCCGGTGAGCCGGGCAAGGATACTGTCGGACATGGAGCCTCGGTTATTCGGGGTCTCTGAATATACGTCACGGAGAACGGAGAACGGAGAAGGGCGAACAGCGGGACCGCGTCGGTCATCCCCGCGCGGACAAGTCCGGCTGTCTGAGCCGCGAAGCGGCGAGTTCGACTCCGGCAGATGTGCTGGATTCGCTCAGGCGAGCCGCATGCGACCCATCACTCGATCGTGAGTTGCTGGATCATCCCGTGCTCGATATGCGATCGTCCGTCCGGTGCGGTCACCATGCAGAAGAGCACGTACTCCCCCGGGGCGAGGGTCGCATCGAAGTAGGCGTGCAACCCCGGCCCGATCGCCGCAATCCCGCCTACCGGGTTTCCGAGCGCATCCAGCGGCGGCGGTGGTCCTGCGTCATCGTCCCGCCGCGCCCGTTCCGGATTCAGCCACAGCTGGACGTCCTCCATCGACCTCCCCGGCGCGAGCTTCAGGATGTTGATGTCGTGCGGCTCCGCGCCGGCGTTATCCACCCGGATCGTGTGCCGGCCGGCAGCCAGCGGCAAATCAATGGCGAACGCATGATCGACGAGACGGATCACGGCGTCGGCCACAGGCGCCGCTGCGGAGGCCGGCGCATCACTTGAAGCGTGGACCACGAACGGCATCACCTCGCCCCGGGCGAAGTGCGGCATTCCGGTGCTGTCCTCGACCGGACAGATCCAGATGTAGCTGCCAGGTTCGAGGTACTGCGTCACGTTGGACGTGTCGCCCGGTGCAGTGCCGCCGGGGCCGCCGAACCGTTTCACCCAGGTGGGTCGCGGCCCCGAGGTGCGGATCGCATTCAGGTACGCGTCGACCAGCTCCTGCCGCGTCCGTCCGGAGTCAAGGCGGACGATGTGCCCGTAGTGGAGCTCTTCACCATGGTTCGCGAGTCGGAAGGTGGTCCATCCCGCGGCGATCGAGTCGGGCGCCGCGATCGCGTACTCGGTGGCAGTGAAAGAGGCCACGGTCGGCGCGGCCGTGGCAAGGTCGGCGGGAGGCACCGCTTCCCTGCCGCTGCACGCTGCCACGGATACGAGGGCCAGGAACAGCAGAGCGGAGCGGACAGGCATGCGGATCTCCTGCTGGGTGATTGTGGTGCCGGGGGGTCTTGTCGTCGGCCATTGCGCCCCCTCTGGTTTGACGATACATCATATTCTCGAAAAGCACCTCGCCGGTATGGGTCGGAGCCACCTTGCGGTGCGCCGCACAAAATCGTATGTCTGATGCGTAGGCTCCCCCCCTTCGAGAGGAATGACCATGCCCCGAATCACCGCTCTGCTGCTCCTGGCTTCTGCCGCTGGCGTGCTTGCTTGCGCTGACGGTTCGCCCACCGAACCGTCAGCGCACGCTGGCTCCGCGCCAGCACTGGCGCGAGGCGCGACCCCCTCCCGGCCGGCTGGCGGCGAGTGCCGGTCGCAGTTCGAATTCCTGAGCGAGACCCAGATCCTGATCCAGCTGGATTGCAATCTCCGTCACCTGGGCCGCACCACGGGCACGTCGACCCAGACGATCACGTTCACGGGCCAGACGTCGACCGGTCAGCTCACCGCCGTGCTCACCGCTTCCCCAGTCTACACGGCGGCGAACGGCGATATGTTGAACGCCTCGTTCACCGGCACGGCGATCGTCGATCCGGCAGCCGGCGCAGTGAGCTTCACGGGAACCGAGACGTTCAGCGGCGGCACCGGACGGTTCTCAGACGCATCGGGCTCCGTCGCGGTGAGCGGGACCGCGTCGCTCATCACCAATTCCGGAAGCTACATCACCACGGGTTCGCTGACGTACTGATACCGACAACGCCGCGCAGCGCGAGCTGGGCGGCATCTGGATGGCAGGAAATAAACGAATCCGGGATCAGGCGCGATGCCTGGTCCCGGTGCCGTTATGCGGCCGGAGCCGTTGTCACCGGGTACCGGCAGCGACCGAACTTGCTCGAATCAGGACCCGCATCTGCCCAAGCAGTTGAGGCGAGGCAAAGGTGGTGATGTGATCAGTGGCCGCTCCGCTATACCCAGTGCGTCAGGTCGAGCCGCGCCAATTCCTGCACAAAGCGGATCTTGTGGGTCGGTGTCCGGAGCAGCGGGCGCGACAGCAGATAGATCCGCTCGGTGCCCAGTGGCGCTGACGTGCCCGCGATCGACGCCGCCCACTCGATGGCCTCGATCAACCGTGTTCGCAGTGCCTGGGCCGGCGCGATCCCGGCGCGCAGGTCGGCGCGGTAGCCCGCATCCTTGTCGAGCCGCACCTGGTCGGGCAGTAGAACGACGCTGACAAACGGGTCGTCGCCGATTCGGGTCACCAGGGCATCTTTTACCCAGATCGAGCGCACCAGGAGGTTGGAGAGGTGCATCCGATCGATCAGCGCCCCGTCGGGCCACGGCATCAGTTCCTGCTCACGCCCCACGAGATACACCCACCCCTCCGCATCGACCCGGGCGAGGTCGCCGGTGCGGTACCACCCCTCCGCATCGAGATGCGCGCCGTCGGGCTGGCCCACATACCCGCGCGACAGCGCGGCACCGCGCAGCTCGAGCAGCCCCACCGGAGCGGCAACGCCCGGGATCGTCCGGGGTGCCACGATCCGATACCCCAGCCCTGACACCATCTGGCCGCACGAGCCCGGCCGCGAGGCGTTGAGTCGATTGCGCGCCACGATCCCCGAGGCCTCGGTGGCACCGTAGATGTCGATCACGGTCACGCCGAGCTTGGCGAAGATCGCGATGACGCCTGGGTCGATCCGTGTCGACGACGAGATACCGAAGGTGAAGTGACCCCCCATCCGGTTGCGCAGGAAGATCCGGATCGCGTTGAGCTTGGCCTTGTCCATGGTGCCCATGTCGTGCAACTGCGCGTGACGCTCGATGCTGGTGAGTTCCCGATAGAGGCTGTGCCAGATCGGCTTGCTGCGCATTTCATCGAGCACTTCCTTGAGCAGGAACACCCAGAACTTTGGCACAGCCATCAACGCGCGAATCTTGACCCCAAGCTTGCGCAGCTTGCGGATCTCGGCTTCCAGCACACCGTCATCATCAGGCTCGCGCGTGAAGTAGCAGACCGTGTACCCGCGCGCCTTGGTCACCAGAAACTCCAGCAGCGTGGCGATGTGGGTGTACGGAC
>JACDBX010000137.1 GCA_013694695.1 Gemmatimonadales bacterium | reverse complement strand
ACAACGCGGACCGGTACGCCGCGGCGGCGAAGCAGCTCGCCCGGGTGTCATCAGTGTACGGCTGCACCTGCACCCGCGCAGCCTTGGGTCCGGCCGACGAATCGGGTGAGCGCAACTACCTGGGAAGGTGTCGCGGCATGCCAAGGGATCGCGGCGAACCGGCGTCGTGGCGGGTTCACCTTCCCGACGAGTCGGCGCAGACCCAAGACCTGCTGCTGGGCGAGCTCAGGCAGCATCCAGCGGTGGAGGGCGGCGACGTGGTGATCCGTGATGCTCGTGGACAGTGGAGCTACCAGCTCTGCGTTGTGGTCGACGACATCCGTCACGGCATCGACCTGATCGTGCGCGGCGAGGACCTGGCGACATCCACGGGGCGTCAGCAGCTCCTGGCGGAGATGCTGGGTCGCTCCGCGCCCGCGGTGACGCTTCACCATCCGCTCGTGCTGGCGCCTGATGGACGGAAACTCAGCAAGCGTGACCGGAGCGAGACGGTGGCATCGATGCGTGAGCGGGGGATGACGGCGGACGACGTGGTGGCGGCTGCGATGAAGCACGTGAACAAGTCATGACGGGAGTCGGCTGCTATCCGCCGTACAGCATCCGGTACATCGCCGCGTTACGGATCACGATACGCACGTAGTCGCGGGTCTCGATGAACGGGATCCGCTCTACAAACAACTCCACATCGTCGAGCGGCGCCGTGACCGGTCGATTGTTCGGACCACTCAACAGCGTGGCGGTCCAGCGATTGACTCGCGACTGACCGGCATTGTACGCCGCGAGGGCGCGTTCCGGCTCGGGGTAACGCTTGAGCGCGTTGCCGAAGTGCCGCATGCCCAGCGAGATGTTGAGCTCAGGCTGCCAGAGCAGCGCCGGATCGAGGTCGGTGAAACCGAAGTTGCGCCCGAGTTCCTTCCCCACCGACGGCATGACCTGCATCAGGCCGCGCGCATCGGTGCGCGACGTGGCGTGCGGCTGGAACGCTGATTCCTGACGGATCACCGATGCCGCAAGCAATGCATCAACGTCCTCCCGTTCACCGGCAGCAAGCAGCGCATCGGCCCACGGCAGCGGGTAGATCAGGCGATAGATACGCGCATCACGGGGCGCTCCCGCAGCGATCGCCCGCTGGCCGAGCTGCGAGGCGCGTGCCGTGTGCCCCTGTTCCCGCATCGCTTCCGCGATGACGAGCAGCGTCGAGGCGGTGCTCGCGCGGGTGCCGAGGAAGTCCAGTTCGTGGCGTGCCTCGGTTTCGAGGCCGATGCGCTCCAGTAGTGCCACCCGCGCGAACGTCGTTGCCAGCGAATCGGCTGACGACAGCGGCGGCTCCGACGAGCTCCACGGTACGGTGTCGAGCCGGATCGCGGCGCGGGTGGCGTAGTAACTCTCCGGCCCGCGGGCCAGTAGTGTTCTGAGGAGTGAGTCGGCCGTGACCTGCCGACCCGTGGCAGCCGTGGCACGTGCCAGCCAGTACCGGATCGCGTCGCCCTCGCTGCTCGTGGCGTATGTGCCCAGCGCCCGACGCAACTCACGCTCGGCGGTGGCCGGGTCGTTGCGCGCCATCGGAATCAGCGCGGCGAGCAGCGCACCGCGCGGTGCAAAGCTGCTCGTCGGATAGCGGTTGCCGAGCTGGCTGAACCACTTGCGCGCCCGTTCGACGTCGCCACCATCGACAGCGAGATCGCCGAGGAGGAAGAGCGCGGTACCAGTGGCAAGGGTGTCGCCGGGGAAGGCAGCCACTACGCGCTCGAGCGCCGCGATGGCCTCGCCCCCCTTGCCGCTCCGCAGCAATGCGCGGGCGTTGAGGTATGCGGCATGACCGGCAAGCGACGGGTCGGTGACTCCGCGGAACTGCACGGCGGCGTCGGGCCAGCGGCCCAGGTCGGTGAGCGCCTTGCCATAGGCGAAGCGGTCGGCGCCCGACAACGGGGCGCTCTTTGCGGCAGCGCCGAACGCATCGGCCGCCTGTGCAGCACGCCCGACATCCGCCGCCCTGCGCGCAACGGCGAGCCGTTCGGCGCCGCTCACCACAACGGGCGTACGCTCGATCAGGATCAGTGCGTCGCGCGCTGCACCGGCGCTCACGCCCGGGCGCAGTTGCGCCATCAACGCAGCGCGAACGGCGCTCCGCTCGGCGTCGGTGCGCGCGGCCGCCCAGCGGAGCCGGAGTGACGAAGCCGTGGCACCGAGTCGCCCATAGGCTTCGGCTGCAGCGGCCGCATTCCCAATCCGCTCAAGGGCCTGCGCCTCCGTCCACGCAATCCGCGGTGCCGCCGCGCCCGATGTCACGCCCTGAAAGAGCGTTTGGCGTGCCGACGCGTCAGTGGTCACGCCCGCCGCACGAAGTCGGAGCCATTCTCCGGCAACCGGAAGGAGCACTGCCGCGTCGCGATACGCTGCGGCGGCACTGTCGCGCTGGTCGGCGCGGTCGAGCGCGCGGGCAAGGAGGACCACGCGGAGGCCCTGTTCACCGACGTCGCGCCCGGTGCCTCCCACCACGGAAGCACGTGCCTCGATCAGCGCCTGCGGGTTGCGCTGCATGCCGAGCGCGGCTTCGGCGAGCAGGCGTCGGCCGAGCCGGTCGAATCGGGAATCGAGCCACGGTTCCTTCTCGAGAAGCGATCGCACTGTCGACCACCCCTCCCAACCGGCAGCCGCCCGCGCCGCGAGAATGATGGCCTCGGGGGTGCGGGTGTCGGCGCGCGCGAGGAGCGGCGCCGCGAGCTGGGTCGCCTGCCACGACTGACCTGCGTCGAGTGCCCGCTCGATGTCGCGCAGCGGCGACTGCGCGCACATCGGTGCGGCGAGCAGCACCGCCGTCACGGCCAGTGCGGACCGCTGCCTCATGTGGTAAGCGGAAGATCCCATTCGGCTTCACCTTCCCAACGCGCCACCACGGCGGTCGCCAGGCAGTTGCCGACGAGGTTCACCATGGTACGTGCCATGTCCATCAGTTCATCGACGCCAAGGATCACGGCGATTCCCTCGAGGGGAAGCCCGAATGAAGACAGTGTCCCGGCCAGCACCACCAGCGAGGCACGCGGCACCGCGGCGATCCCCTTCGAGGTGATCAGCAGGGTGAGCATCATCAACAACTGCTGACCAAGCGAAAGATGCACACCTGCAGCTTGCGCCACGAACAACGACGCGACACCGAGGTAGAGCGTCGAGCCGTCGAGATTGAACGAATACCCCGTGGGCATCACGAATGCCACGATCCGGCGCGGCACGCCGAACTCGGTCATCCGTTGCATGGCGAGGGGCAGCGCGGCGTCGGACGACGTGGTGGTGAAGGCGATGATCGCCGGTTCCTTGACGGTGGCGAAGAACTTCCGGATGGGGACCCGGAAGATGAGCATCGACGGGAGCAGTGCCACCAGCGCGAAGACGATCAGCGCGAGGTAGAGAGTGCCCACGAGCTTGGCGAGGTTGGCGATCACCCCGATGCCGCTATGCGACACGGTGACCGCCATCGCCGCGCCGATTCCGATCGGCGCGTACTTCATGATGACGTTCACCATCTTGAACACCGTCTCCGCCAGACCCTCGGCGAAGTTGAGCACCGTCTCCTTCGCCTTGCCCGCGGGTACCTGCGACAGGCCGATCGCGAACATCACCGAGAAGAACACCACCTGGAGCACACTGTTCTTCGAGGCAGCCTCGAAAAAGGAGACCGGCACGAGGTGCTCGAGGAACCCCCCGAGCGTGGTGGGCGCCGCCTGTGGCAGCTCGGCGCCGACGTCCGGTGGCGGCAGCAGTACACCGACGCCAGGCTGGGCCAGGTTGCCGGCGATCAGGCCGATCACCAGTGCGATCGTGGTCATGACGGTGAAGTAGATCATCGCCTTGGCCGCGAGGCGCCCGATCCGCTTCATGTCGTCACCGTGCCCGGCGATCCCGACGACCAGCGTGCCGAAGAGGATCGGCACCACGATCATCTTGATCATCCGCAGGAAGAGCGTGGAGAATGGCTTGAGACTGGCTCCGAACTCGGGAGCAAGCCAGCCGATCAGGATGCCCAGACCCATCCCGATGAAGATCCACCCCGTGAGGCCGATCCGCTTCATGACTCCGATCATTCGTGTTCCTCGTCGTGCGGGGTCAGCCGGCGAGCGCCCGGCCCTTGGCTTCGATGCTGTCGAGCAGTCCTTTCCAGCTTGCCGCAAACTTCGCGACGCCATCCTCCTCGAGGAAGACAGTGCGCTCAGCCAGCGGCGCCACGTCGAGCGCCTCGTAGGCCGCCAGCATCGCCGCCGCGTCGCGTTCGGCGTCGACCGTGATTCGCACATGCGGATCGCCATGGTCGGCGTACGCGCGGAAAGTGTCGGGCGGGAGGGTGTTCACGGTGTCAGGTGCCACCAATGCCTCGACGTACCAGATATCGGGGAGCGACGGATCCTTGGTGCTGGTCGACGCCCAGAGCGGGCGCTGGGCGCGGGCACCGAGTGCTGCAAGTGCCTGCCAGCGCGGGGTGTTGAGCGACTGGCCGAATGCATCATATGCATGCACAGCGTTCGCGATCGCGATGCGGTGCAGGAAGGGCTCGCCGCGCGCCCCGACCTTTGCGAGCGCTGTGTCAGTCTGCCCATCAACACGGCTCACGAAGAACGATGCAACGGAGTGGAGTGCGTCGATCGCGCCACCGGCTTCGGCGCGCTGCTCGAGGCCACGCATGAACGCATCGATCACCCGACGGTAGCGCTCCACCGAGAAGAGCAGGGTGACGTTGACGTTGATTCCCTGCGCGAGGCAATGCGTGATCGCAGGAAGGCCGGCCAGCGTGCCGGGAATCTTGATCATCACATTCGGCCGGTCGAGGCGCGCCCAGAGCCGCTCGGCCTCGGCGATCGTGCCGTCGGTGTCGTTCGCGAGCGTGGGCGCCACTTCAAGAGACACGGTGCCGTCGCCGTGGCCGCTGGCATCGTACACCGGCCGGAAGACGTCACATGCTGCCTGCACGTCGGCCACGGCGATCGACTCGGCGATCTCGCTGGCCGTCGCACCGCCAGCGGCAAGTGTCGCGATGTCCTCGTCATAATCGCTGCTGGATGCGATTGCCTTCTCGAAGATCGTCGGGTTGGACGTCATCCCTCGGAGCCCTTCCTCGCGGATGAGGCGGGCCAGTTCGCCTGAACGCACCAGGTCACGAGTGATGAAATCGTACCAGGGGCTCTGGCCGAGATCGCAGAGGCGGACCAGTGGGTGCTGCGTCATCTCAACCTCGAACGTCAGGCGATCGAACGGATCGCGTCGACAACATGGTCCGGCGTGAAGCCGAACTCCTTGAACAGGCGCTCGCCCGGTGCGGACTGACCGTAATGGTCGATCCCGATCGCGACACCGCGATCACCGATCCATTGACGCCAGCCGAATGTGGCCGCCGCCTCGATCGAAACGCGGGTGGTGAGTGTGGGCGGGAGCACGCGCTCCCGCCAGGCGTGGTCCTGCGCCGCGAACAGTTCCCACGACGGCATCGATACCACGCGAACCGGGAACGATTCCCCGGCGAGTCGCGTAGCGGCTTCGAGTGCAACCGACACCTCGGAGCCCGTGGCGATGATCACGCCGCGCGGTGCTTCGGCGGGTTCATGCAGGATGTAACCGCCGCGGGAAAGTTCTCCCGCGCCGTCGGTTGAACGCGTCAGGGCCGGGAGCTTCTGTCGCGTGAGGATCAGCGCCGTGGGGCCAGTGGTTCGTGCGATCGCGGTGCGCCACGCCTCGACCGTTTCGGCGGCGTCGGCGGGGCGAAGTGTCACCAGCCCCGGTATGCCGCGCAGCATGGCGAGGTGCTCGATCGGCTGGTGCGTTGGTCCGTCCTCGCCCACCCCGATCGAGTCATGGGTGAAGACATAGATCACCGGCAGCCGCATCAGGGACGCGAGCCGGATCGACGGCTTGCAGTAATCGGAAAAGACCAGGAATGTTGCGCCGTAGGGGCGCACGCCACCGTGAGCGGCCATGCCGTTGAGCGCAGCGCACATTGCATGCTCACGCACGCCCCAGTGAAGCCGCGGGCCCGTCGAATTCGGTCCGAAGGTGTCGCCGAACTTGATGTTGGTGCCGTTGCTGCCGCCGAGGTCGGCCGAACCGCCGGCGAGGCCGGGAATGATCGGCGCGAGCACGGCCAGCGCCTTCTGCGATGCCTGACGGCTTGCGAGCGATTCATTCGAGAGATCGGGAAGTGTTGAATCCCAGCCATCAGGCAGCGTGCCGCTGAGCTGGGCGCGGAACGCGTCGGCCCGCGGGTGCTGCGCAAGCGCTTTTTCCCATTCGCGCCTCGAGCTGGCGCCTCGTTCCGCTGCGGGCTGCATCTCGGCGTATGCCTCGGCCGGCACGTGAAATGGGTCGGACGGCCAGCCCAGGATCTCCTTGGTCCGTGCGATCTCCTCCTCGCCGAGCGGCGCCCCGTGCGCTTCCGAGGTGTCGCGCTTGGTCGGGGCGGGATCGGCGATCACGGTGCGAAGCACGATCAAGGTCGGTCGGTCGGATTCTCGTGCGGAGCGATACGCAGCATCGATCGCATCGAGGTCGTTGCCGTCGTGGACGTGCAGCACGGTCCAGTCATACGCCGTGAAGCGCATCCCGACATCCTCGGTGAAGGCGAGGTCGGTACGCCCGTCAATCGTGATGTGGTTGTCGTCGTATACGACGGTGAGCTTGGAAAGCTTGAGGTGGCCGGCGAGCGACGCCGCTTCACTGGCGACTCCCTCCATGAGATCGCCATCGCTCGCGAACACCCACGTGTGATGATCAACAATCGCACCGTCAGCATTGTACTGGCTTGCGATCAACCGCTCGGCGATCGCCATCCCCACTGCATTGCCGAATCCCTGGCCGAGCGGGCCGGTGGTGGTCTCGACGCCCACCGTGTGGCTCCACTCCGGGTGACCCGGCGTCATCGAGCCCCACTGACGGAAGTTCCGGATCTCCTCGAGCGGGAGATCGTATCCCGACAGGTGCAGCAGGCCGTAAAGCAACATCGATGCGTGCCCGCACGAGAGCACGAACCGGTCGCGATTGGTCCATAGCGGGTGTTCGGGATCGTGCACCAGGTGGTGGCGCCACAACACGTAGCCGGCGGGCGCAAGCGCCATCGGCGTGCCAGGATGGCCACTGTTGGCGCGTTCCACGGCGTCCATCGCGAGGACCCGGAGGGAATTGATCGCCTGCCAGGCGGCAGGAGTCGAAATCGGGGTGCTGGAGGGCTGGCTCACTGGACTCGAGGCTGGGGTGCGGATTGGTGTCGGCGGGGAAAGGTAAATGGGGAGGCGGGCCGAGGCGCGTCGCGGTCACCCCAAACCCGGCCGTGCCATCGCTCATCGCTTGATCGTCACCAATACATGGAACAGTTGCACACTTCTCCCGACACTGATGGGGACCCGATGGCCACCACCGACGACGCTGATTCGACCACACCCGAAACCCCTGCACCCAAGGCGCGGTCCCGCACGCGCTCGAAGTCGGCGAAGAAGGCCGTTGCCCGCAGGACCAGCGCCGCGAAGAAAACGTCGACGAAGGCCAGCAAGACGACGACTGCAAAGCCCAGCAAGACCAGCATGGTCGGACGCGCGCTCGGCAAGTTGGCGCGAGCCGGTGTAAAGTCGGGCGCGCGCGCTGCTGCCGCCGCTGTCGCCGTGGCGGTTGCCCGCCAGGTCAAGACCAAGGTGGCGGAACGGCAGGAAGACAAGAAGAAGGCGAAGCGGACCACCGCATTGAAGGTCGCGGCCGGCGTCGCCACCGCAGCCGTGGTTGGGCGGGTAGTCACCAGGGCCGTGAAGGCTCGCAAGGCGAAGAGCGCGGCCAACGCGAAGACGGCGTCCAGCAAGAAGAAGTAGGCGCGCTATTCGCCCAGGTTCACCCACTGAAACCGGCCGTCTGGATTGACCAGCCAGGCGGCGTGCGCAATGCTCCCGAACATGCGACGCAGCTCCTCCGCCTGCTTGTCGGCGGGGAGCTGGCCGATCTGGACCGCCGCGTAAGGCGGTACCTGGGCCACCACCCGCGCCCGCGCCCGCCAAAGGTCGCCCAGTGCCGGCATGGCGTAGCCAATCACTGCGACCCGCCGATCGATCCCGGTATCGATCACGCGGAATCGTGACTCGATCACCGCAAAGCGCTTCTCCACCTGGCCGCTCGCCTCCATTTCACCACTGAGTCGGCCAGCGCCGAGTATCAGCGCAACGGCCGCCGTCGCTGCGGTCACGCCTTCCCGCCACCGGCGAGCGGGCGGGCTGATCGAGACGTCGGGGGCCGCTCTCATCCGCAGCCACGTGAGCAGTGCCATGATCGTCATCAGGACGAACGGGGCGATCAGCCGCGGCTCGGCGTGCACGGCGATGAACTGCGCAACGCCTGCCAGGCCTAGTGCGGCGACGATCAGGTTGTCGCGGCCGGAAGGCGAAGAGGCGTGCCGTTCCCGCTTCTGGCGATGCACCAGCGCGAACGGGACAAGCACCAGGAACACAACCGGTGAGATCCAGTATGCGGTGGCGTAGTACGCCTGCTTCGCCCAATAGGGGATGAGGGCACTGATCGCGGGCGGCGTGCTGTTCTGGGTGATCACGCCGGGTTGCCACGCAGTCGGATCGGACCACGGCAGGTATGTCCACCGCTGCTGATCGTCGGTGCCAGCGACGACAACCGACTCTCCGCTTTCCAAAGCAATCTGGCCGTAACGTTGGTGGTCCCCGACGTGAGTGTCGGGGGTGCGGCCGTCGCACGACTCGAGGTACCAGCAGAGGTTGAGTCGACCGGCAGACGACATCGTGAATTGGCCGGCGCTGATGCTCATCGCACCGACCCATGGCGCCAGCACCAGCACCATGATTCCGCTCGCGCGGAGGGCGACCGTGCGCGCCACACGGCCATCGGCGGTGGCGAGGCGCACCAGCGTCAGCACGATGAGCCAGGGCCACACGCTGGTCTTGGCGAGGAACATCCCGCCGAGCAGGAAACCGAGCCGCACCCAGCGTTCACCGCGACGGGCGATGAGTTCGTACGCGGTCCACGCCATCAGCGATAGCAGGAGCAGGTCGGGGGTCACCGCCTCGATTCGCAATGGTCGGGCAGCGGCCATGATGAACGTGGCCAGGGCCGCGCGCGCAATGAATCGATCGCGGGCATGGTGGCCCCAGCACCAGACGGCGGCGATGCCAAGGCCCGCGATCGCGGCGTTGAGGTAGTGAACGGTGGGGAGGAAGGCGTCACCCTCAAGGGATGTCGCGCTGCCCGCGAGGGCCAGAAGGACCGGGTAGAATGGCGACCAGTAACCCTGCACGAACGCCGACCAGTCGCCACGGCGGAGCGCTGAGGCGAGGTCGAGGTAGGACACACCGTCGGGGTTGATGCTGTTGCGAGTTGCGTAGGCCAGCGCCACGCAGAGCGTCATCGCGATCGCTGCGAGGAAGTCGATCTCCAACAGACGCCCGGCAGCACCCGGGGTGGGGGCCGGAGACGGTGCCGTCGGCTTCCTCTTGTTCCGGCTCATGGGCCCCGCGCATTCGAGCAACGGTGTGACCGGGCACTGGGCAGCGGTCGGGCGGAAGGCAGGCAAGATGGGCGAACGGGCCCCGGCTGTCACCGGGCGAATGTTGCAGCCACGACACATAAATCGTTGAGACGGCGCCCCGATCGTGGTTGGTCAGCCCAGGCGGGCCCTCGGATCCCCTTGGGTGCGGGCTACCGGGTTCCGGCACGGCTGATGCATGGATGGGCTGCTCCGGCCGCAGATGCGGCCTGTCCCCCTGACCATGACCTCAACGGGCCGGTATGAGCAATGACAGTTTGCGCGCACGCATCCGCCTGGCGATTGGCGGTGACCTCATGATCGGCGATCGCCTGCCGTCCCCTGATGGATCGCACCGCTATGCGGCGACCCAGGGCCGGGATGCGGCGTTGGTCACGGTCTACCCGCGGGCGCCGATCGGTCCCACGCCTGAGGCGTTGAGGAGCATGGTTGACCGCTTCCGCGCAGCGCAGCATGCGGCGCTCGTGGCTCCCGGGGACACCGCCGACGTCGATGGTCGCGCCTGTCTCGTCACTCCCCAGCCCGCGGGCCCGACACTGCGCGAGCGCCTGGCGCGTCGCTCGGCGCTACCCGTTCATGAGGCGATCGCGGTGTTGCGGGATCTCGCTCGCGCGCTGGCGTCGCTCCACCGCCGCGACCTGACACACGGCGTGCTCGACCTGGACGCGATCTACCTCACTGACGGCGGGGCGGTGCTTAGCGGAGTCGATACATCCGGAACCGGGACTGTCCGTGGTGATCTCGACGCACTCGGTCGGGTAGGATACGCGCTCTTTGCCGGCGATCTCCCGGCCGATGTTCCGCTGCCGCTGTCACGCCACCGTCGCGCGTTGCCGCCCGAGCTCCACCACCTGATCGACAGCATGGTCGACCCCGATGTCACCCGACGGCCGGCGCGGGCCGAGGACGTCCTGGGCGCACTCGATGCGGTGCGTGCCCGACATCCGATGCTGATTCCCTCGTTCCTCGATGGCGCCGACCACGGGGCTCGGCTTCCGCAGTCGGTGTCGAGCCGGATCCTGGTGGCCGTCGCGGCGATTCTGCTTGCCGCGTGGCTGGTGGCTGTTGGGGGGTAGAAGGAAGCCGTAGAGCCGTAAGCCGTAAGCCGTAAGCCGTAAGCCATCGCCTCCGGCCAACGGCGATCATCTTCCGTTCTCCGTTCTCCGTTCTCCGTTCTCCAGTCTCCAGTCTCCAGTCTCCAGTTTCCAGTCTCTAGTCTCTAGTCTCCCCGATTATCTTCCCCCGCTGGACCAGTAACCGAGAAGGATCTACGTGGCACGTTCGAGACGCCGGGGCGGCACTGCTGTTGCCCCGCCAGTGGAAGAAGAAGAAGTCGAAGGAACAGCGCGGAAGGGTGGTGGGCTTCGCCGGTCGGCCGGTCGTTCCTACGGATCGCACCGTGAGTGGCTGCTCGCGCACCACGGCTCGGTCTGCGCATACTGCGGCACCCGTGTTCCCGCCGAAACCATCACGCTTGATCATGTGCGCCCACGACGCGGCCAGTCGGCGTACGATCGCGCGGACAACCTCGTGCTCGCCTGCCGGCCATGCAACGCTGCGAAGGCTGACACGCCGTTGATGGCGTTCCTGATGGCGCGCCGCGCCCGCGGCGTGTTCCTGCTGCACTACGGTGAGCACCTGTCGGAACCGCTCAAGCAGCTCGCCCGGCAGGCGAGCGAGCGCCCGCTGCTCCCGCCGAGCTGAACCTGGGCGGCTCAGCCGCCCATCGCCTCCGACACGATCCTCGACTGCTCTGCCTTGTGCGCCCCGGGGTATCCCTCCGCGGGTGAGGCTCGCTCGGGGCGCCCGATGTAGCGGAGCTGGACCCCATCGGCGAGTGTCGCGCGGAGGCGGGGCTCGACAAACGTCCACCCACCCATGTTGCGCGGTTCCTCTTGTGCCCACACCACATCGGTGACAGTCGGGTACCGAACGAGCAGCTCCCTCAGCTCCTGCTCGGGGAACGGATAGAGCTGCTCGACACGGACCACTGGCACGGCGCCCTCGCCCGCCTGTTCCATCAGGTCGTAATAGATCTTGCCGCTGCAGAACACCATCGTCTTGGCCTTCGCGGCGTCGTCGTCGGAGCGCTTGTCGTCGATCACGGTATGGAAACGCCCGTGCGCCAGGTCGTCGAGTGACGAGCTCGCGGCAGGGAGGCGCAGCAGTGACTTCGGTGTCATGATCACGAGCGGGCGCTGCATCGACCAGCGTGCCTGTCGACGGAGCACGTGGAAGTACTGCGCCGACGTGGAGCAGTTGACCACCCGCATGTTCCCCTCGGCGGCTGACTGCAGGAACCGCTCGACCCGGCCGCTGGAGTGCTCGGGACCCTGTCCCTCGTAGCCGTGCGGCAGGAGCAGCGTGAGGCGCGACGTGACGCCCCACTTGCTGTACCCGGCCGCCATGAACTGGTCGAGCATCACCTGCGCGCCGTTGACGAAGTCGCCGAACTGCGCCTCCCACAGAACCAGCGCCTCGGGCGCTGCGGTCGCATAGCCGTACTCGAAGCCGATCGCGGCCAGCTCGGAGAGCGGCGAGTTGTACGCCTCGATCGGAGCCTGCGCTCCGGGCAACGACTGCAGTGGAGCCCACTGCGCATTGGTGTTCACGTCGTGCAGCATGAGATGGCG
Organism: Gemmatimonadales bacterium; assembly: GCA_013694695.1. Lineage (GTDB taxonomy): Bacteria > Gemmatimonadota > Gemmatimonadetes > Gemmatimonadales > GWC2-71-9 > Palsa-1233. Next base: position 3,458 of record JACDBX010000137.1, on the reverse strand, counting down.
GTGAGAGAACGTGCCGCGCTCGACATCCTGGCCGGTGAGCCGGAGCGGCGTCCCCTCGACCAGCAGCGACGCGAACGCCAGTGCCTCGGCGTGGCCCCACTCGATCCCGTGCTCGTCGTGCAGCGAGCCACGGCGCCGCTCGAGCTGCCGGCCGAGCTTGGGGTGCACCGCGAATCCCGCGGGGAACGCGAGAAGCTGCTCGTTCAGCGCGGTGAGTGTTTCCGCGTCGACAGCGGTGTCGGTGTACTCGACCGGCCCGGGTTCGCGCGGCGTTTCCTCGCGAGGGCGGTTGCTTGCCAGCGATGCCTTGAACGATGTCTGGGTCTCGACGAAGTGCTGGTACGTCGCCTCGGCCATTGCATCGCCCTCACCCGCAGCGATGGTCCCCTCCGCCTCGAGTGCTGTCGCGTAGCGTTGGCGCACGGTTGGCAGGTCGCGGATCCGGCTGTACATCGTCGGCTGGGTGTACGCCGGCTCGTCGCCCTCGTTGTGCCCGTGACGGCGGTAGCCCACGAGGTCAATCACCACGTCGTCCTGGAACGTGATGCGATATGCCATCGCGAGTTCGATCGCCGAGAGACACGCCTCCGGATCGTCGGCGTTGACATGGATGATCGGAATGTCGAATCCCTTGGCCAGGTCTGACGCATATCGAGTCGAGCGGGCCTCGCCCGGGTCGGTGGTGAAGCCGACCTGGTTGTTGGCGATGAGGTGCACGGTGCCCCCGGTGCGGTAGCCGTTGAGCCCGCCGAGGTTGAGCGTCTCCGCCACGACACCCTGCCCGGGGAACGCGGCGTCGCCGTGGATCACAATCGGCAGCGCGATCGATGGGTCGAAGTGCGCGTCGCGTCCGCGACGGTTTGTCTGCAGCGCGCGGGCGCGGCCATCGACCACCGGCCCGACAAACTCGAGGTGGCTCGGGTTGGGCAGCAGGGCCACGCCCAGCGACTTGCCGTTGCGAGTCATGTACGCACCCTGCGCACCGGCATGGTACTTCACATCGCCGGTGCCGCCATCAGGAGCGCTCGCCTGCGACTCATGTCGTGCGCCCTCGAACTCCGCGAAGAGCGTTTCGTACGGGCGGCCGACCGTGTGCGACAGCACGTTCAGCCGCCCACGATGGGCCATGCCCAGTACCACGTCGCGCACGCCCGCATCCGAGGCAATCTCGAAGGTGCGGTCGAGCATCGGCACCATCATGTCCACGCCCTCGATCGAGAAGCGCTTCTGTCCGAGGTAGGCCTTGCCGAGAAAACGCTCGAGGCCTTCGACCTGGGTAAGCCGGGCAAGCACCGCCTTCTTGTCCTCGGCGTCAAGCTGGGCACGGTGTGCACCGGATTCGATCTGCTCACGCAACCATGCCCGGCGCTCGTGCGACGAGATGTGCTCGACTTCATAGGCGATCGTGCCGCAGTAGGTGGCGCGAAGGTTGGCGAGGGCCTCGGCGAGCGTGTTGCCGGGAACCCCCACGCGCAGCGGCGCTGCGGGAATCGCCGCCATCACCTCGGGCGTGAGGCCCACGGACGCCGGATCGAGTGCCGGGTCGCCAACGGGATCGGTGCCGAGGGGATCGAGGGATGCGGCCAGGTGTCCGTGGGTGCGGTATGCGTTGACCAGCATCATCGCGGCGGCAACCGCATCAACCTGCGCCGTGGTGGCAACTGCAGAACCCGGAGTCAGTGGGACGGGAACGGTGGGTGCCGCCGGCGATGTGGTGGCCGGAGCGGCGCCCAGCGTGACCCCGATCGCGTCGGCGACTTCCTCGTAGAAACCCTCTTCACCACGCAGCAACTGGTCGACCAGTCGGAGGAAGCTCCCCGATTCGGCACCCTGGATCACCCGGTGATCATAGGTACTGGTGAGCATCATCACCTTGGAGATCCCGAGCTTTCGCATCGCGGCCTTGTCGGCGGTGGCGAAGGCCGGCGGGAAGGCGATCGCGCCGGTGGCGAAGATCGTCCCCTGGCCCATCATCAGCCGCGGCACCGATCCCACGGTGCCGAGTCCCCCCGGATTGGTGAGCGTCATCGTGGCGCCGGCGAAATCGTCGGGCATCAGCCGGTTGTTGCGCGCCTTGTCGACGATCGTCTCGTACGCCGCGAGGAACGCCGCGAAGTCCATCGTATCGGCCTGCTTGAGGACCGGCACCACGAGTCCGCGCGAGCCATCCTTCCGTTCGACATCCACAGCGAGGCCCAGGTTCAGGTGCGTCGGGTCGATCCGGTACGTGTTTCCGCCCGAGTGCAGCACGCTCGTTCCCATCACCGGGAACTCCCGGCTGGCGCGCACCAGGGCCCACGCGATCAGGTGGGTGAACGAGAGTTTCTCGCTCCGACCGCTTGCCTTGAGCACGCCGTTGATCTCGGCGCGACGCGCCTCGAGCACCTGGACGGGTAGCTCCCGGAAAGTCGTGGCGGTGGGCATCGAGAGCGATGCATCCATGTTCTGGGCCAGCCGGAGCGGTGGTCCCTTGAGCTGGACGGCACCCTCGGGAACCGGTGGAGCGGGTGGCGAGGGTGGTGCAACCGCGGCAGGTCCGGAGCCGTTGGTTGCCGGCACGGCCTCGAATGGAACGGCGGACTGGGCTTCGAGCAGGGCGGTGTACACCGCCTCGGCCGGGATGCCGAATTCTGGCTGCTCGGGATCGATCGCTGCCACGACAAGCTCCCTCATGGGTAACGGTGCAAAGATACACGACCGCTCTCGCGCGATCCCGGGTTCCCCTTAGCTTTCGGGAATGATCACCCCGCGCCCCGGCCGTCGAGCTGTTGTCATCGCCGGCCTTCGCACGCCCTTTGCCAAGGCCGGCACCACGCTCGCCGACGCATCGGCCGTCGACCTGGCCCGCCATTGTACCCGCGAACTGCTCTACCGCACCGAGTTGCCCGGGAACGAGGTGGACGAGGTCATCTACGGACAGGTGGTGGTGTCGCCGCTGGTCGGCAATGTCGCCCGCGAGATCGCACTGCTTCCCCAGATGCCGCGCACCGTGCCTGGATACTCGCTCAACCGGGCGTGCGCCTCCGGGGCGCAGGCGATCTGCAACGCCACCGACCAGATCATCGCGGGGCACGCCGACGTGATCCTGGCCGGCGGCGTCGAGACGCTTTCCGACGTGCCGATCCTGCACACCCGCCGCTTTGCCCGTACCCTCGTCGCCGCGAGCAAGGCGCGGTCACTGGGCGCGCGGCTCAGCGCATTCGCAACGGTCCGACCGCGCGACCTCAAGCCGGTGTCGCCGGCGATCGCCGAGCCGTCGACTGGCGAATCCATGGGGCAGTCTGCCGAGAAGATGGCGAAGGAGAACGGTATCTCCCGGGAGGACCAGGACGCCCTCGCGCTGATGAGCCATCAGCGCGCGGCTGCGGGCACCGCGGACGGCAGGCTGACCGACGAGATCGTTCCGTGGTTCGGCGGTCGCGACATGGACCAGGTCGTGAGCGCCGACAACCTGATCC
>JACDBX010000082.1 GCA_013694695.1 Gemmatimonadales bacterium | reverse complement strand
AAGACGGCGGTTTCGAGCGTTTCGATCCGGAGATCGACCCCGACCGCACGCCACTGGGCCCGCAAGAGGTCGCCGTAGGCCGCGAACGACGCGAGTTGCTTGAAGCCCACCTGAAGCGGAGTCCCGTCTGGCACGCCAGCGACGTTGCGCGCCACCCGCATCGCGTCACCCGTCCGGTGCCATCCCAGGGAATCGAGCAATGCAGCAGCCCATGCGGGATCATGCGGCGGCAACATCACGCCGGAAGGGCGCGCGAGCAGGAGCGCCGAGGCGATCGGCGCTGTTGCCGCACTACCCTGCCCGAACAGCACCCGATCGACGAACTGCTGGCGATCGACGGCAAGCGTAAGCGCCCGGCGCATCCGCACATCGCTGAACACTCGGCGGTCGAGGTTGAACGCGACGGTGGTCAGGCAGTTGCTCCCGCCAGCGTTCAGCGCAGTCTCGATGAACTTGATATGGGGCGTCGCGAGCAGCCGTGCGCGCTCGGCGCCGGGCACGCCGTAGAGCCAGTCGACCTCGCCGGCCTCGAGTGCAATCACCTGCGTACCGGGATCCGGGATGACCCGGAGGATCAAGCGGGAGATCCCGGGTGCACCGCCGAAATACTCGTCGTTGGCGGCGTACCGCAGTTCGGCGCCGGCGCGAGATTCGACAAAGCGGAAGGGGCCGGTCCCGACCGGGGAGCTGTTCGCGGGATTGGTCTGGGGGTCGGTTCCCGCATAGATGTGGCGCGGCAGGATCGGCGCCTCCACGACGTCGAGCTGCTGCATAAGCGGCGCGTAGGGCTGGCTGAGGTGGAACACCACCGTGGAATCATTCGGCGCCACGATCGAATCGACGACCGGCCCGAGCGACGCGCGCGTACGTGAATGGAAGCGGAGCAGGATGTCGTTGAACGAGAAGACAACGTCTGCAGCGGTGAACGGCTCGCCGTCGTGCCACCGAACACCCTGCCGAAGATGAAAGATGTATCGTGCCCCGTCGTCGAGCACCTCCCAATGCGTAGCGAGCCGAGGCATCGGGCGCTGCTGGTCATCGAGGGCGAGCAGCCCGTCGTAGAGCAGGTCTGCGGCGGCGTGCACGCCGCCGTTCGTGGTGATGGCCGGGTTCAGGTGCGCCGGCGCGCCCGGGAGCGCCGCGACTAGCACACCGGGGCGCGCATCGACCTCACGCCCGGAGCATCCCCCGATAGCAAGGACGGCACCGACCATGACGGCTGCGAACAGGCGCCGCGACGTTGCCTGCGCCACATCTCGTCCTTCGTTGGGCGTGGAGGGCTGGACGGCCCGCGCCAGGGCCACCGATGTATTGCGGCCGAAAGTTACCTGCGGTTTTGCAACGAACGCCAGTTGCGGCGTGCGAATCAGGATCTCGGCGTGATCTCGATCCCGGCGTCGGTGATCCGGTATGCCCTCACGGCGCCGCTGTGGGCGCTGTTGCGCATCTTCACCACGGCCAGCTGGCGCTCGAGGCGCCCGTCCACCTCGACGTGGCGCTGCATGATCATGCTGTCGGTGAGGAACGACGTGGTGTGCGGCGCAGTTGGAGGGTGCGTGCAATGCTGGTCCGCCTCGGTGGTAATGATCACCGAGGCGCCGGCCGCGGTGAGCCCCGCCACGATCCGGTAGACGGCCTCCCGGAAATCCAGCCTGAAGTGGGGGTCGAGCGCCAGCTCCAGCCCCGAGAGCGAATCGATCACCACCCGCGTGGCACCGTCTGCCGCGATCGCCAGCGTCAGCTCGTGCAACGTCTCGTCGAGCGACACATCGAGGCCCGGGGTCTCGATCACACTGATACTGCGGTCGGCCACCAGCCGGTTGATCTCGGCGTGGCTCGCCTGGCTGCTGTTGCGCTCGAAGGTGGCGAGGAGACCCTTTTCGCCGGCACGCGCGCCTGCGGCTAGGAACATCGCGGCCAGGGTGGACTTGCCCGAGCCCGACGGGCCCGACACCAGCATCGAATGCCCCATCGGCAGTCCACCGCCCATCATTGCGTCGAGCTCGGGGCTGCCCATCGACAGCCGGCCCCGGATCGGGCCGACCGTTTGCCGGGCAGGGTCTTCCGGACGGGGCTGCGAAAGCAATCGCGGAAACACCTCGATGCCCGAGTTCGAGATGCGGAAACTGTGCAGCCCGTTCACGACGGCCTGCCCGCGCATCTTCCAGACCCGGATCTTGCGGACCGTTGAGTTCTGCTCTACGGCCTGGTTGAGCATGAAGATCCCGTCGGCGACCGTGAAGATCGGGTTCGCCCCGCTGTCGGTGCCCTCGTACTCGCCCACCAGGAAGGTCGTCGCCTGCCAACCCGTGAGGAAGGACCCAAGACTCTGTATGAACTGCTGGAGCTGGCTCTCGCCCTCGCTCTTCCTATGGGAGATCGACGACACCGAGCGGAAGGAATCGACGAACACCAGCCCCGCCGAACGGTCATTCACTTCCTTGACGACCCGTGCCAGAACCTGATCGAAGTCCCCGGAGTTCATCTCCGTCGACAGGTTGAGGAAGTGTACCGACTTGTTGATCTTCTCGACGTCGAAGAACGAGAACTGCTGCTGGTAGCGCAACATCTTGATCGGTGGTTCGCCGAGCACCGTGAAAAAGAGAGCGGGCCGATCAGGCGTGGCCAGGTTGAACATTATCTGGTGGGCGAGAGTGGTCTTTCCCGAACCCGGGGCGCCGGTGATCAGGTTGAAGGAGAACTCGGGCAGCCCACCGCCCAGGATGGTGTCGAGACCAGGAACGCCCGTGACAAGGCGATTGATAAAGGCGGAGGTCATGGCGTTGTGGTTCCCTCGGTTTTCTCGAGAACGCCTTCAGGCCAGGCCATGCCGAGCAGGTGCTCGGTCAGGCCCGGGCCGATCAGCGACGCGAGAATCGCGACAAAAGTGGGTAGCATCTGGTGATTGGTAGCACGAATCTCATCGGCGGTCCGGTCCAGCAGAATCGACGACAGGTGAGCGACACCGTCGACCGTCCGCGCCCCGGGGCCGGAAGCCAAGTCGACCTCGCAACGGACGATGTTGCAGGTGCGCAGCAAGAGCGCGGTCACGCCTCTCTCGCCAATCACCGGCGTGAGCACGTCGAACATCGGCCGCCACCCCGACAACACACCCGTCGCGGCGGCTTCGGCGGTAATGCCACTCGGGGTGGCAAGGGCGGTCGCGCGTTCGACCCGTTTGATGAGCGTCGGCGTCATCGTTGGTTTCGGCCCGGTTTGCCCGCCATCCGTTCGATGCAGTCCAGCACATCATCGGGGTCGGCCGGCTTGACGAGGTGTTCCACGAACCCGGCGTCGAGCGATCGCTCGCGGTCCTCGCGCTGTCCGTAGCCACTGAGCGCGATCAGGGTCGGCGGTTCGGACATTTCGGCGCGAACTCGCCGCGCAACCTCGTATCCATCGATTCCGGGCAGCCCGATGTCGCAGATGACGACCTCCGGACGCGCCCTCACAACAAGGTCCAGCCCCGCCAACCCATCGTGGGCCAGCTCGACCTCATGACAAGCGAGTTCGAGGAGAATCGCCATGGCTGAAGCGGCGTCCACGTTGTCATCGATCACCGCGATCCGGCGGCCGGTGACCTGACGCGACTGCTCCGGCGAATCGACCGGGGCGGCGGCTCCCTTCGCCGCCAGCGGGAGGATCACAGTGAAATCACTCCCCTGGCCCGGCCCATCGCTCCGAACGGACACGCTCCCGCCGTGCAGCTCGACGATGCTACGAACCACCGTCAACCCGATGCCGAGCCCGCCGGTGCTTCGCGACAGCGAGGCGTCACCCTGGGCGAAGAGATCGAAGACGTGCGGCAGCGCCCCGGCGCTGATCCCTGCCCCATTGTCCGTCACATGAATCGTCACGACGTCGGCCCCGACGTCGGTGGTGATCCGCAGCGCGCCGTGGGCCGGGGTGAACTTGGATGCGTTGTGGAGGAGATTGCACACCACCTGCGTGAGCCGCACCGCGTCGCCATCGATCGTCACATCGCCGTCCGCATGCGTGACCACCAGCTCCTGCTCCCGCTCACCGACCATCACCCGGGTTTCATCGACCGCGGCGTCGATTGCGGTGCCGAGCAGCATCGGGGCGCGCTGCAGCACGATCTTGCCACGGGTGACGCGGGAAGCATCCAGAAGGTCGTCGAGCAGGCGGGTGAGATGCACCACCTGCCGCCGGAGGACGCGGTGGACCCACTTGACCTTGGCGGGATCGTCGGGGGAGCGCTCGAGAATGGCGGCGGCGGTGCTGATTGGCGCGAGTGGGTTGCGGAGCTCGTGGGCGAGCATCGCAAGGAACTCCTCAATCCGTTGCCGCCGATCCTCGGCCTGCATTGCCGCCATCACCAGGTGCTCGTTGGCATCCTGCAATTCGGCGTTGCGCGCCTCGAGCTGGGCGCGCAACGACGTGGCCTCATCAGCAAGCCATTCGGGGCCGGTCGCCGTTGGCACGGCGGTATCAAGTGGGGTGCCAGCGGTTTCAGCGGAGATGGTTCAAGCCTCGGGCTGGGCTGGCTGTCGCCCGGGGGGCGGAGCGCTCGCAGGAACTTCCAATCTAATGCCTGACGACAGGTGACGCCCGGGCTCGGCGCTCACCCCACACGTTCGTGGTCGGGGTCGGAAAAAAGTCAGGGGGGGGAATGGCTGCGGAGTCCACGAGTGCCATTTGAACCGCGGGTGGTCCAGTGATGCCTGCACCCGGCGTTGACCGTATAGCTGGGGCGGGACTCGAACCCGCGACCCCGGCATTATGAGTGCCGTGCTCTAACCAGCTGAGCTACCCAGCCATGGGCCCAACCGCGGGCCCGTGGCGAAAATAGGGGTCCGGACCGCCAAACGGAACGCCCGGTCGGTGATCATCCGGCCCTGACTGCGGGATTCCGATATCAACGCGGTGCTGCTAGCTGCCTTCGCGCGTGCCTGTCCACTCCACGATGTAGCTGCACTTCCGCGGGCCGGTGACGTCGACCGAGACACTCGCCAGGAAACCACGCGCCGTGAACCGGCCAGCCACCTGCACCGTGCTCACCTCGCCGGGCGCCGCCCCAACCCTGATGGGTCTGGTCAGAAAGGTTCCGTTGGGCTTGAGCACCGCGTGATGCGTGAGCGGCCCGTGCGCCAGGGTGATGGTGGTGTCGCCCAGCCGGTGGGTGATCACGGTCGGCATCGACGCCACGGCCACGGCCCCGCAACTGTTCTCACCCAGCTGCACGGCGGTGGCGTAGCGCCCGCTCGCAGCGCCGACCTTCGAGTCGCGCCCCTGCCCTGCCAGCGGCGTCGCCCCGGCGATCGCCAGCACGACAGTCATCCTCAGGATCTGCATGATCGACCTCCCAGTGTATTGATCACCGCTTCCGGGTGGTGTCCGGTGGCGTTGGTTCGGTTTCGATGATGAACGACAGTTCACCCGGCCGGATCATTCCCTTCTGCTCTCGCGCCACGCGTTCCTGCGTAGCCGGGTCGGTTTCCAGCAGGTGCCGGAACTGCTTGAGCGAATCGACCTCGCGACTCAGCCGGCGCACCTCCGAGCGCGCCTCACGCTCGGCGCGCTGGAGGGCGAAGTAGTCCGACATCGAGTAGATCCCGCCCCGCCACGCGAGCACCGCGGCACCGATCAGCACCAGCACCGCGAGCCAGCGTCCGCGCGTCACTGCGGATACATCTCCGCCCCGGGATAATGCGCGACCGGCCCCAGTTCCTCGTCGATCCGCAGGAGCTGGTTGTACTTGGCCACCCGATCGGAACGCGACGCGCTGCCGGTCTTGATCTGCCCCGCACCCGTCGCCACCGCGAGATCGGCAATGAAGGTGTCTTCGGTCTCACCCGAACGGTGCGAGATCACCACGCCGAAGGCGCTCGCCTTTGCCATCTCGATGCACTGCAAGGTCTCGGTGAGCGTCCCGATCTGGTTGACCTTGATCAGCACCGCGTTGCCGCAGCCGCGTTCGATCCCCTCGCCCAGCCGATCGACATTGGTGACGAAAAGATCGTCGCCGACGAGCTGGCAGCGATCGCCCAACGCGTCAGTGAGCAGCTTCCAACCGTCCCAGTCGTTCTCGTCGAGGCCGTCCTCGATCGACACGATCGGGTAGCGGTCGCACCATCCTTCATACAGCGCGACCATTTCGGCGGCGGTGCGCCGCGACTGGTCGCCCTTCTTGAATACGTACGCACCGGCGTCGTGCAGCTCCGAGGCCGCCACGTCGAGCGCGATCGCAATGTCCTCGCCGGGCCGGTAGCCCGCTGCCTCGATCGCTTCCATCACCGCGTCGAGTGCCGCCTCGTTGGAGGGCAGCATCGGCGCGAAGCCGCCCTCATCGCCCACCGCCGTGCTCAGCCCCTTGAGGGTCAGCACTCGCTTGAGTGCATGAAACACCTCCACCCCCATCCGGAAACCTTCAGGGAAGGTGTCGGCGCCCACCGGGATGATCATGAACTCCTGCGCATCGACGTTGTTGCTGGCGTGCGCACCACCGTTGAGGATGTTCATCATCGGCACCGGCATCACTCGCGCCATCGGTCCGCCAAGGTAGCGGTAGAGCGGCAGGTCGGCCTCCATCGCCGCGGCGCGCGCTGCGGCCAGCGACACCGCCAGGATTGCGTTGGCGCCGAGATTCGACTTGTTGTCGGTGCCATCGGCATCGGTCATCTCGGCATCGATCGCGATCTGCTCGAAGATGCTCATCCCCTCGAGGCGCGGTCCGATCACGTCGTTGATGTTGGCCACGGCCTGGAGGACACCCTTGCCGCCATATCGTTCGGCATCGCCATCGCGGAGCTCGGCGGCTTCGTGTTCACCGGTGGACGCACCGCTGGGTACGGCAGCGCGCCCGCGGGAGCCGGTCGCCGTGACGACTTCGGCCTCGACGGTGGGATTGCCGCGGGAATCAAGAATCTCACGACCAAGCACTTCGATGATGCTGCTCATCAGGAACGGCCCCGGTAGGAAGGAAGAACTGGGCGAAGCTTCGCCCATCCGGGGCGAGGGGTCAACCGATGGACGGCCCGGTCACGATCCATGCCCAGATGGGGCGGTGGTCGCTGCTGCCTCGCACGTCCTCGACCACCCCGACGGCATCGGGTCCGGCGAGGTGAAGCCCGCGCAGGAAGAAATGATCGTAGCGCAGACCGAAACGGGCGGTCCGGAGCCCCGGCGTGGGCCACGCGTACCCGGATGCGACGGCGTGCTCGCCCACGCTGCCGGAGTTCATGTCGCCGCCGATGATGACGTGGTCGTAGCGTTCGGCGTCCCGCATGATGGCGTCGAGCTGGCCACGGCGGCGGTCCGGCCCGATGTCGGCGATCGTCCCGAAGTGCGTCGAGTAGACCCGGACGCGCCGGCCACCGGCACGGATCGTCGCGGCGGCAGCGATCCGCTGGCTGCCGTCGAACTGGGCGGGATGCGGGAGGATCACCTTGTCGTCCTCCTCGATCGGCCAGCGCGACAGGATCGCGTTTCCGAAATCGCGGTGGGTGCGTCGTGCGCTGATCGCAGCGTAGTACACGTAGCCCATGCGGAGTGCCGCGGCGATCCGCTGTGTCCCGACAGCATCCATCTCCTGGAGGAGGACGATGTCGGCGCCGCGCAGTGCAGAATCGCCCAGCACGGCGAGCGCGCTGTCGATGTTGCGGGCATACTGGATGTTGAACGAGACCACGCGGAGCGTATCGGAGGCGACCGTCGGAACAGCGGGAGCCGGGCCAACCCAGCGGGGGGCGATCGGGTCGATATAGTTGCGGCCGGCGCGGCACGAGACGAGGGCAAGGAAAGCCAGGAGCGGCAGGAACAGGCGACGGGTCATAGTAGAGTAAAACGCCTGCAATCAGCGCAGGGTTCCGCCCGGACTGTCCGGCTCCCACCAGCCAGAGTCATTCAACCGGTCGATCATCGCCCTGCTGCTCGGTTACCCGCGGCAGCACCAGGGTGAACCTGCTCCCCTTCCCGAGCCCATCGCTGTGGGCCGACACGCTGCCACCGTGCCGCTCTACGAGGCCACGTACCAGTGCCAGACCGATGCCCAGCCCGCCCTCGGAGCGATGGACCCCGGGCGTAATCTGGGCGAACATGTCGAAGACGCCGAGGAGTTGATCGGAGGTCATGCCGATCCCGGTGTCGGTGATCGTGATCGCAACCGAATCGGGCGCCGCCTCGACGTCGATCGTGATCCGTCCTCCATCCGGGGTGTACTTCGCCGCGTTGTTGAGGAGGTTGAGGATCATTTGCGTGATGCGCACCGGGTCGGCCGCGACGACGAGGTCCGGCGACGGCGGTTCGTATCCCAGCTCGTGCCCGGCGCGTTCGATGTTCGGTTGGGCACCATCGAGGGCTCTCGCGATTGCCTCCGACACCGACACCGCCTCGATCCGCAAGTTGACCTTACCGTGGTTGAGGCGTGAGACCTCCAGCAGGTCGTCGATGAGGCGGGTGAGCTGCACCACCTGTCCTTCGAGGATCGAGCAAGACCGGGCGAGTATTGGATCATTCGAAGAGAGCCGCCTCATGATCTCGACCACGTTGCGGATCGGTGCCAGCGGGTTGCGCAACTCGTGCGCCAGCGTGGCGAAGAATTCGTCCTTCCGCTGGTCGGCGATGGACAGCCGATCGTGCGCGGCGCGCGCCTCGTTGCGCGCGGTGAGCAGGGCGCGCTCGTACGCCTGGCGGTCGTTGACCACCATCGCCGACATCTCATCCCAGACCAGGCCATCGGATTCGCGACGGATGACATTGAACAGCATTGGCATCGGGCGACCGCTGCTCGACAGGATGTCGAGCTTCATCTCCGCGATCGAGCCCTGCATCTGCAGCATCGGTGCCCAATGAGTCTGATGGAAGATCCGGCCCCCGACCGTGAGCATGTCCTGAATGCGTCGCTGCCCGACCAGTGATGCGGAATCGAAGCCGAGCCAGCGGCAGAAAGTCGCGTTGGCGCGGTGGATGAGCCCATCGGTATCCGTGACCACCAGCCCGCAGGCCGCATGGTCGTACAGCGCATCGGCGTCCGGGATTTGCGGCGGGGGCATCGGCTAGCGCGCGAGACCAGCGAGGAAGGCGTCTATCGCGGCGTTCGTTGGGCCCGGGGCACTCAGTTGCGGGCAGTGCCCGACGTTCTCGATCGCGACCAGCGTGCTACCCGGCATCGACTCGTGCATGAACTGGCCGACGCTCCGTGGCGCGATGATGTCATCGGTGCACTCCAGGATCAATGTGGGGACGGTGCACTTCAGGACATCGTCGCGATGATCCGAGAGGAACGTCACGCGGGCAAACTTCTGCGAGATCTCCGGATCAGTGCGGCAGAAACTGTTGACCAGTTCGTCGCTGAGTTCGGGCTGGTCCGGCGCGCCCATGATCACCGGCGCCATGCTGGCCGACCAACCGAGGTAATTGTCGTCGAGAGTGTCGAGGAGGCCGTCGATGTCCTCCTGCGAAAAGCCGCCTATATAGTCGCCGTCATCGATGTAGCTCGGTGACGGGCACACCATGACCTGGCCGATGAACATCCCCGGCACCTGGTTGGCAGCCAGCAGCCCGATGACGGCGCTCACCGAGTGACCCACGAAGACGATCGGGGTGTCGGCCACCGACGCCGCGATCTCGATCACGTCCGAGGCATACCCGTGGAGTGAGGCGTACTTGACGGCGTCATATGAGGCGAGATCCGACCGCCCGTTCCCCACGAGATCGAAGACCACCGTGCGGTACCGATCCCGGAACGCGGGCTCGGTGAGGCGCCACATGCTCTGGTCGCAGCCGAAGCCGTGGGCAAAGAGGAGTGTCATCTCGCCCTCGCCCTGCACGACGATGTTGTTGCGGAGTCGGACGTTCATCGGGCCTTCGGCGGAGCAACGAGTAGAGAAGCGGCGTGCAGCCCCGCAGGTGTGCCGGGGCGCCGAGCGAGGGAATCTAACGCCCGCCGGCCCCCCCCGGGCAGCGCTAGTTAGCGAACGACGCCTTGAGGCGGTCGCTGGCGAATGCCTGCGCCTCGCGGGCATCAGCCAGCACGGCGGCCATCCCGAAGAACTCGTGCGTGGCGCCACCCCAGGTGCGCCGTTCCACTGACACGCCGGCAGCGCGAAGCGCAGTTTCGAGCTGGTCGGCGTCGCTGAGCAGCGGATCGACGCCGGCGCTCACGATCGTCACCGGTGGCAACCCCGCCAGACTGGCGCCCACGAGCGAGATCCTGGGGTCGGCGAGATCGGCCGGCGCACCAGCGGTGTGGTTGAGGAACCACGCCATCATCGGACGATTGAGTGGCTTCGCATCGGCAAAGCGGACATAGGACGGCGTGGTCGTGTCAGCCTGCGCGATCGGATACACCGACAGCACATGTGTGGGCAGTTGCAGCTTCTGCGCGACGGCGGCCACTGCCGTCGCGACGGCTAGGTTGCCACCGGCGCTCTCACCGGCAAGCGCAACGCGCGCCGGATCGCCCTTGATGCTTGCCGCATTCGCCAGCGCCCAGCGGTAAGTCGCCAGCGCGTCGTCGTGCTGCGCCGGGAACTTGTGCTCGGGGGCAAGGCGATAGTCGACCGATACCACCACCGCGTTGGCGCCCTTCGAGAGACCGCGCGCGCCACCGTCATAGACAGCCTTGTTGCCGATCACCCAGCCGCCACCGTGGTAGTAGACGATCACCGGGAACGGTCCGTCGCCATCGGGGGTGTAGATGCGCACCGGCAGCGCGCCGGCCGGACCCGGGATCGTGCGATCAAGCGACGTCACGCCCGGTACCAGCACGCTGCTGGCAGTGTCCTTCCCCTGCGCCAGGAGGATTCGCGTCACCGCATCGGCGGGTGTCGGCTGCTGGCGAGCCTCGGCGGGGGTGAGCGTCGGGATCGGCTTCCCACCGAGTGCACCCAGCGTATCAAGTATCTGCCGCATCTCGGCGTTGGGAGTGCCCGATGCTTCGGCGGCGGGAGGAGTCATCGTCGCCGCGGTGGAATCAGGAACGGGGTCCTGGGTCTTGTCGCCGCATCCGACGAGAACGGCGGCAACGGAAAGGATGGAAAGACTGCGGAACATGATTGGTCCTGGGAAGTCGGGAACAACGGCATTGGTCTACCTCACACGACGCCGCCCAGCAGGGATGGGACACAGGAG
>JACDBX010000054.1 GCA_013694695.1 Gemmatimonadales bacterium | reverse complement strand
GTCCTCGGCACCCGGGTGGGCGCCCGGCCTCCCGACGTGGCTGCCCTGGGGGTCGCCGAGCGCAACATCCTCCTGGGCGGGCTGCTCACGGAGCCGGGCGTCAGGGGTGCCGACGTGGCCTGCCTGTGCCTGCACGGAGGGACGGGGGAGGATGGCACCCTGCAGCACCTTCTCGAGGTCGCCGGCGTCCCCTACACGGGCTCGAGCCCCCTCGGCTCAGGGCTGGCGATGGACAAGGACGTCTCGAAGCGGCTCTTCCTCCGCTCTGGGGTGCCCACGGCGGCGTGGCGGATGTGGCCGCCCGAACCCGACGGTCCAGCGATCGATGCCGACCTGGTGGCTCGTGAGCTGGGATGGCCGGTGGTGGTCAAGCCATCGAAACAGGGATCGACCGTCGGGCTGAGCGTGGTCGAAGGCCCGGCCGGGCTCAACGGGGCAATAGCCGAGGCGGCGCGACATGACGACGAGGTGATGCTCGAGACCTTCGTTCCGGGGCGAGAACTCACCGTCGGCATCCTGGGCGACACGGCCCTGGCCGTGGGCGAAATCATCCCGCAGCACGCCCTTTTCGACTACGAGTGCAAGTACACCCCGGGGATGTCGGAGGAGATCTTCCCCGCCGATATTCCGGAGACGCTGGCTTGGGAAGTGCAGCGCCTCGGGCTCCTCGCCCACCGGGCGCTCAAGCTCGCCGGATACTCCCGGGTCGACTTCCGGTTGACCCCCGACGGGGGGCTCTTCTGCCTGGAGGTCAATACCCTCCCGGGGATGACCGCGACCTCGCTGATGCCGCAGTCGGCCGCCGCGGTGGGCATCGGGTTTCCGGAGCTCTGCGAGCGGATCTGCGAGCTGGGGCGTGCGAACCACGCCCGCTCGATCGACGTTAACTTGGACGGGACCGGACGCTGACCGGGCCATCTCGACCATCCTGACCGCGGGAAGCTGACTGTGTCCGATTCGCCCTTCAACCGCATAACCCCCTGGGTTGGTCGCCTGCTGGCGATCAACGCAGTCGTGTTGCTGTTGCAGGAAACACTCCTCACATCGGATGTGCTCGCGCAGGCCGTGGAGTTCGACCCCGCCAGAGCACTTTCGGCTCCCTGGTCATTCTTCACCTACATGTTCGTGCACGGCGGCCTGCTGCACCTGCTGGCCAACTCGGTGGCACTCTTCGTGTTCGGGCCGCCGGTCGAGCGCCGCCTCGGCAGCCCCGTGTTCATCCTGTTCTATGTCTACTGCGGACTCGGAGCCGCCATCGTCTCGCTGCTCGCGACGGTGGTCGGCATTCATGTCGCTCCCTTCGTCGGTGCATCGGGTGCCGTGCTCGGCGTGGCCTTCGCCTTCGCGCGGATGTATCCCGACGCGGAGATGATGATCTTCCCGCTGCCGATGCCGATCAAGGCAAAGCACCTGATCGTCGGCATCGCGGTGCTCGACGTCGCCGGTGCGATACTGGGCGCCGACAACATTGCGCACATCGCACACCTGGGCGGGATGGCATCGGCGCTGCTCTTCTTCGCGCTCCAGGGGATCTCCCATCCGATGGAACCGCCACGTCTTCCGGCGATGCGACGGCGAGTTCCGGTGCCCCAACGGGATGACGCCGGCGGCGACGGCGAGTTGCGGACGCGCCGGGCACCAGCGCCCACGCCAGCCGCCGCACCCGATCCCGCCGAGCTTGAGGCAGCTGAACTCGACCGGGTGCTCGACAAGATCAGCGCCGCCGGCATCGCGTCGCTCACCGAGGACGAGCAACGCTTTCTCGACGGCGTGTCGCGCCGCCGCAAGGGCGAGCTGCACTAACGGGTGCTGCGCGACCTGGTCTCACCGTGGGCCGCTCTCGTCGAGACCGCTGATACAACAGCGATCCGCGCATTCGAGCAGGAGCACGCCTCCCTCCTCCGCTCCCTGCACCGCCAGCATGCCCCCGACCGCGCCACTCTCGACCTCGCCACCGACCGCCCGATGCTCCGCCTGCTCGCTGCACGCTCTGCCGGACGCGCCGCGCAACAACGCATTGCCGGCGTGATGGAACGCGCCGGCGCCGCCGGAGCCGACATCGGCTGTGACGTCGTGCTGATCGCGGGTGACGCGCGGGGCGACCTCCTCGAGGTCCTCCCGCACACCAATCCCCCCACCGTGGTGGTGTTCACCGAACTGGCCGGCGGCGGTGCTGAGGGCGCGCGGCGGCTGCATAGTGCCGTCGCGCGCGGGATGGCGCTTGCCACCCGATGGCGCAGCGCTGATTCCGCCAGCAAACTGACGACGGGAACGGAGTGGGATCGATGGGAGCGGGCTCGCGACGTGCCGCTGTCGGAGTGGATCTACTCGGAGGGCGTCGCGACCCACCTCGCACTCGCCGTCGAACCGCAGACGCCACCCCACCTCGCGCTCGGTGTCAGTCGCGGGGCGTATGCGCAGCTGCGCCAGCAGGAACGCGCGCTCAGGGCGCAGATTGCGCCCGAACTGGATCGGTGCGAACTCGGTCCGATGCTGCGATGGCTGGTGCGCGGAGCTGGCAGCCAGGCGTCGGGCTCCGCCGGCCGACGGCTCCCGGATGGAGCTGGCCGCTACCTCGCGTGGCGCATGACCGCGGGCCGCGTCGAACGGCTCGGCCTGCGTGATGCGTTGCGCGCGGCGAGCTAGCGGTGCGTCAGGGGATCGTCACCGTCGGGCAGGCGCCGGTGAGCGCCACTTCGAGGGTGGGACCGGCGCAGAGTGTCACCGATCGTCCGGTCGGGGTCCGGGGAAGGGAAATCGTGGTGTTGAAGATCCCACTCGCATCGGTGCGAACCAGGGGCGAGAACGTCGTGGCAGGCGCGGCGCGAGAGTAGATCTGGGCATCAACGAGCCGGATCCCGAACCGCGACGTGATGTTCCCCTTGAGCCGGACCTGGCACGGGCTGTTGAGCGGCAGGCACTCGACCGACGCGTCCTGTTCGAGCTGGAAGATCAGGTTGACGGTGTAGGGATATTCGTCCTCGGACTTGAGGCCCGACAGGTCGGTGCCGCAAGCAGAGATCCCGACAGCGGTGGCGAGGAATAGGGCAGCAGCGCGCATCAGCGGGTACCGGTGAAGGGGAGGGCGGGAGCAATCGTGCGGTGGCATAAGCAACGCGGGCAGGGAAGGGAGGTCAAGCTGAACCGATCTCGACCCGTCATTTTCCGACGCAGAACGCCGAGAAGACCTGGGCCAGCACGTCCTCCTGGTCGACTCGGCCGATGATGTCGCCCAACGAGTCGGACGCGCGAGCGAGCGCCTGGGCAGCGAGCACCGGTTCGCCTCGCTCAAGCTCTGCGGTGGCGGCGATGAGGTCGCGGGCGGCAGCCGCAGCCGCAACCCGATGACGGGAACGGGTGAGCATCGGCGCCGAAGGGTCGGTGTAGCCCGTTTCGAAGAGTCGCGCCACGACCAGGCCCCGAAGGGCCGCCAGCCCCTCGCCGGTTACCACCGATACAGCGACATCAGCGTCGGGCGTGCCCGGGGCGATGTCGGACTTGGTCGCAACACGCAAACAGCCCCCAACTTGCGGAAATGAATGTTCGCTTAACAACTGCTTTTCTGCCGTATCGCTACACCAAACCACCAGATCGGCGCGGTCGACGTACTCCAGTGTCATCCCGATTCCCATCTCCTCGACTGATTCAGCGCCGCCCCGGATCCCGGCAGTATCGACCAGCGTTATCGGCCATCCGTCGAACGCGATCTCGGCTTGCACCGCGTCGCGTGTCGTCCCCGGTAACTCTGACACGATCGCCCTGGTTCGCCCAAGCAGTGCATTGAACAACGACGACTTGCCGACGTTGGGCGCACCCGACAGCACCACGAGCGCGCCACGGCGCACCCGCTCGCCTGGGTTATACGACTGGATCAACGATGTGAGTTGTATTTGCAACTCCGCGACGGTGTCGCGGATTCTCGAGGGATCGATAGGTCCGTCGTCTTCCTCGGGGAAGTCGATTGCGTACGCCAGCAGCGCCGAGGCCGCGATCACGCAGTCCCGTAACTCGGCCACCCTGCGGGACGTGGCTCCGTCGAGTTGCCTCAGTGCCTGCCGCGCCTGCGCGGGAGCGGTGGCATCGATCAGGTCGTTCACCGCCTCGGCCTGCAACACATCAAGCCGTCCATTGAGGACAGCCCGCCGGGAGAACTCTCCCGGCAGCGCGAGGCGAGCGCCAGCCGCCAGGAGTGCGGCCACGGTGCGGGCGGGTACGAGGGTGCCGCCGTGGGTCGACAACTCCACGGTGTCCTCGCCGCTGTAACTGTGGGGCGCCACGAAGGCGGTGACCACCGCCCGGTCGATCAGTTCGCCAGCCTCGTCATGAAGCGAGAGGAGTCGGGCCTCCCGGGCGCGGCTGGCGTCAAAGCCAGGCGCCAATTTGGCCGCCAACGCGAATGCCCCGGGGCCAGCGAGGCGTACCAAGGCGAGGGCGCCACGTCCTGGCGGCGTAGCGAGCGCGACGATGGTGTCATCGCCGGCGGGGGTGTGCGCTACCGCGTTCGCCTCCCGGCCTTCGACTTGGTGTTGACCACCACCGGCGCCGTGCGGGCCGCCGTGAGCTTCTTTCGCTCCTTCATGATCAGCCACTGCTGGGGCAACGACGCCAGGTTCTGGACGGCATAGTACAGGTTGAGCCCCGAGGCGAAGTTGGCAAAGAACACCAGCATCATCACCGGCATCGCGTAGGCCATCATTGTCGCCTGCGGGTTCGGCGGGATCCCGATCATGCCGATCTTCGACAGCGCGAACATCGACACCGCCATGATCACCGGGATGATGTACAGCGGATCGCCGCGCGAAAGGTCGGGCATCCACAGGAACGAGACGCCGCGCAGCTCGATGGTATTGGCCAGCACGAAGAACACCGCCACCAGCAGCGGATACGGGAGCAGCATAGGCCAGCAACCACCGAACGGATTGACGTTGTGCGTCTTGTACAGCTTGAACATTTCCTGTTGCTGCTTCTGCGGCTCGTCCTTGTACCGCTCCTGCATTGCCTTGATCTCGGGCTGGATCGCCTGCATCGCCGTCATCGATCGCATCGCCTTCTGGTTCAGCGGCCAGAGGAGAATTCGCACCAGGATGCCGAAGAGGACGATCACCAGTCCGTAGCCCACGTTCAGCGTCTCGTGCATCCAGACGAAGACACCGCGGATCGCCACCGCGAACGGCCGGATCACGGTTCGCACCACCGGCCAGCCGTACGGGTTGACGTCGTCGAAGTCGCGCCCCATCGCGGTGAGGCGGTCGTACTCCATCGGCCCGAGATAGAGCGTCCAGCCGGTGACTCCGGTGGCCGGCACGGTCACCGAGGTGGTCACGGCCACATTCACCGGGTTCTTGAGGGTATCGAGCACCTGCGAGATCACCCCGCCGATGTTGCCGGTGACCCCGCTCGCGGTGGAGTCGTATGCAAAGAGACCCGCCACGAAATACTTCGACTTCACCGCGACCCACTCGAACGGTCCGGCGACGGTACGGGTGGACCCTCGGTCGAGCGAGCTGAACCGGGTGAGTTCGGTGTCAGCCTGCTTGGTGACGACGCCCTTCTCGTTGTTGTTCTCGACCGGCTTCGCCTCGGTATCGCGAAAACCGCTGCCAAGCGCCACGTACATCGTGGCGCCGTTGCTCCCGATTCCCGTGAATCGCGCATCGACCCGGATCCGGTAGTCGTCGGGGGCGAACGTGTAGGTCAGCGCAACCCCGACGCCATCGGCCTGGCCGGTGAGAGTGACCGTTGCCGGCTCGCTGCCCACCTGGATCGAATCACTGCTGGCCACGAACGTGGCGCGGTCGAGGCTCACGGTGCGCTCGCCGATCCGGAGTTCGCTGGCGAGCATCCGCGAGTCGGTCGGTAGCAACTCGAGGGTGTCGCGCGCCCCTGCGCTGGTGGTGTCGCCGGCGCGCATCGAGCGATAGCGCAGGAACCGGCTCGACACGACGCGACCACCGCGGGTCGAGATCGCGTACCGGTAGAGCGCCGAGCGCACCACGACGGTGTCCTCGGGAATGGATGGAAGCGCGGCGAGAGTGTCGACGGCGGCGGTGTCCGCCGTTGCACTGTCGGCAACCGCAATCCCGCTGTCGGCTGCCAGCGGTGTAGTCGCCATGGGCACATCGATCACGGCGGTGCTGTCGGCCACGATCGGGGCGGTGCGCGACCGATTCCCCAGGAAACCGGGGACGATCGCGATCATCAGGATCAGGGCAATGGCGAGCAGGGGACGACGGTCGGTCACGCATCACTCATGGTCAGGGTACCGGATCGTAGCCACCCGGATTCCACGGATGACACCGGGCGATGCGGCGCAAGCCCAGCCACGCCCCGCGCAACGCCCCGTGCCGCGTGATCGCCTCGAGTGCGTACTGCGAGCACGTCGGGGAGAACCGGCACGCTGGGGGAAGCGCCGGCGAAATGAAACGCTGGTAGCCACGAATTACGAGGGCGAGAAATCGCGCTGGAACGCGTGCAACGTTGCTCGGCATTCACGCCACCGCGTCCCGCCACGCAAGGAGGTCGGCACGGAGCGCCGCAAACGGCACGCGGTAAGTTTCGCGGCGGGTCCGGATCACGACGTCGAGGAGGGGGACGGCGTGCTGAAGGTCGCGCCGCCAGATCTCCTTGAGGCGTCGGCGAAGCCGGTTGCGCTCCGGGGCGGTGTGCCGGAATCGGGGGACAACCAGTCCCATGCGCGGCTGCGCAGCCGTACCGGCCAGCCAGGATATGTCAATGTGGGTTCGGCGGGCCCGCTGCCCCGAATGGAGCACGCGTCGCACATCAGGCCCGCCAACGAGCCGGGACGAGCGCGGGAAGCGCTCGTCCGTGGTCAGGCGCGGGCGTGCTTGGAGCCGATCGCCACTGTCAGGCGCTTGCGCCCCTTCTTGCGACGGCGGGCCAGCACGGCGCGGCCCCATCGGTCTTCCATCCGGGTACGGAACCCGTGCTTTGCTGAGCGGCGCTTGTTGCGCGGCTTGTACGTCGGCATCATCTCGATCTGCTCCCTGGAAACTAGCCCGAAAAAATAGGGCGTCCCCATGCCAGCGGTCAAGGCCAACAGTCAAGGTTTGACTTTTCCACATGCGGGCCGTAGAATCGGCGTCCCTTGGTCCTGCCGTCGCCCACGTTGTCATCCCGTGAATCCAAACGAATGCCGCTGTCTGCCAAAGAGCTTTGGAAACGGGTACTGGACGGGGCGCGCAGGGTGCTCCCCGACCCCACGTGGCAGAGCTGGCTGGCACCGAACGAGGCGATCTCGTTCGAGGACGGCAGCCTCGTCGTAGGGGCCCCCGATGACTTCGCCAAGCGGTGGAACGAGGAGAAGCACGCAGAAATGCTCGGATCGCTCGCATCCGACATCGCGGGCGAGCCGGTGAAGGTCGTCTTCCACGTGAGCGGCGAGCGGCAGAAACGGCCGCAGATGGACTTGTTCGTCCCCTCCGCCCCGGCGGAAACGAGCGCCACGCCTGCTGTTGCGGTGAATCCCAGCGCCCAGCCTCTGAACGGTCGCTACGCCTTCAACGCCTTCGTGATCGGCAAGTCGAACGAGCTCGCCGCCGCCGCCGCGCACGCTGTCGCCGAGGCGCCCGGCAAGCAGTACAACCCGTTTTTCATCTACGGGCCAACTGGCCTCGGCAAGACCCACCTCATGCAGGCGATCGCGCACGAGGTGGTGGCGCGCACGCCCAGCACACGGGTCCTGTACATCGGCGCCGAGCAGTTCATCAACGAGGTGATCGAGTCGATCCATTCGCGCACCATGCCGGAACTCCGGCGGCGCTATCGGAGCGATGTCGACCTTTTTCTCGTCGACGACGTGCACTGGTTGGAGGGGAAGGAGGCGACCCAGGAAGAGTTCTTCCATACCTTCAACGCCCTCTACGAGGGTGGGAAGCAGATCGTCCTGACCTCGGATCGCCCTCCGAAGGAGATCCCGGGGCTCGAGTCGCGCCTTGTCTCCCGCTTCGAGTGGGGGATGGTGGCCGACGTCAAGCAGCCCGACCTCGAGCACCGGATCGCGATCCTCCGCAAGAAGCAGGAGCAGGATCACCTCGAGACCACGATTCCCGACGATGTGCTCCGGTTCATCGCCGAGAGCGTGAAGTCGAACGTCCGGGAGCTGGAGGGGTGCATCATCAAGCTCCTCCTCTATGCATCGCTGCGGCACCGGGAGATCTCGATCGACCTGGCCCGCGAGGCACTGGCCGACAAGATCCGGCCGAGCGATGACGCCGAGGCGCGTCCGCGGCTGATGCCGACGATCGAGAAGGTGCAGGAAGTGGTCGCGCGCCGCTGGGGAGTGACCCCTGAGGGGCTGCGGTCGAAGGCGCGGATCAAGACGCTCACCGTCCCCAGGCAGATCGCGATGTTCCTGGCGCGCGAGTTGTTGCAGATGCAGCTGGTCGAGATCGGGCAGGCCTTTGGCGGGCGCGATCACTCGACCGTGATTCACAGTGTTGACAAGGTGCAGTCGCAGTTGTCGCGGGATCGGCAGTTCCGGGAGCGTGTGGAATCGGCGCGACAGGAATTGCTCACAGTCTGATCCACAGTGTGTGCAACGCAACGTGGACGACGTTGGCAGGCGGGAGTATTCGTGGGGAATCGGCGGCGATCTCGACAACGTCCACCCGGTCTCCACGCACCCGGAATCGCGCAGGGTGTTGCGGGGTCGCATGTTGTGGAGCTGGTCCACATTTTCCGGCCCTCTACTACTGCTACTAGTCTATAAATCACTGTACGTCGTAGTGCCTTTAGCAATCCGGGGAAGCTGATGAAGTTCACGATCACGCGGGAACAACTCCTGGAGGGACTCAACGCCGTGACCGCAGCGGTGCCCACCAAGACGACCCTGCCCGTGTTGGCCAACATCCTCCTCGAGGCCGTCAAGGACGGGCTGCGCCTCTCCGGAACCGACCTGGACATCGCCGTGGGCACGACGGTGCCGGCGTCGGTCGATCAGGAAGGCGCCATCACGCTGCCAGCGCGCAAGTTGCTGGAGCTGGTGCGTGAGCTGCCGAGTGCCGGGATCCGGGTCACAACCCAGGGTGAGCAGCGGGTCACGATCGAATGCGGTCGCTCCAAGTTCAAGCTTCTCGGTCTCCCCAAGGAAGAATTCCCGGCATTCCCGCAGGTTGCCTTCGACGGCGCATCAAAGACCACTGCCCGCGACCTCCAGAAGCTCGTGGCGCACGTTGCGTTCGCAGCAAGCACCGAGGAGAGCCGTCCGATCCTCAACGGTGTCCTGTGGCAGCTCCTGGCCGACAGGATGCGCATGGTGGCCACCAACGGCCATCGTCTGGCCAAGATGGAAATCCCGTTGCAAGGTGCCGCGAGCCAGCAGGGCGAGTTGATCGTGCCGCCCAAGGCGCTGGAACAGGTGCGCAAGCTCTTCGGCCCCGACGACGAGATCGAGATCGGTCGGAGCGAGAACCACCTCGCCTTCCGGTCGGCCACCACCCAGGTCTTCACTCGGCTCATCGAGGGGCCGTACCCCAACTACGAGCAGGTGATCCCGCGCGAGAACGACAAGGCCGCGACCGCCGAGAAGGCGTCGCTTATCGCGGCGCTGCGCCGGATGAGCATCGTGGCGTCGGATCAGACGCACCGGATCCGGATGTCGTTCACCGACGGGTCGTGCAAGCTGTCCGTGACCACGCCCGACCTGGGCGAGGCGCAGGAGGAAATCACGGTTTCCTACGAGGGCGAGCCGCTCGACATCGGCTTCAACGCGAACTACCTCCTCGAGGTGCTGAAGTACATGCCCACCGAGGAAGTGCGCCTGACGTTCAAGGCTCCCGAGCGCGCTGCCACCGTGGAGCCGGTTGGCTGGGACGATCCGGCTGCATACATGACACTGGTGATGCCGCTGCGGTTGCTGGATTAGTCGTTAGTCGTCGGTCGTTGGCTGCGTCGTGCGTTGCGTGGGCATCTCCGCTGAATCGAACTCCGCGTGGTCGGCGTAGGTAGTCGCGTATCGCCGACCGGCCGATCTGCCGACAATCGCCCCGCTCATCCGGAGCCACACCGTGATTCGTAGCTCAGTTCTGCTACTCGCCGTTCTCACCACTCCGCTTGCTGCCCAGGGGAGGTCGCCCACCTCGAAGATCTTCTGGCCCGACGAGGGTGTGCGCACCTTCACCGCGCGCGCCACCAAGCCCGAGATCACTGCGGACGACCTCCGCGCCCGGCTCTACCAGTTTGCCGATGATTCGATGATGGGTCGCGAAGCCGGGACGCTTGGCAACTGGAAGGCCACCGAATACATCGCGCGTGAGTACAAGCGGATCGGGCTGGTGCCGGCAGGCGAGAACGGGACGTACTTTCAGGAAATCCAGTACGGGCAGCTCCGCTACGACAGCACCAAGGTCCGGCTCATTGCCGCCGGCACCGCACTCCAGCTCGGCACCGACTGGATGCCGGTGATCCCGTCAGCAGCGCTGCAGCTCGCCGGAACGTTTGGCGCCAGCAACGATGCCGTGGTGTACGGTGGTCGCTGGATGGACTCGACGGTGACGCTCACGCCAGCGATGGTGCGCGGAAAGATCGTCGTGTTTGCCCCCGCCGCCCCCGCTGGTCCGCGGCCGGCCAACACCCCGGCGCCGCGTGACTACCGCGCCAGCGAAGCGGGCGCGGCAGCGATCCTCCTGGTGGGCGAGCTCTCGACTCGCATCGCGATCACTGGCCGCAACGGGTTGATGCCCACCGTGCCGGGAAACACTGCTGCCGCCTCGATCACTCCCGCGGCAGCGGCCACACTCTTCGACACGCCGCTCGACCAGCTTGCCCCTGGCACCGCGGGCAAGGCGGTGACGGGCGCCTGGACCTACGAGTACACCGCGCCCGAGTATCCGGCGCGCAACGTGATCGGCGTGCTGCCGGGTTCCGATCCAGTGCTGCACCACCAGTACGTCCTGATCGGCGCGCACAACGACCATGTCGGGATGGTGCGCGGCAGCGTGATGCCGGAGCACGACTCGCTTCGCGCATTCAACAAGGTGATGCGGCCGCAGGGCGCCAACGATCGCGTGTCGATGGAATCGGTGACGCCGGCGCAGTGGAAGCAGATCAACGACCTGATCGCCGGGGCCCGCAAGGTTCGGCCGGCCCGCGCGGACAGCGTGAACAACGGCGCCGATGATGATGGCTCGGGCACCGTAGTGCTGCTGGAGATCGCCGAGCGGATGGCGTCTCAGCCGGCGCCGAAGCGGTCGATGATCTTCATCTCGCACACCGCCGAGGAGAAGGGCCTCCTCGGTTCAATGTGGTGGACCGACCACCCGACGCTGCCGCGCGATTCGATTGTCGCCGCGCACAACATGGACATGCTCGGCAAGGGCCGCGTGACCGACGTCCGCTTCGGCGGTCCCGCCTCTGTCCAGATGCTCGGCAGCCGCCGTCTCTCGGCGGAATTCGGCGACGTGATCGACTCGCTCAACGCGGTGCGCAGCGAGCCGATGGTGATCGATTACTCGTGGGACCGCACCAACGCCCTCAACCGTTTCTGCCGCAGCGACCAGGTGAGCTATTTCCGGTTCGCGATTCCGGTCACCTACTTCTCGCTTGGCTACGCGGTGGACTACCACCAGCCGACCGACGAGCCGCAGTACATCGACTACGTGCACGGCGCGCGGGTCGGGCGGTTTGTCGAGGAGATCGCGCGGACGGTGGCGAACCGGGCTGAGCGGCTGAAGGTGAACCCGGTGGGTGAGCGGGATTTGTCGGCGAGATGTTGATGAGGAGCCATAAGCCATCAACCATCAACCATCAACCGTAACCCTACATCCTCCGCAAGATCCAATTCTGCTTCCACCGCATTCGACCCGGCTGATATGCCGGGTTGCTTGTTCTGGGGTGGGGCAGCGTGGCCGCAAGCGCCGCGGCCTCTCCGCGGGTGAGTCGCGCAGCGCTCTTCCCGAAGTATGCCTGGCTCGCTGCCTCGACGCCCCAGATTTCCTCGCCGAACTCCGCCGTGTTGAGGTAGAGCTCGAGGATCCGATCCTTGCTGAGCCAGAGCTCCATGCGCGCGGCGGTGACCGCCTCTTTCACCTTGCGGAGCGGGTTGCGTGACGGCGAGAGATAGAGATTCTTCGCGAGCTGCTGGGTGATGGTGCTGGCACCTCTCATCTCGCGATCGCTGGCGAGAGTGCGGCGCACCGCGCGCGCCAGGTCACGCCGGTCGCGAGCATCGACGATGTCAAACGAGTCGCGCGGATAACCCAGCGCCTTCCGCATTTCCAGCAGATCGAAGCCGTCGTGTTCGTAGAAGCGGTGATCCTCGCTCACCAGTACCGCGCGGCGCATCGCGGGTGCGATGGCCGAAAGCGGAACGGGTTTGTATTGGCGATCGGCGGCAGCAGCGGGGTCGGCGTGGCGACGCATCGCCTGGAACGCGGTTTCCTGGGGCCAGGCAACGTTGTACCAGACGGGTGGCGGCCAGAGGAAGAAGAGCCACACCACAGCGAGCGCCGCCAGCACCCCCAATACGCGACGGATACGCCGCGGCTTGGGTTGTTCTGGCGGTGCTTCAGCGTGGTCCACGCGCCGCCGGTGTGCCGTACTGGATGGCGGTGCGCGCGAACTGCATCGTCGGGATGCTCTGCCTGGTGTCGGCGATGGTGATGAACTTCGCGACCGAGTCCTGCAGCGTCGCGGCGTCGACGCGACCATCGAGTGTCAAGTAGTACGTGGCAGTGCGTCGGCCCTGCGCCGTCATGGTCAGCTCCCGCCCAGCCTGGTTGCCGCGTCCGAGCTGCTCGAATTCCTCGCGCGACCGGACGGCTAGCACCTGGATGCCGTTGCGTTCGGTGCGTTGCCCGGCGCTCCACTCAGTTGTCCGGTGTTCGTTGGCGCGGAAGATCTCCACTCGCACTGCTCCCTCGGACGAATCGGCCCACCGGGCGCCGGGCACGGCCCGGCCATCGGGGAGGCGTGGCAGGAAGGCGCGCACCACATTGCTGATGTCATCGCCGAGCGTGGTGTTGCGTGATGCCTGGAGGTTTGTGATCGTACCGGAGGCGCCCACCCGTCCGGTCCAGGTGGTGCCGATCACCTCGGTGGCCTCGTTGCCGAGCGAGGGGCGCAGGACGAGGTCGTTGAGCTTCACCCTGACCGTACCGGGTGCAAGTGACATCGTGAAATGCGCGGTGCGTCCCTGCCGCTGCACCTGCCGGGAGCCATCGGGAAGAGTGATCACGATCGAGTCTTCCCGTTCCACTGTCACGGTCGTGGTCCAGTCGCGTCGCAGCGTGATCGCAGTCGACGCGCTGGTCCGGTCGGGTGCGGCCGGGAGCGGCGCCGGGTCAGGCCGCGGTCCTGATGTCGAGGGCGCGCACGCGGCGACTGCCAGGACACCGGCGAGGGCATTGTGGATCGAGCGCATCGGGGCTCCTGAGTAGTGCATGTG
>JACDBX010000193.1 GCA_013694695.1 Gemmatimonadales bacterium | reverse complement strand
CCCGTGCAGCGCGCGCCGCAGTTGCCCGCCTGGCGAGCTCGGCCAGCACCGTGTTGAGTCGCGCCTCGTCACGCTCCAGGGCGGTGATCTGCTGGCGGGTCTGGGTCGATCGCCGTCCCAACGTGGTGAGCTGCGTCTGGCGTTCCTCCGCGAGCCGCGAATACCGCTCAAGCTCGGCCTCACGTTCCTCGCGCCGCCGGTCGAGTTCGCCGCGAATCCCCAACAGCGTGTTGCGCTCGCGCTGGACACGGGTGGTGAGCTGCTCGACGTCCTCCATCAGGTCGCGATCCTGACGCGAGGTGAGGAAGAGATACTTGTACCGCGTGAGGAGGTCGCCGAACGACTCGGCCGCGAGCAGCACCTGAAAGGTGTAGAGCGGGCCGCGCTTGTAGATGTCGGTGAGCCGGCGCCGTAGCACTGCGCGCCGCTCGACGAGGTTGTCCTGCGCCAGCGCGAGTTCGGCGGCCGAACGCTCGAGCTGGGAGCCCAGCCCACCGATCTGCTGCTCGATCTCGTTGACGAGGCGGTTGGTTGCCTGTCGCTGCCGCTCGATGTTGCGGAGCGCTGCCCCGGCGTCAGTGAGTTGTCCGGACAGCCGCTGCTGCTGGCTCCTCAGCCGTTCGCGTTCGCGACGGATCTCGTCCAGGCGCTGGCGCGACTTCTCCATCTCGGTCTGCTGGGCGGTGACCCGCGGTGCGGTGACCACCGACACCATACTGGCGAGCGCGAGGGCGACCAGCGCGGTGCGGAACCGCGACCGCGTCGGTGCGCCCCCGGCGCTACACATTTCGCAGGTGGCGCCCGACGCTGAACAGCGAACCGCCGAAGCCGAGCAGGACGCCGAAGATCAGCAGCAGCACGGCCTGCGCCGGGCCGAAGAAGAGGAGGCCGGTGCCGAGGGCGATACTCTGGGCACGGAACGCCCCGAACACTGCGGCGCAGAGTCCGACGGCGATGAGCCCGCCAAGAAATCCCTTGATCGCGCCCTCGAGAAGAAACGGACCGCGGATGAACCAGTCGGTGGCGCCCACGAGCCGCATGATCTGGATCTCGCGCGCTCGCTGCAACACCGTCATCCGGATCGTCACGCCGATGATGACGATCGACACGAGGGCGAAGGCGAGCCCGATGCCGAGTCCGATCAGCGCGGCCATCTTGCGGAGCGTATCGAGACGGTGCACCCAATCCTCGCCGTAACGCACGTCCTCCACGAACTCGAAGCTCCGGAGCCGTTCGGCGACGTTGCCCGCACTGGCCGCGTCGCGGAACCCCGGCTTGAGCCGAAGCTCCAGCGAGGCCGGGAGCGGGTTCACCTCGAGGTCCTTGTACGCGTCCTCGAACTCCACCAGCTCGGCGCGGGCGCGCTCGAGGGCATCCTCCTCCGAGACGTAGCTGACCGTGAGCACCTCGGGGAATGCAGCGATGTCCTGACCCGCCACCGTGAGGGTCTGGGTCGGCGTGCCGCGGTGCACGAACGCGATCACCTCGACGCGCTCCTCAACCCGCGAGATCGCCGCACGCATGTTGAGCGCGACGAGCCCGAACAGTCCGCTGACGAAAAGGGCAAAGGCGATGGTGGTGACCGACAGCGCCGAGAGCGTGCGGGTGCGGCGGAACGCCAGCAGTGCCTCGCGCCAGAGCAGGTTCATGGGTCGACCCCGGCGTCGGCGCTGCTGTCGTACACCAGCCGGCCATCGCGCATCTCGAGCGTGCGCCGCGCGGCGTGCCGCACGAGGTCGAGATCGTGCGTCGCCATCACGACGACCGTGCCGGCGGCGTTGATATCGGTGAGGAGGGCGAACACGCCGCGGGTGGCGCGTTCGTCGAGGTTGCCGGTCGGTTCGTCGGCGAGCAGGACTGGCGG
Organism: Gemmatimonadales bacterium; assembly: GCA_013694695.1. Lineage (GTDB taxonomy): Bacteria > Gemmatimonadota > Gemmatimonadetes > Gemmatimonadales > GWC2-71-9 > Palsa-1233. The sequence continues at coordinate 21,706 of JACDBX010000193.1, read as the reverse complement.
GTCATTCACGAGGGCACGCGCGATCGCGACCCGCTGCTGCTCGCCCCCGGAGAGTTCACGGGGGAATGACTCCGACTTGTTCGCGAGCCCGACCTGCTCGAGCACCCGTGCGACGCGCTGGGGAATCACGTCTGCACGGGATCCCGTGGCCTCGAGCGCGAAGGCGACGTTCTCGGCGGCGGTGCGATCCTCGAGCAACCGGAAATCCTGAAAGACGATGCCGAGGCGGCGGCGGAGCCTGGGGAGTTCGTCTCGACCGAGATGGCCCACGCCGAAGCCGGACACTCGCACGTCGCCCTCGGTGGGGCGCTCCTCGCCGTACATCAACTTCAGGACGGTGGATTTGCCGGCGCCGGAATGCCCGGTGAGGAAGACGAATTCCCCGCGACCGACGTGGAACGTCATCGCCTCGACCGCAGGACCGGTGCCGGTCGGATACCGCTTGGATACCTTGGTGAATCGGATCACGACTGGAAGATACACGAGGCGCGGAATGACGGGCACACCGCGCCGGGTGCGGTTACAACGCGCCCGCGAGGTCGGCGATGATGTCCTCGGCGTTCTCGCAGCCACAGGACAGGCGGATGAAGCCGTCGGGTACGCCCTGCGCCACGCGTTCCTCCGCGGTCAGCGCCTTGTGCGAGGTGAGCCGAGGCTCGGATACCAGCGATTCGACGCCCCCGAGCGACGGTGCGTGCGAAACCATGCGCAGGTGCGCACAGAATCGTTGCGCGGCGGGTGCCCCCCCCGCGAGCACCAACCCGACCATCCCGCCGTACCCATTGAGGAGGCGACTCGCCACCCGATGGTCGGGATGGTTCTTCAGCCCGGGATAATGGACCGCCGAGAACTCCGGGCGGTCGATGGCCCATTCCGCGACAGCCTGCGCGTTGGCGTTGCACCGCTCGACACGCAGCGCCAGCGTTTTCAGGCCGCGCTCGGTCAGCCACGCGGCGTGCGGGTCGATGGCGGGTCCCCAGGTTCGCATCAGCCGGGTGACCTCCTCGATGATCGAGGTGGTGCCCGCCACGGCCCCCGCGATCACGTCGCTGTGCCCGTTGAGGTACTTCGTCGCGCTCGTGATCACGATATCGGCGCCGTGCTCCAGAGGCCGGAAGTTGATCGGCGAGCAGAAAGTTCCATCGACCAGAAGCGCAACTCCCTGGTCGTGGGTCACCTTCGCGATCGCGGGGACATCGACCACCCGCATGAGCGGATTGGTGAGTGCCTCCACGAACACCGCGCGGGTGTTCTTGCGCAGCGCCTTCCGCCAGTCACGAGGGCGATCGGGATCGACATAGCTCACCTCGATGCCGTGGCGAGCGAATTCACCGTCGAACAGGACCCGGGTCCCGCCGTAGATCCACCGCGACGAGATGAAGTGGTCCCCCGGCCTCAGCACCGCCAGGTGCGCGAGGGCCGTCGCGGCCATTCCGCTCGCCATGAACACGGCCTGCTCGGCGCCCTCCAGCAGCGCGTACTTTGCCGCGAGTTCCGTCTGGTTGGGGTTGTTGCCGTAGCGCGTGTACAGCACCTCGTCGTCGCCACCAACGGGATTTCGGAAGGTGCTCGTCTGGTATACCGGCGCGGTCACGGGTGACCAATCGGCTCCCCGGCGCGCACGACCATGGATCGAGATCGTGGAGAGACCTGGGCGGGGCGTCATGCGACCACTCCGAGCTCGAAGGTGGCATCGGGATGGGCGAGCAGGCAGCGTCGCCCGACGAGTGTGTTCAGCGCCTGGCGAGCGCGTTCCACCGACCACGCCAGGGCGGTCGCGACGGGCTCGGGGCCGCTGCGCCCGGCTGCGATCAGGGCGTGAAAGGCCGCGCGATCGTCGTCATTGACCTGCCCCAGCAAGCGGGGCGCCGGATTGCCGGCGCAGATTGCCACCACCACCAGCCCGTGGTGCTGGAGCACTTGCTCGATCGCCTCGACATGGCTGTCGCTCAGCCCGCGCAGCACGATCCGGGTCACCCCCACCCCGTCAGCCCCGGTGAGCAGCTTGGCGACGATCTCGTCGGCGCAGGAGAAATCGACCACGCCGATGTCACTGAAGTCGAGCAGCGCGTCATGGTTCGCCGCCTCCTGCAGGACGTTCATGACCTGCCGTCGCACGGCGCGCCCGGTCGGGCGCGTGACCAGATCGCGGTAGGGACGCGCAACTGTCTGGAGGATCATCGCGTCGAGGCGGATGTGCGCGATCACGATCCGCCAGCCTTCGCAGGGATCACGATCGTGAGCTGCGATCCCGGGAACCACGCCAGGTCGTCGGTTCGCGGATCCTCGTCGTCCCAGTTCCTCGGCCCGATCGCAACGCGTGCGGTGCCACTCCGCACCGAGACCTTGCTGTTCCACTTGCTGACGAAACGCTTGACGGCCATCAGGCCCTGTCCGCGGCCGGGGTCGCGAAAGCGTGACTGGCCATGGATGAGCGCAGCCTCGATGGCGGCGCCATCGGTCCAGCGGTCGCCAAGCTGCCGCGCATGCAGTCCCTCGAAGCTGCGTCGGAACCCGATCCCGGCGTCGCTCACCGAAATCACGGCAACGTTGCGACCGAGGCGCTGACGGAAGAGGTAGGTGTGGGCGGCGACCCACCCTCCGGTGCCGGCGTGCTCGACGACGTTCTGGCAGACCTCCGAAAGGGACTGACTGAAGCCGCCGATGAAGCTCGCCTCGTGGTGCAACTGCTCGGTGAGCATCTGGGTGATCTTGTCGTTGATGCCGTCGATGATCGCGTGCACGTCGAGCTGCTCCCGGACCGGTCGAACCGGGAGCAGGACGTCGCTGTCCTCTGCGCGCCGGCGGCGGGGCACCTTGCCGTGCAGCTCGAAATAGTCGGCCGCATGCTCGAGCAATCCCGCCTTGGCCCAGTATGACGACACGTTGTCCGATGTCGGGAGGTGCAGCAGCGGGCGCGGCCCCGCCGCTTCCGCCACCGCCTGTCCAAGTGTGAGCAGTGCGGTGAATCCGGCCGGCGAGGCGAACTGGGTCGCACGCGCATCGACCAGCAGGCGGTCGTCGGGCGGCCACGCACCGACCGACGCGGCGAACTGATCGATCGTCCGGTCATCAAGGCTCCCGGGAACATCGACGATGCGCATCAGGCCGGCACCAGGCTGCCGCGCAGGTGATGGGAGAGACCGGTGGCACCGCGGAAGGTGGCGTTGCGCGCCGCCGCGGCATTGGCGCGTCGCAGCGCCTCACCGACAGTGTCGCCACCGAACAGCCGCGCCGCGCAGGTGGCGCCGAATACATCGCCGCACCCCGTGGGGTCGACGGCGTCAACGATTGGTGCGGCGACGATCTCGGTGCGCACTGCCGTGCCCGCTCCCGCAGCCGCCGGGTCGTCGCGGCGGAGGTCCCTCACCGACTCGAAGCCCGGTCGTGCGACGTAGATCACGCCACGCGAGCCCACCGTCACGTTGAGCAGCGACACGCCGGCGCCGAGCGCGTCGGCTGCGATCGCGAGCGGGTCGCCGCCCAGCTGGTGCATCTCGTCCTCGTTGAGCTGCACGGCGTCGAAGAAGGAGAACCACGCCGGTGCATTGGGAAGGGGCCGCAGTCGGCGGACGCCGTCGGCGCCCATGCCCAGGAAGAGTGAATGAAGGTCGGCATAGATCGGCCGGTCGAACCCCAGCCTCAGTGCCTCGGCGGTACCGAGGCACATCTCGAAACCGGAAATGAAGTTCACGTAGAGTGCGTCGAGGTCGTGCACCATCGGACCAAGCTCGGACCAGTTCCAGGCGGGCACGCCGCCTTCCATCCGTTCGCACCGTCGTTCGGCGGATTCATACCGCAGCGTGACCCGGTTGTTCGCGACCGGGACCTCGATGCACCGCGCGCCGGGAGCAAGGTGCTGCAGGCTGCGCAGGAAGTCGGCCGCTTCCGGGGCAAGGTCGTGCCCCACCTTCACGAGCGGGACGATCTCCCAGCCGTCGGCCACGGCGGCATCCATCGCAGCGAGCGCGTAGGCGATGCCGCCCCATTCCTCCACCGGTGCGACCATCGGGTCGCGTCCATGGATCTCATCCCACACGAGCGAACCGATCACCCCGACTCGTGGCATCAGTCGAGTCCGTTGGACTGGCGATCGAGAAACATCCGTGCGGCACCGTACACGCCGGCCATGCCGTCGAGTTCTCCGGGAATGATCTGGCACGATCTGACCGCCGGCTTGAAGGCGCGCCGGGACACCTCGCGACGCAACGGATCAAAGAGGCTGTCACCCGCGCGAGTCACGCCACCCACGATCACGACCCGGTCGGGATTGAAGATGTTGAGCAGGTTGGCAATGCCCGCGCCGAGATAGTGCGCGGTGTCACGCACCACGTCGAGCGCCACCGGGTCGCCCGCATGCGCCGCCTCGTACACGGTCTGCGCTGTTACCTGCGCAAGATCCCCGTCGACCAGTGCCATCAGTGCGCCATCGTCGCCCTCGCTCAGTCGCTCCACGGCGCGCCGGGCGATCGCCGGTCCCGAGGCATAGGCCTCGAGGCAGCCGTAGTTGCCGCAGCCGCACAGGCGGCCGTCGAGATCGATCGTGATATGACCGATCTCGCCCGCGCAGTCTGCCGCGCCGTGATGGAGGCGGCCGTTGAGCACGATCCCTCCGCCGATGCCGGTCCCGATGGTGATCCCGATCACGTAGGTCGCACCGCGTGCCGCGCCGACCCACGCCTCGCCGAGCACCGCGCAGTTCGCGTCGTTGTCGAGCGCCGCTGGCAACCCGAGCCCCACCGCGATGCGGTCACGCAGCGGGACGTCGACCCATCCGAGGTTGGGCGTGAGCAGCACGATCCCGTTGCGGGTGTCGAGCGGGCCGGGGGCACCGACGCCCACCCCTCTGACGCGTGCGTCCGGGACCTCGGCGCGAAGCGTGGCAAGGGCATCCGTGCCCATCGCGATGAGTTCATCGATGACAGCATCGGCGCCGCGTGCCGGATTGGTGGGTCGGGTCTCGGGCGCCACGACGCACGAACCGTCGGCGGCGACTGCGCCGACGACGAGGTTCGTCCCGCCGATGTCGATCCCGAGCACGTACTCCAGGGGGGCCTCACTCATGGTGGCGGGTCATGATCCGATCGGTCGCCAAGGCGACCGGTTCCACTGCAATGTCGGTCATGCAGCGGTGATGCCCAAGGGGGCAGCGCTGCGGGCCGTGGGTCGAACAGGGCCGGCAGGGCAGCGCGCCCGCGTCAATCAGCAGGTCGTCCGGGCCCCGGGGGCCGAAGCCGAATTCTTTCACCGTCGGGCCGAACACCGCGATGGTAGGGGTGCCGACGGCCTGGGCGAGGTGGAGCGGCGCAGAATCATTGGTGACTAGCACTCCCGCCCGCGCGATCACCGCCGCCGCTGCCCGAAGCGGCAGGGCGCCGGCTGCGTTGACAGCCCGCCCGCTCGCCGCCGCAACGATCTCCCGGCCGAGGTCGCGGTCCTCCGGACCACCCACCACCACCACGAAGTGTTCGATCGCGGCGGCGAGCTCGGCAAACCGTCCCCAGCGCTTCGTGCCCCAGATCGAACCCGGTGCCATTGCGACGAAATGTCGCGGCACATCTCGCGCGATCAGCCACGCTTCCGCCGATGCCTCGTCGTCGCCGCTCAGGCCGACCGACACCGGATAACCCGCGGCTCCCGAGAGTGCGAGCAGTCGGTCGCTCTCGTGCGCCCCGGCGCGCCGGCGGCGGGTCGTGTACAGGAGCCGGGCGGGAGCGTCGTCGAAGCCGATCCGCTCCGTGATCCCCGCGAGCCACGCGATCGCAGCGCTGCGCCACGACCGGTGGGGAAGATACGCCCGGCGATATCCTGTGGCGCGCAGTTCACGGGCGAGCACGACGATTCCGCGGAGGCCCCGGGCCTCGCCGTGCTTGTCGTAGCGGATCACCCGACGGACTGCGGGGTCGGCCTCCAGGAGCGCCGCAGCGCCGGGCGTCGTCACCACGTCGACGGGGCCATGCTCGGCGGCAAGGGCCTGCAGGAGCGGCGTGGTGAGGACCACGTCACCCAGGAAAGCGGTCTGGATGACGAGCGTGGGACCGCCCGCGGCACCTGCCACCTAGTCGACCTGGAGGACAGCCAGGAAGGCTTCCTGGGGGATCTCCACGGTGCCGATCTGCTTCATCCGCTTCTTCCCCTCCTTCTGCTTCTCGAGGAGCTTGCGCTTGCGGGTGATGTCACCGCCATAGCACTTGGCCAGCACGTCCTTGCGCATCGGCGAGATTGTCTCGCGCGCGATCACCTTGTTGCCGATCGCCGCCTGGATCGACACCGCAAACAGTTGCCGCGGGATCAGCTCACGCAGTTTCTCGGCGATCTTGCGTCCCCACTCGTACGCCTTGTCCTTGTGGATGATCACGCTGAAGGCATCGATCGGATCGCCGTTCAGCATCAGGTCGAGCTTGACCAGTGGTGACTCGCGGAATCCCGCCATCTCATAGTCGAGGGAGGCGTAGCCGCGGGAAATCGACTTCAGGCGATCGTAGAAATCGAGCACGATCTCGCCGAGGGGGAAGTCGAAGGAGAACTCGACGCGTGCGGCGTCGAGATACGTCATCCCGTGGTACACGCCGCGGCGCTCCTGACCGAGCTTCATGATCCCGCCGATGTACTCGGTGGGTGCCATGATGCGGGTCTTCACGTACGGTTCCTCGATCCGGGAGATCCCGGCCGGATCGGGGAGGTCGCTCGGGTTCTCGACGCCCACCATCGTCCCGTCGGTGCGGTACACGTGATACTCCACCGTGGGCACCGTGGTGATCAGGTCGAGCCCAAACTCGCGTTCGAGGCGTTCCTGCACGATCTCGAGGTGGAGGAGGCCGAGGAAGCCGCACCGAAAGCCGAATCCGAGCGCAGTGGATGACTCCGGCTCGTACTGCAGCGATGCATCGTTCAGCACCAGCTTCTCGAGCGCGTCGCGGAGGTCCTCGTACTGTGCGGCATCAGTCGGGTACACCCCGGCGAACACCATCGACTTCACGTCGCGGTACCCGGGGAGGAGTGCCGGTGCCGGACGGTCGGCGTCGAGCATCGTGTCGCCGACGCGCGCGTCGCGAACATTGCGGAGGTTGGCGACGAAGTAGCCGACCTCGCCGGTGCGCAGGACCGGCGCGGCCCGCTGGCCCAGCGCGAGGTGGCCAACCTCGTCGATCTCGTAAATGTCGCCGCGATGCGACCCGAACGATATCCGGGTGCCCTTGCGGAGTTCGCCGTCAACCACGCGAATGCTCGGGATCGCGCCTCGGTAACGGTCGTAGTACGAATCGAAGATCAGCGCCCGGAGCGGCGCGGCCGCGTCGCCGGTCGGCGCCGGGACCCGCTGCACGATCGCCTCAAGCAGTTCCGGCACGCCCGTTCCATCCTTGGCCGACACGGCCAGGATCTCGTCGCGGCGGGAGCCGATCAGGTCCATGATCTCCTGTGCGCGGCGGTCGGGCTCGGCGCCCGGGAGGTCGATCTTGTTGAGCACAGGGATGATCTCGAGACCGGCATCGAGCGCCAGGAAGAGATTCGAGAGAGTCTGCGCCTGGATTCCCTGCGACGCATCGACCACCAGGATCGCTCCCTCGCACGCCGCCAGCGACCGCGAGACCTCGTAGGTGAAGTCGACATGCCCGGGAGTGTCGATGAGGTTGAGGGCGTACTCCTCGCCGTCTCCGGCGATGTGACGCATCCTGACCGCGTTGAGTTTGATCGTGATCCCGCGCTCGCGCTCGAGGTCCATGGTATCGGTGAGCTGCTCGCGCATCTCCCGCTTCGACACCGTGCCGGTGGTCTCGATGAGGCGATCGGCGAGAGTCGACTTGCCGTGGTCGATGTGGGCGACAATGCAGAAGTTGCGGATCCGGGCCTGGCTCATCGCGGCAAAATAGCGGAGCGGGGTCGGGAAGGGGGGAACACGATCGGCGCCCCGGCTGCCGGTATATTCGACGCCGATGCCCTCGCGCCCGACCCTCACCCCCCAGACGGGCATGCTGCTCGTCACTCTCTTCTGGGGCGGCAACTTCACGGCCATGAAGCTCGCCTTCGGACAGATCGAGCCGCTGGCGTTCACCGCGCTGCGGTTCGCCCTCGCTTCGGTGGTGCTCTGGGGGATCGTCCGGCACTTCGAGGGGCCGCGCCGCCTGCCCCGCCCGATCGTACTGCGTCTCATCGCCCTCGGGGTGATCGGCAACACCGCCTACCAGCTCGCGTTCGTCGAGGGCCTCGCGCGTACCTCGGTGACCAAGTCGGCACTGATCCTCGCGGGGATGCCAGCGCTGGTCACCCTCGCGGCGTGGGTCCTCCGCGTCGAACCCGTCACCCGGCGCCAGCGATGGGCCGTGCTGGTCGCGACCGTGGGCGTCGTGGCCGTGGTGGCCGCGCGTGGCGGGACCATCGAGGCCGGGCTCGGCACCGGCGAATTGCTGTTGTTCGTCGGGATCGCTGCGTGGTCCGTGTACACCCTGCTGCTGCGGCACTGGAAGCTGCCAATCTCCGCGCTGCGACTCACCGCGTGGACGATGTACACCGGCGCGCCGGGACTGATCCTGGTCGGGTTACCGCAGCTCGCCCGGACCGACTGGGCAGGCGTTTCCTGGGCTGGCTGGGGCGGGATGCTGTACGCGGCGCTGTTGTCGCTCGTGGCGGCGTACATCCTGTGGAACCGCGGCGTCGCGATGCTGGGTGCCTCACGCGCGGCAGTCTTCAACTGCCTGGTCCCGTTGGTCGCCACTGCCGTGGCGATGATCGGGCTTGGCGAGCGCCCCGGCATCCTGCATGTGGCCGGGGGCGGTCTGATCATTGTCGGCGTGCTGATGACGCGCCGCGCGCCGGCGCCGGAGGGCTGAACCTCCGCGCGCCTATGCCGGGAGCGCCTCGAGCCGCTCCATTGCGCGCCGCAGGTGCGGAATCACGATGCTGCCTCCCACCACAAGCCCCACCGAGAAGATTTCCAGGAACTCCTCGCGCGTGACGCCTTCTTCGTGACACCGCACCACGTGGTAAGTGATGCAGTCGTCGCAGCGCAGCACCATGCTCGCAACGAGACCCAACATCTCCTTCTGCTTCGCCCCGAGCGCACCGGGCTCATACGCCCGGTGGTCGAGTGCGAAGAATCGATTGATCGTCAGGTTGCCGGCGCTGAGGATGACGTCGTTCATCCTGGTCCGGAAGGCGTCGAAATCGGCGAGATCGCCGCCCGTGCCTGCCATCAGCGACCCGCGCCCTGGACGATCTCGGTGTAGCTGTCGGGGTTCCACTTTGGCCTGACCGTCGTGTTGGCGATCCGGTTGCCGAGGTAGAAGCCCAGAGTCGCGATCCGCGCAAGCTTGCTGGTGTCGATCAGCGACACCTCATCCGACGGTCGGTGATACTGCGGGTGCACGCCATTGAAGAAGAAGAGGATCGGGATCCCCTTGCGTGCGAACTCGTAATGGTCCGACCGGAAGTAGAATCGCTCGTTCGGCCAGATGTCATCAGCGGCGATGAGGCGGAGCTCCGGGTGCTGTGCCGACACGGCGGCGAGCGTGCCGCCGAGGTCCGAGTGCTCCTTGCCGATCACCACGATGGAGTCGGGGTTGTTCCGGCCGACCATGTCGAAGTTGAGGTTGGCCACGATCTGCTCGCGTGCCACCGTCGGGTTCTCGGCGAAGTAATGCGCGCCCAGCAGTCCCTTCTCCTCGCCCGACACATTCAGGATGATGATCGAGCGCATCGGCTTCACCTTCAGGCGCGCGAACGCCTCGGCGATCATCGCGATCCCGATGGTCCCCGATGCGTCGTCATCCGCGCCGTTGCAGATGCTGTCAACCGTGCCGCGCAATGTGTCGCGTTGCGCAGCACAGCCCCCGACGCCGTCACCAACTGTGCCGACATGGTCCATGTGCGCCGAGTACACGACATACTCGTTCCGAAGCACCGGGTCGCTGCCCTGGATCATCGCCACGACGTTCGGCGCGGTCACGCGGGAGAGCTCGGTCTCGGCGAGACGGAGCGTCACCGTGACCTGGTCGGGGACGTCCATCACCACGGCGGTGGGAGACACACGCAACGCGTTCCAGTCGGGACGGTTGGTGACATTGGGATCGCCGGCAAAGATCGAGTCGTGGATGGTGAGGACCGGCACGCCGGTGACGGGTACGCCCCCCAGCATCTGATTGCCGGCGGTTGCCCGCTGCACGCCGGCGGCGAACTGCGCAGCGTCTCCCGACTGCAACACGATGATTGCCGACGGCGCCTTGCCGCGGATCGCGGTGACCACCGCCCGGTTGTCCGCAGCGCGAGTCGGGTTCTGGACGAACATCACGATCTGGCCGGACAGGTCGAGCTTGGCCACGTCAGCGGCCGTCATCGCCCCGCTCAACACTCGCATCGCGCCGCTGATGGTCTGGCCGGTCCGCGGACCGGAAACCTGCGCCCAGCGGTCGAGCGGGTAGCGGGTGACCGTACCGGCCTCGTTGACCTCCATCAGCGATCCCGCCGGGTCGAACCGCGAGCGGATCAGGGAGTAGCGCTGGAACCAGGTGCCGTTGTCACCCGCCGGCTTCAACCCCCACCGCTCGTACATTCCCGCCAGGTATGCCGCGGTCTTCTCGAGGCCGGGACTCGGCGTATTGCGCCCCCCCATCGAGTCGTGGGCGATCACCGAGATTCGCTCGAACACCGTTGCCGCCGTGATCGACTTCGCCGCCTCGCGCTGTTGCTTGAGCCGCGTCTCGGGAGAGAGCGGTCCCGACGATTGCGAGCCGCCGCAGGAGGCAAGGGCGAGCACGGCAAGCGGGATGAACAGACGTGGGTGCATGGCGAAACTCCCGGATCGAAGGGCGCGTCAAGTGGCGGGCACGACCACGTGGCCGTGTCGCTGACCGGAAAACTATTCATCCCGGCGGCTCTTCGCTGATCTGTCTCGGTTCGTCCCTCGTTGACCATCCCGGAGGTCAGTCCTACGTTCCGCCCCGAATGACGCAACCGGTTCGTGCCGACCGCCCCGTTCGCCCAGACCTGCTTCAGCCCGCCGATGTCGCCCGACTCGGCGGGCTCGAAGTCGTGACGCAGGGGATCGTCGAGGGATTCCTGCACGGCCTCCACCGTTCCCCCCGCCGGGGCTTCTCGGTCGAGTTTGCCGAACACCGCCAGTACCAGTCGGGCGACGAGCCGCGCTACGTCGACTGGAAGCTGCTCGCCCGCACCGATCGCCTCTACGTCAAGCAGTTCGAGGAGGAGACCAACCTCCGCGCGATGCTGGTCCTCGATGCGAGTGCATCGATGGCGTGGCGCGGCTCGCCGGCGCGACTCACCAAGCTCGACTACGCCACGCGACTTGCAGCCGCCCTGGCACTGGTGCTGCAGCGACAGCGCGACGCCGCAGGGCTGGTGGTGTTTGATGACGTGATCCGTGCCACGCTGCCCGCGCGGGTGCGGCGGGGTCACTGGCACGCCGTCGCGCGCATCCTCGCGGCGACCACCGCCGGGACCGGGACGGAGGCGGAACCCGCGCTCCGGCAGGTGATCGCGCAGCTGCGCCGCCGCGGCATGGTGGTGTTCATTTCGGACCTCCTGCTCGATCGGGACCTCACCCTGCGCGCATTGCGATTCCTCCGCCACCGCGGCCATCAGGTGCTGGTGTTGCACATCGCCGACCCGGCAGAGCTCGATCTCGATCGCGGCGAGGAGACCCGTTTTCGCGATCCGGAGTCGGGCCGGACGGTCACGCTGGCGCCGCGGGACTGGGCCGACGCATACCGCGACACCGTTGAGGGAGTGCTCCGATCGTGGGGCAGCGCGTGCCGCAGCGCCGGCATCCGTTACGCCGTCGTGCCGACCGACCTCCCGTTCGGCGTGGCGCTCGCACGCGCGCTCCGCCCATGATCGCCTTCGCCGTACCGTGGGCGCTCGTCGGATTGCTTGCCGCCGCATTGCCTGTCCTGCTTCACCTCGTACAGCGCCGTGAACCCCCCGAAGTCGCATTCCCCGCCGTCCGCTATCTCGAGGACGCGACCCGGGATCATCGCCGGCGCCTGAAGTTGCGGAACCTCCTCCTGCTGGTCGTGCGGACGCTGCTCGTGATCATGCTGGTGCTGGCCGCCGCCGGCCCCACCGTCGCACGCAGCGGGATTGGCGATCACCAGCCGAGTGCGCTGGTGCTGGTGGTCGACAACTCGGCGAGCAGCGCCGCAGTGCGCGATGGCGAGATGATGCTCACCGGCCTTGCGACGGCGGCTCGCGCAGTACTGGCGCGCGCCACCGCGGCCGACCGCCTGTGGCTCGTCACTGCCGATGGCATTGCGCGATCGGGAACCCGCGGCGAGCTGGACGCGCGACTTGTCGGCCTCACCCCCGAGCCGGTGCGTCTCGATCTCGGCGCCGCCATCGCGCAGGGTCGCGATCTCGTGCAGGCGGCGGCGCGACCGGGAGAAGTGGTAGTCGTCACCGACCTGCAACGAACCGCCGTCACGGACACACCGGGCGAGGGCGAGGTGCTCGTGCTCCGGCCGACCGCGCCGCCGAGCGCCAATCGACGCGTGGCGTCGATTGAATCGGGAACGCAACCGTGGGGGCGCGATGGGGGCCGAATCAGCATCTCTGTCGCGGGCCCTGACACCATTCCGCTGCCGGTCACCGTTGCCATCGGGGGTCGGACGCTCCGTGAGGTGCTCGTGGCGCCGGGGGCGTCATCGTCGCAGCGGGTGCCGGCCGTTTCCGCGGGTTGGGCGGTGGTCCGGGCGAGCCTGCCGCCCGATGAGTTTCGGCTCGATGACACCGCTCGGGCCGTGGTCCGCGTTGCCCCGCCGGCGCCGGTTCGATGGAACGCCGACGACCGGTGGATCGGCGCAGCGCTCGCCGTGCTCGCCGCCGAGGGCAGGGTGCGAATCGGCGACGGCGTGCGTTTCGGAGCGATCGGACCAACTGCCTCCATCGTGATGCCGCCCGCTGATCCTGCGCTGGTTGGCGCGCTCAACCGTACCCTCGTGGCGCGCGGCGCGGCGTGGCAGTACGGCTCGCCGGTGCTGGGGGATGCGCGCACCGACAGCGCCTCCCTGTTGCCATCGCGCGAATCCGTCAGCCGACGGCTGGTGCTGGAACCGATCGGCGCCGACACCCAGGTCCTGCTGCGGGTCGATGGCGCCCCATGGCTGGTTCGCAGCGGTGACCTGCTGCTGCTCGGCTCGCGGATGGATCCCGCGTGGACCGCTCTCCCGGTCGCCGCGGCGTTCGTGCCGTTCGTCGATGCGCTCGTCACCCGTGCATCCCCCGAGGCGCCGATCCTTGTCGCCGCCGCCGCCGGCGACGTCGTCGTCCTGCCCGATCATGTCAGCGGGGTGCGCCGCGACAGCGTGTACACCAGGGTCGAGGGCGGAGCGCGCTGGCGACCGAATGAGCCGGGGATACACTACCTTGTATCCGGCGCCGATACCATCGGGGCCGTGGCGGCGCACGTCGATCCGCGTGAATCGGAATTGGCGCGTGCCGCTGACGGCGATGTGCGCTCCCTCTGGCGTGGTGCGCGGGTCGAGGATCTCGAGCGCGGACCTCGCATCGCATTCACTGCGGGGAGCCGCGGTGACCTGCGTTCGTGGCTGCTCATCGCCGCCGCACTGCTCGCACTCACGGAGTCGGCCCTCGCCGGGCGCGTCCACCAACGGAGCTGAATGCCGCTGCAACCCATCCTTGATGCCTTTGATCGCTGCGCCACGGTTCGTGCGCTCGGCGAACGAATCCCCGTGCGCGGTCGCACCGTGCGACTGGGTGGGGTGCCTGGCTCGAGTGGCGCCGTCCTCGCGACCTGGCTCTCCGAGCGCCTCGGTGCTGGCCGCCTTGCAGTCGTGATCGCCACCACGCCCGCTGACGCCGAGCGCTGGCTCACCGACTTGCAGAACCTCGCTGGCAGCGGCGTGGCGCTTTATCCGCAGCGCGAGGCGCTGGGTGAGGACGAGCCCCACTTCGAGATCGCCGGCGAGCGCATCGAGACACTCGAGGCGCTGATGCGCGGCGAGCTGCGCCTCCTCGTCACCACGGCGAGGGCCAGCGCTGAGCGCACTGCGGTGCCCGCGGCGCTGGAGTCGCTGCGCCTCAGGGTCAATCGCGGTGAGGAGCGTGCCCTCACGGCCGTCGCGGACTCGCTGCAGGAGATGGGCTACACCCGAGTCGCCGCGGTCACGGAGGTGGCCGAGTTCTCCGTGCGCGGCGGGATCGTCGACGTCTACGGTTTCGGCATGGCTTCGCCGGCCCGCATCGAGTGGTGGGGAGATGACGTGTCATCAATCCGGATGTTCGACCTCACCACCCAACGGTCCGGTGCGGACATCGAAGACATCACCGTCCTCCCGATCACGAGTGTCGCCGCGCGGACCGCCGACGATGGCAGTGGGCCGGTCGTGCGGCGTTCACTCCTCCAGATGCTCCCGTCTGACGCGATCATCATCGAGGAAGCGCCGCATCCCGATGACGAGGAAGTGCAGCGCGCCTGGCGCGAGGCCGAGCACCATATCGACATCGCCCGTCGGCTCGGCGAGGATGCCCCGCCACGCGAGGATCTCTTCGTCTCCCCCGAGGCGTGGCGCGCGGACCTCGATGCATTTCCGCGGCTGTTGCTGAACCAGGAACCGGCCGACATCCAGCTCGGCTTCTTCCCGCCCGAGCGGGTCGACCGCGATCTCGGCCGGTTGCGCGCGCTGGGGCAGGGGACACCGACGCTTATCCTCTGCGACAACGACGGCCAGCGGGAGCGGCTCGACGAGCTGCTGGAGGAGAACGGCTTCCGGCCGGAGGGAATGTCGCTCACGGTGGGCGCGCTCGATGGCGGCTTCGTCATGCCCACGCTGCGCGTCCTCACGGATCACGAGATCTTCCGCCGGGCGCGGCGACTCCGCCGCACCCGCCGCTACCGGCAGGCCGCGCCCAGCACCGTCACCGGGGCCCTCGAGGTGGGCGACTATGTGGTGCACCTCGACCACGGCATCGGAATATTCCGCGGGATCCAGACGCTCACGGTCGATGGTGGAACGATCGAGGTGGCGATGCTGGAGTACGAGGGCGGTGACCGGCTTAACGTGCCGCTTTACCGCCTCGACCAGCTCGAGCGTTACCGCGCTGGCGGTGATGACGGCGAGCATGCCCCGCCCAAGATTCACCGCCTCGGTGGCACCTCGTGGCGCAAGGTGCGCGAGAAGACCCGGCAGGCGATCCAGGCGATGGCGGCGGAGCTGCTCGACCTGTACGCCCGTCGCGGTGTGATTGCGGGGTTTCCGTTTCCGCCCGACGGTCGGTGGCAACGCGAGCTGGAGTCTTCGTTCCTGTACGAGGACACGGCCGACCAGCGGAAGGCGACTGACGACATCAAGAAGGACATGGAACGCCCGATGCCGATGGACCGGCTGCTCGTCGGCGACGTGGGCTACGGCAAGACCGAGGTGGCCGTGCGTGCGGCCTTCAAGGCGGTGCAGGGCGGGCGTCAGGTTGCGGTGCTCGTTCCCACGACCATTCTCGCAGAGCAGCACTTCCGTACCTTCGCCGATCGGCTGGCCGATTACCCGGTCACGGTCGAGGCGCTTTCGCGCTTCCGCACCGCCAAGGAGCAGAAGGAGACGGTGCGCAAGCTTGCCGAGGGTGAGCTCGACATCGTGATCGGCACCCACCGCATCCTCTCGCGCGACGTGGTGTTCAAGGATCTGGGCCTGCTGGTGGTTGACGAGGAGCACCGCTTCGGGGTGAAGCACAAGGAGCGGCTCAAGCAGCTCCGCCTCGCCGTCGATGTCCTCACGCTCACGGCGACGCCGATCCCGCGCACGCTTCATCTCTCGCTTGCAGGCCTGCGCGACATGACGGTGATCGAGACCCCGCCGCGCGACCGGTCGCCGATCCTGACGTTCGTGGAGCCATGGGACGACGGGCTGATCGAGGAGGCGATCGCGCGGGAGCTCGATCGCGGCGGGCAGGTGTTCGTGGTACACAATCGCATCGAGACCATCGAGACCATCGCGGCGCGGATTCGCCAGCTCGCCCCGCGGGCGCGTGTTGCCGTGGGTCATGGGCAGATGGCCGCCGACACGCTCGAGCAAGTGATGCAGCAGTTCGTCGTCGGCGAGGTCGACATCCTGGTCTCCACGATGATCGTCGAATCCGGACTCGATGTGCCGAACGCGAACACCATGATCGTTCACGATGCGCATCGCTTCGGACTCGCGCAGCTGTACCAGCTCCGGGGGCGGGTGGGCCGCAGTCACCGCCGGGCCTATTGCTACCTGATCGTCCCGGACATGATCGACCTGGCCGCCGAGGAGCGCCTCAAGGTGCTCGAGCACCACACCGACCTCGGGGCCGGCTACCGGATCGCGCTCAAGGACCTCGAGCTCCGGGGCGCCGGCAACCTCCTCGGATCCGAGCAGAGCGGCCACGCCCACGCCGTGGGCTTTGATCTCTACATGCGATGGCTGGAGGAGACGGTGAAGGCCATGCGTGGCAAGGGATCGGGAGAGCCGCCCCAGCCCCCGGACGTGGTTTTCGACATCCCGGCCCACCTCCCCGATGCCTACGTCCCGGACGACGCCACCAAGCTCGATCTCTACCGCCGACTGGCGCGGGCGACGGCGCCCGGGGATATTGATGAGTTGCGGGATGAACTGCGCGAGCGGTTCGGGCCGCTGCCGCCTGAGGTCGACGCCCTGCTGGACATGGGCCGGCTGCGGGCGATGGGCGCCCTTCTCGGCCTCCAGCATGTGCTGGTACGGGGCGATGAGGCGCGCCTCACCTTCCGTGCGGGGGCCAACCCGCGCATGGCGGGTTTGACCCAGGCACTCGACGACGTGCAGCTCGCCGCCGAGGTCCGCCGGACTGTGCCGCTGGCATTGCGGCTGAACCGCCTGGGCGGCGAGGCGATCGTGCCGTCGCTGGTCCGCGCTCTCCGTCAGGTGGCTGCATGAGCCGCCGGCGATCTTTTACTGATTCGAGGAGTCCGATGCGTCGCAACATGGTGTGGGTGGCGGTACTGGCCGTCGTGGTGGGTGGGTGCAAGGGTGATGCGTTCTCTGCGCAACCGGATGTGGTCGCCACGGCTGAGGGGCAGGAGCTGAAGGCGGAGCGCGTTGCCGAGATACTGGACGGCGCCAAGGGCATCACGCTCGAGCCTCGCGCTGTCGAGTTCGTCGCCAATCTCTGGATCGACTACACCCTGTTCGCACAGGCCGTGGCGAGTGGTGAACTCAAGACCGACTCGACCACGATCACCGAGGCGCTGTGGCCCGGCATCGCCGATGCGCGCTCGCGTCGCTGGCATGACTCGGTGGTCGCGCGCCGGAGCAAGGTGACCGACGCCCAGATCGACAGCGCGTACAGCGCCGACCAGTCACGCGCGGTGCAGCACATCCTCGTGACGGCCGAAAAGGCCGCACCGGCAGAAGCCAAGGCAGCGGCACGGCAGAAGGCCGACTCGATCCTCAAGGTCGCCAAGGCCGGCGGTGATTTCGCCGCCCTTGCCCGCCAGCACTCGCAGGACCCGGGCTCCGCGGCCAACGGCGGGCTCTATCCGCCCGCGCCGAAGGGCCAGTGGGCACCCGAGTTCGACCAGAGCATCTGGTCGCTGGCGCCGGGCGAGATGAGCGGGCTCGTCACCACCGACTTCGGCTATCACATCATCCGCCGCCCCACCGCGGTGGAGTCGCGACCGTTGTGGCGACAGGTGCTGTCCGAGGCGCAGATCCCGATGATCGACTCGCTCTACTTCGAAGAGACGATCAAGTCGGCGAACATGAAGGTCGAGGGTGAGGCCGTGGCGCGGATGCGGGCGGCGCTCGCCGACCTCGAGGACAGGCGCAACGACAAGTCCACGCTCGTCAAGTATGACGGCGGCGAGTTTCGCACCAATGATTTCGTCCGCTGGGTCCGCGCGATCACGACCAATCCCGGCGAGGGTCCGCAGCGCCTCGAGCAGTTCCGGGCCGCGGCCGACAGCGACCTGGTCAACTTTGCCAAGCGCCTCACCGAGAGCGCCCTGGTGCTCCGCGACGCGGACAAGAACAACGTGCACCTGAGCGCCGAGGAGTGGACGCAGCTCCAGGAGAGCTTCACGTCGGAAGTCGACTCCATCAAGGCCCAGATCGGCCTCACCCCCGATGTACTCGATCCGAAGGCGAGCGAGAAGGACCGTCGCAAGGCCGCCGCCCTGAAGGTCGATCAGTACTTCGACGCGCTGGTGACCGGTAAGGTCCGGATGCGTGTGCTGCCCGGGATGTTGGCGTATGCGCTGCGGGGTGACGCGAAATTCAACGTCAATGCCGCCGGGGCGAAGCGGGCCCTCGACCTGGCGATGGCGAAGCGCGCCGCTGACAGCACGCAAACCGTCCCCGCGGGGCCGATGCAACCCGCACCAGGGCCAGCCCCGGTGCCGGGAGCCACCACCCCGCCGGCTGACAGCACCCGGCCGTGACCGTGGCCTTGCGTTTTGCAGTCGTCTGCACCCTCCTCCTTGCCGGGGGAGTGGTGCAGCCGCTTGCGGCGCAGGAGGCTGACGAACCGATCGACCGGGTGATTGCGGTGGTGGGCAACACCGCCATCACCCGGTCACAGGTCGAGGAGGAAATGTTCTCGCGACAGAGTGCAGCAACGCCGCTACCGACTGACGCTGCCGCGCTCAACCTGATCCGCCGGCAGTTGATCGACACCCTGATCGCCGAGGAGTTGCTGTATCAGGAGGCGCTCACCGACACGACGATCAAGGTGACCGACCAGGAAGTGCTCGACGCCGCCGATGCGGTGATCCGCAAGACCCGGCAGAATTTCCCGAGCGAGATGGCCTTCCGAGCCGAACTGCAACAGGCGGGCTTCCAGACTCCCGAGGATTATCGGCGCTGGATGAACGAGAAGCAGCGTCGCGAGCTGACAGTGGTGCGCCATCGCGAGAACCTGCAGCAGTCGGAACGCATCAAGCCGTTGCCGCCGAGCGAGAAGGAGACACGGGCGTATTTCGACACCCACCTCGCCGAGCGCACTGCCGATACGCCGGCGACGATCTCGCTCAGGCAGATCATCCTCGCTCCGAAGCCATCAGAGGCGGCGGGCCAGCGGGCCCACGCCGTCGCGGACTCGATCGTCACCGCGCTGCGAGCGGGAGCCGACTTCGCCGTGGCGGCCCGGCGATTCTCGACGGACCCGGTCTCGGCGGCGCAGGGGGGGGACCTCGGCTGGTTCCGGCGTGGCGTCATGGTGCCGGAGTTCGAGCGAATCGCGTTCGGCCTGAAGCCGGGCGTGGTGTCGGACGCCTTCGAGACGCCCTTTGGCTGGCACATCCTCCAGGTGCAGCGGGTTCAGGCGACCGAGGTCCAGGCCCGGCACATCCTGATCATGCCCGAGATCGATTCGACCAGCGCGGCAGTCGCCCGTCTGCGCATCGACTCGGTCGCGGCGGCGATCGCCGCCGGCGCACGTTTCGACTCGCTGCAGCGGGTCTATCACGACGCGGCCGAAGAGCGACAGATCGACCAGTATCCGGTCGATTCGCTGCTTCCCGCGTATGCGGCGGCCACGGCCGGCCTGGATTCCGGCCAGGTATCCCGTCCATTCCTCCTTGCCGTTCCCGGCCAGGATCTCCGCGCGAAATGGGCGATTGTGCGGGTGATGAGTCGGCTCCCCGCTGGCCGCCTGTCCTACGAGCAACTCAAGCCGCAGATCCGGAAGTTCCTCGGCGTGCAGATGGGCAAGGATGCCTACATCCGCGAGTTGCGCCGCAAGACCTACGTGGACATCCGCGAGTTGTGAGTCGTCGTGTCCGGATCGCCATCACCCTCGGCGATCCGCGGGGAATCGGTCCGGAAGTCACCGCGGCCGCGCTCGGTATCGGCGTCGACGCCGAGGTCACGATCATCGGGGCCCGGGAACAGGTGGCAGCGTTCCCCGCGCACCATCAGGTGGCGATTGGCTCGTGGAGCGATGCGCCGGCTGCGGCGCGGGCCACCGCGCGCGAGGCAGGGCTGATCGCTGGCCGGGCGGTCGAGCGCGCCGCGGCGATGGCGCTCGCGGGCGACGTCGATGCGATCGTTACCGCGCCCGCAGAAAAACACGCGCTGCACCTGGCCGGATATCCGTGGCCCGGGCACACCGAATGGCTCGCGCACCTGGCGGGCGACGTCGATGTCGCGATGATGCTCGCGAGCGACCGCTTGCGGGTCGTGCTGGTGACCACCCACATCCCCTTCCGTGATGTCCCGTTGATGCTCACCACCGACCGCGTCGTGCGCATCGGTGAGGTAACGACTCGTGCACTGAGGGAGGGCTTCGGCATCGCCGCGCCCCGGCTTGCGGTCTGCGCGCTCAACCCGCATGCGGGGGAACAGGGCCTGTTCGGCGACGAAGAGGCGCGCATCCTCACCCCGGCCGTGCAGCGGCTCGGCGCCACCGGCCCACTCCCCGCCGACACCGTATTCGTCCGGGCGATGCGTGGGGAGTTCGATGCAGTGCTGGCCCCGTATCACGACGTAGGGATGACGGCAATCAAGGTTGCGTCGTTCGGCAACGCCGTGAACGTCACACTCGGCCTGCCCTTCGTCCGCACCTCTCCCGACCACGGCACCGCCATGGACATTGCCGGGAGCGGGCGCGCCGACCCCGCCAGCATGCACGCCGCCCTCGACCTCGCCGTCCGGCTCGCCCGGGGGAGCATCGCGTCATGAGCCTCCGCGTCTCGGTGTTGATTCCGGTTTACGATGAAGTGCGCACCCTCGAGCACCTGGTTGACCAGGTTCGCGCGGTGCCGATGGACATGGAGATCGTGTGCGTGAACGATGCGTCGCGCGACGGGAGCGGCGCGGTGCTCGATCGCCTGCTGGCCGAGGGGAAGATCAACGCGGTGCTCCATCATCCGGTGAATCGCGGCAAGGGGGCGGCGATACGCACGGCGATCGCGGCGGCCACCGGCGACGTGATCGTGGTGCAGGACGCCGACCTGGAATACGATCCGTCGGAGATTCCCGGGCTGCTCGGGCCGATCATCGACGGACGTGCCGATGCCGTGTTCGGTTCGCGGTTCCTCGGCGGACCGCACCGCGTCCTCTACTTCTGGCACTCGGTGGGCAATTCGCTGCTCACGGTGATGTCGAACATGTTCACCGACCTCAACCTCACCGACATGGAGACCTGCTACAAGCTGGTACGCGCGCCGCTGATGAAGCGTCTCGTCCTCACGTCCGATCGGTTCGGGTTCGAGCCCGAGCTCACCGCCCGGCTCGCACAGGCGCACGCCCGGATCTGGGAGCTGCCGATCTCCTATTCGGGCCGGACCTATGAAGAGGGGAAGAAGATCGGGTGGCGAGATGGCGTGGCGGCGTTCTGGCACATCGTCCGTAGCAATGCCTTCCCGCCGCGCAACGACTCGATCCGGCGGAAGCACCGCTCGCCGTACGACCTCCCACCGGCGGGGCGGGTCGACGACGCGGTCTGACGGCGGCTACTGGAGGAGCACTCGTACCTGATTCACGCGGCGTCCGTCCATGGAGATGATCTCGAAGACGTGGGTGGCCTCGCTCACTCGGTCGCCGGGCTTGGGCAGGCGCCCCAGCTGCCCGAACAGGAATCCCCCCAGCGTGGTGTAGTCGGTGTCGTCGAGCTCCGCGTCGAATCGTGCGTTGAAGTCGCCGATCGTCATCGCGCCGTCGATGGTCGCTGACCCATCGGTGACAGCGCCGATCAACGGTTCCACCGGATCGTATTCGTCCAGGATCTCGCCCACGATCTCCTCGAG
>JACDBX010000186.1 GCA_013694695.1 Gemmatimonadales bacterium | reverse complement strand
TCCCACTTCCGGGTGACGGAGTACCTGGCAGCGGGCGGCATGGGGGCGGTCTACATCGCCGAGGACCTGTCGCTCGGTCGGACCGTTGCGCTCAAGTTCCCGCTTCCCCACCAGCCCCTGGATGGCCCGGTCAGGGAACGCTTCGTCATCGAGGCGCGCACCGCCGCGGCGCTTGACCACCCCAACCTCTGTACGGTGCACGAAATCGGCGAGAGCGAGCACGGCGTGTTTCTCGCCATGCCGCTGTATCCGGGTGAGACGCTGAAGGAACGCCTCGCCCGCGACGGGGCCCTGCCCCAGGCGGAGGCGCTGGAGATCCTGGTGCAAGTGACGACCGGACTGGCATCGGCACACGCCGCCGGAATCGTGCACCGCGACCTGAAGCCCGGCAACGTGATGCTGCTGCCGGACGGCACGGCGAAGATCCTTGACTTCGGGCTCGCCAAAATCCGCGACGTCAGCCTGACGAAATCGCACATGACGCTCGGCACGATTGGGTACATCGCTCCCGAGCAGATTCGGAACGATCCAGTGGACGCACGGGCAGACCTGTGGGCCATCGGCGTGATGCTGTATGAGACGCTGAGCGGAATGCTCCCCTTCCGCGGCGAACACGAGATATCGATCCTGCACGCCGTACTCCACCACGACCCCCTGCCCATGTCGCAAGTGAAGCCGGGCCTGTCGCCGGCGCTCGACGCCCTCGTCGGTGCACTGCTGGAGAAGGACCCCGCAGACCGCTATCAATCTGCCGGTGACGTGCTCGCAGATCTCGCGGCGATCCTGCACGGCACGCCGCTCACCTTTCGCACCTCCTTCTGGCACCGGTCACGCCGCCGCCGCAAGCTCCGCAGGGTGATCGTCCCCGCGACAGCGCTGCTCGTGGTCGCGATCGGTGCGGCCTGGGGCCTTCAGCGATTCTCGGCGATCGGTGGACAGCCCGGATCGGCGGTCGCGGCTGGCGTGCCCGAGCTGAGGTGGCGGGACAACGCCACGGAGATCGGCACCGGCGCCGAGCTTGCCGCCGCGCTCGTCCCGGCCAATGCGGGTCGCCGCGTCCGGCTGCGCGCGGGCACGTACGACGTCGACAAGTTGCTGACCGTTCCGGACAGCATGACGCTCCTAGGCGCTGGTATCATGGGATTCGACGCCGACGGACTCCCGACCGGGTTCTCGGACGATACCCGGACGACGCTCCGAATGATTTCCAGCCTCGGCGGCGACATGCTGACGCTCGGCGATGGCGTGACCATACAGAATCTCGAGATCGTGGACCTGGTCGGCCGTTCCGGCAACGTGATCGGAGTGTTGTCCCGCCAGCCCGGCGACCAGATCTCGACGACAATCCTCGAATCGGTCATCGCGAATCCGGGCCCGCTCGCCCTCGGCGCCGGGGGTCCCCTCGGCCGCGGCCTGTCGGTGATCACTCGCAATCTCAACCTCGGAGCGGATCCGGCACCCGACAACGGATCGGTCCTCTCGGTCCGGATGGCCAGATCGATTATCCAATCGCCGGCAGGAGGCGGGGGATTCTTCGCCTACAACTTCACGGCCAACAGCAGGATCTCGCTTGACATCTCCAGCAGCGTGATCGGCGGCAGCAACGAAGCGAACGGTGGTGTGAGTCGACCCGACTCGGTGCACGATTCGGAAGTCCACCTTGAGTCTCGCGGCAATCTCTACCGCAACGAATGGGCGGAGCCGTGCACTTCGGCCTTGCGCGGTTGGAACTTCACCGGCGGTTCGGGTGCGCCGATTCCGATTCCACTCGCGGAGACGAAACGGAACAGCCTTCGCGTCCGCTCGACGGACGATCGGATCGAAGGCTTCACGACCGCAGTGCTCGCGACCGGAAGCCGACGCTTCTTCGCCTCACCATTGAATCCCGCTCCATCGGGCAACCACATCGAGCTTCAGCTCATTGGCACGACCATCTCGACCCCATCGTGTGCGGATGCAGGCAGCACCGCGAACACCAGCGGTATTCCCGCCGTGGCGATTCGCGAGGTGTCCGACCTGAGCCTGATTGGCGCGTGGGTGGAGAACTCCTCACTCTCCCCGGGTGACAGCAATACCCTTCGCGTCGAGTTCCGCGGCGTGACCGGAAGCGGGCAGCGATCCAACAACTACCTGAATGCCGGCGGAGTTGCCGGCGAGCTGCCCGCGCACATTCGGGGGAGTGGCAATGGGCTGGAGTTCGTCGGCACTCCGGAGGCCTTCGTTCAGACGAATCGCGGGATCACCCCGGCCCCCGCCGCGAGGTTCTTTACCAGGCAGCGCTGACGGCGGCGCTTCTTTCGGAGCTGTGAGCCGGTTTCGACGAGAAATACGAGAGAGAGGGTGAACGCTCACAACTGGAGAACCCCTGACTCGACATCCCCGTCCTCTCACCGCTGGCCGCCTTCGATTCCGGCACGGTTGGACAACTGCCGCGACGGTCGTCCTCGTGACGAGCCTCGCACCGTCCGTGTGGGCCCAGCAAACCGCGGTCGTCAACGGCACCGTCCGCAATGCCGTCACCGGCGCTCCAGTCGCCGATGCGACGATTCGGGTCCTCTCCGGGACGCGATCGTGCGTGACCGGTGGCGACGGCACCTGCCGTCTGGTCGTGGCAGCGGGCCGGGCCAGTGTCCGGGCAACAGCCATTGGCTTTGCCCCCGGCTCACAGTCGGTCTTGCTGGCCCCAGGAGATGCGACCTCCGTGGTGTTCGCGCTAGAGCCCAGCGTCGTGCCGCTGGATGAGATCGTCACGGTCGGCACGCGCGCGTTCGAGCGCACGGCGAGCCAGTCCTTGGTTCCTGTCGATGTCCTTTCGAGGCAGCTGCTCGACAACACCGGCCTTGTCGAGACGTGGCAACAGTTCCAACGGCTCGTGCCGTCGGCGAATGTCCCGCACATCCCAATAGGCGACAACCATGCGCGTCCGGTGACGTTGCGCGGCCTCTCGCCGCACCATGTGCTGGTGCTGGTGAACGGCAAGCGACGGCATCCCGCTTCCACCCTGCTCGCTGGCCCGGCCGTCCCGGCAACCGGGTTCACGGACCTGAACGCCATTCCATCCGGTGCCATCGAGCGCATCGAGGTGCTCCGCGACGGTGCCGCAGCGCAATACGGGTCCGATGCCATCGGCGGAGTCGTCAACATCGTCCTGAAGTCAGGCGCACACCGCGATTTGCGGACCTCGGTGGGGACAGTCGCCAGCTCGGAGGGTGGTCGCTCCTTTGGCGACGGACGCCTGTTCAGCGCTACGACGACGGTAGGTCTGGCGGCGGCAAATGGCGGGTATCTCACGGCGAGTGGTGAACTCCGCGACCGGGGCGGGACAAATCGGGCCTATCCCGACAGACGGCAGCAATACCTTGCCGGCGACCCACGCAACGACGACCCGGCGCGGGTGTCGAGCTACTTCGGGAATGGCAGCATTCGTGAGCTACTGGGTTTCCTGACGGCCGCCACGCCGCTCGCCGACCGGATCGAGGCCTACGCTGTCGTCGGCGTCGCTGATCGACAGGGTGAGTCACCGGACGCCTTCTTTCGGCGACCCCTCGACCCCCGCACCGTGCGCGCGATTCATCCCGACGGCTTTCTTCCGGTCATCGAAAGCCGGATCGCGGATGTGTCCGCGCTGGCCGGCGTCCGCGGTTCTTCAGGTGGCTGGCGCTGGGACGTCAGCTCAGCGTGGGGGAGGAATCGGGTTGACTATTCCGTGGGCAACAGCAATAACGCCTCCCTCGGTGCGGAAAGCCCGACCGACTTCTACGTGGGGCGGATGGCGGCAGCGCAGTGGACCAGCAACGCCGACGTCTTCCGAGACCTGACGGTCGGCTCCATCCCGGTTGGCGTCGCCGCGGGTGTGGAGTTCCGCGTGGACAGATACCAGATCCGGGGCGGCGCGCCCGATTCCTGGCGGGACGGGGGCGTGCGAATCCTCGACGGCCCGGCCGCGGGGCGACCTGCTGCGGTCGGTTCGCAGGGCATGATCGGTTTCCGTCCCGTCGATGAAGTCTCCGCGCGGCGAAACAGCTCCGCCGCCTACCTGGAAATCGAAGGCCGTCCGCTGCAGCGGCTGCAGCTGCAGGCGGCCGTGCGCGCCGAGCGCTTCAGCGATTTCGGCTCGACGTCGGACGGGAAGCTCGCCGGGCGGCTGGACATCGGGCGCGGCCTCGCGGTGCGCGGGTCCTTCGGCACGGGCTTTCGTGCGCCGGCGCTTTCGCAACAGCACTTGTCCAGCACGCGCACCGTATTTGAGCAAGTGAGCGGCGTGAACACGGTCCTGACGGTGCGTACCTTCCCGGTCAACTCGCCAGAGGCGAAGCTGCTGGGAGCGACGCCACTGCGGCCAGAGCAGGCCGTGAACCGCAGTGCGGGCCTCGTGCTCGACGTCCCGCGATTGCCGCTGATCACCGTTGACGCTTACCAGATCGACCTCAAGGACCGCATCGGTCTCGGCACCTCTGTCACCGACACCGCGCTCATCCGCCTGTTCGAGGCGAACGGGATGCGCGGTATCGCTGGCGGGAACTTTTTCGGCAACGCGATGGACGTTCGCACGCGCGGCGTTGATGTGGTGGCGAACCATGCATTCCGGGTCGGCCACGGCGTGATGCGGATGATCGGCGGGTACAACCAGACGAGGAACACGGTTGTTCGAGTCAGGCCGCCTCCCCCGCCACTCGCTGAATTCGGAGCGGTGTTCTCCGGCCGAACCGCGCGTGGCGTCATCGAGCAGGGGCAACCACGCGAGACGATCACGCTCACGGTGAACTACGACACAGGACCGTTGGGGCTCACCCTGCACAACCAACGTTTCGGTGCCACCGCCCAGCTCGATCAGGTCAGGCCGGAGGCTGATCAGGTGGTCAGCGCGAGGTGGATCACCGATGCCAGGGTCTCGTACCAACTGCGGCCGCGCATGCAGCTGGCGGTGAGCGCCGCCAACCTGTTCGACGTCTACCCCGACGAGTGGTTCGACTTCAAGGATGGATTGCAGGCGCAAGGGCCTTCGATGCAGGGGATCTTCCGTCATCCGGGCGGGCTGTCACCGTTCGGGATGAACGGGCGAACCCTGTACCTGCAGTTCGCATACCGGTAGGTCCGTGAGCCGGTTTGGCCAGGAAATCCGAAAGAAGGGGTGAAGCCTCAATACCGAAGGCTCTCACCCGAATTCGGAGGTTCTGCCATGTCGAAATCCCTTCGCGCCCGACTGTTTGTCGCTGCCCTCTGCGCCGCCGCGGTCGGCGGTTGCAGCGACATCACCGCGCCGGATACCGCACCGCCCCCACTCGCTGCGGCGAACGCCCCAGAGGCGACCAACATCCAGTTCGGTGACTTCGCACTGCATGTGCCCGCGAATGTGCACCACGTCCGGGGAATCCTCCTGGCGCTCGGTGGGCCCGACACACGTGGGTTTGCCGTCGGAACGCCGTTCGGCGCGCCACCGGCTGCGGAGGGAACGCTTCAGGACCTCGGCGCCAGGTTCCGCGATCTCGCCGCCGAGCGCGGTCTCGCGATCCTCGGCTCGGGGCGGTTTGGCCCGAGGGCGTACCCCAACGGGCCGGCGAGCGACCAGCTTCTGCTCGCAGCGATCGAAGAGGCTGCGACCTTGACCGGCCGTCCTGAACTCCTGGACGCTCCGATCCTTCTGTACGGTCTTTCGGGCGGCGGCCCCGAGGCGACTGGATTCATGCAACGGAATCCAGAACGCGTCACGGCGATGTTCCTGAAGGTCCCCAGCGGGATTGAGCCGTTGACCGGGGAGGCTCTTCGCGTGCCCGCGTACATGGTCCTGGCCGAGCTCGACGCCTTCGTGAACAACCCGTTGTTGCGCTCGACGTTTGCGGCGCTCCGGACCGCCGGCGCACCCTGGGCCATGGCCGTGGAGCCCGGCGTCCCCCACTTCTCGCTCTCGCTGGCGCAGCGTCAGCTCACCGTCGACTGGATGCGCGCGATCCTTCCGCTCGGCAACGCCGGCCCGTTCCACCAGAACTCGCCGCAGGTCGGTTTCCTTGGCGATCCCGCGACCGGCCTGATCTCGCCGGCCCGCACCTTTGCCGGCGACCGCCGCACCGCGAGCTGGTTCCCGATGCGTCCGCTGGCCGCGCAATGGGCGGCGTTCATCGGGATGTGATACGCCCCCGATGGCCAGCACCGAACGCGCCACGAGGGCCCCGCGGGGCCCTCGTAGTTCTGGCGCACTACCGTGATGCAATCGAGGTCAGATCGCCGCGAGTGCGTAGTTCTCGATCGACGGCTTGCCCTGCACGACCGAGCTCAGCATCCGCTCGATCGTAGGAAAGGTCGTCGTCTCGTACTTCTTCAGCGCCTCGGGGGATTTCCACATCGAGATCCCAACGACATGATCCTCCTGGACCAGCAGCACCTCATGCTTGAAGCCGTCCTGCTTCTTGAGGGTCGGCAGCACCTCGCTGTTGAACAGCCTGGTGAAATCAGCGCGCTTCCCCTTCACTAGGTTGAAGCGAACGGACCGGGCCGTATTGGTAAGCACCATATTGTCGCTGGCGGTCGAGGTCGAGTTATTGATGGTGGTCGTCATGATGGATTGAACTCCAGCACCCTGTCCGGCTTGGCCGGGTGTTCCCCCGAGAGACAGGGTTACATCTCCGGGCGGCGGACGGTATCACGGGATTCCGTGACAGCGCCGTAATGTCGCTTACCCATGTCAGTTAGCTGGCTAACGTTCGTATGTCAAGGTGTAGCAATGGGTTAGTCGATTCCGGTGACAAGCATCCTTTGGGTGGCGCTGCGGGACCAGCACTCAGCTCGCCGACAGGAACAACGTCTCGTTGGCTTAGTCCAACGCCGATGAGCACCCGGGTGCGGCCCGTCAGGGCTTTCGGCCACTCGCGACGACAAACTCGCCCGGGATCGCATAGCCCGTGCCTTCACGATATGCCTGGACGGACGCCAGATATTCGTCTCGCACCTGCGCGCGAACGTTGTTGTCGAAGCGTGATACTGCCAGCGCTACCGGCCCGCCGTCGAAGGCGGCCCCGCAAGCGTCATCGGCTGTCGAGTAGATCAGCCGTACCGAGATTCGTTCGGACGTGATGTCCGCAAATCCCGCAGCCTCGAGCTCGCCCTGCAGTGCGTCACCGTTGCCGAGCTGAAAGAACATCGGACACACCTCAGATCTGACCCGTGCATCGACAATCGGAAAGATCTCTGCCCAGCCGCAGTTGGCTCGTCGTCCCCACACGGACGCCACGACGCGCCCGCCGGGCTTCACGACGCGATGCATCTCCGAAAGTGCGCGGCGTGGATCCGGGACGTACATCAGGCCCAACGCACAGAGTGCTGCGTCGAACGTGGCATCTGGCAACGCCAGTGCCTCCGCATCCATGCGTTCGAATCGCGTGTTCGCGATGCCCCGTGTCGCGGCGATCGCCCGGGCACCCTGGATCATGCCTTCGGACAGATCCACGCCGAGCACCGAACCGGTCGACCCCACCTGTTCCGCGACCGGAAACGTGATCAGTCCGGTGCCACAGGCGACATCGAGCACGGACTCCCCAGGCTGTGCACTGGCCTGTCGAAGCAGTTGTGACTGTACCGGTTCAAGCTGCCGGCGCCAGTAGGTCTCGTAGTACGCCGCGGCCTTGTCCCACCCGTAGCGCTGCACGCGTCGCTGCAATCTGCCGTCCATGCTAGCGCTCCGCGATGCGGTTGATCTGCACGCTGCGACGGCACGCCTGCGCGCGCTGGAACACATCAAGATACGGACTGTGACGGTCGGCCTCGTCGAGCATGTGCAGGATCGCGTCTTCGTCAGCAGTGCTCTCAATCCGCACCGCGTAGCGCACCTCGGTGTAGCCGGGCGGTGAGTCGCTCACGCCATACATCGCGCCGTCGTCATAGTCCGCCTGGATCTCGACCTCCAGTGTCTCGATCGCGATACCCAGCTTGGCGGCGTACATCGTGATGCCCATCGCGAGACAACTGCCGAGGGCGGCGCGACCGAACACGCCGGGTGTCGGACCGGCACCCGAACCACCGGCATTGTCGGGCATGTCGGTTACGACTTGCCAGGGTCCTTCTCGCGACTCACAGCGCAAACCATTCGCGACACGCGTGATGGATACGCCAGTTCCTTGGCCGACCGAGGGGCGACGCGAGATCGCGTTGGCAACACGGTCGAAGGCCGTTCTGATGTGCTCGGCGTCAGACATTGATGACACTCCGGCGGACGGGGACGCGTCGAATATGAGGCCTATGTTTCCTCCTGGTAAC
>JACDBX010000140.1 GCA_013694695.1 Gemmatimonadales bacterium | reverse complement strand
GGCGTCGGCGTCGGCGTCGGCGTCGGGGCGGCCGCATGCAGCAATCAACACGGCCACCACGACCGCCACGGTGCCCTGCGCGATCACGCGGGACACCCGAACACCAGCACCTGGTCGACCAGCGTGTTGCGCTGCAGGACAGTGCGCACAAGTTCGTCGATCGACTCGACCGCGGCCCCCCGGCGGGCAGCGAGGCGGAACGAGAGTCCGCAGTGGGTCGGGAGGGTCACGAACAGCCGCCCCTCTCCCTCGATCGCCGTGGCACCGGGCCGGGCCAGGAGCGCATCGAGTTCAGTGCCGACGCCGAGGGAATCGACGGTTCGCCAGCGCAGATCGGTCACCACTACGCGGCGGACGGTGTCGGCCTCGATCCAGGCCACCAGCCCACCGTCATCCGCCCCGCTGCGCAGCTCGCGCACCATCATCCCTTCCGGTCCCTGAACGACGGTATCGGCGAGCGCCGGGCACGCACCGCTGGCGCTCGGCACCGACATCCCGATCTGGAAGCATCCGACCCCGTTACCGGACATCACGGCGATCGGCGGCATCGAATCGACCACCGCGACCGACGGGGAAGCTGAGTCCACCGGTGCGGCGTCCCTGTCCCCCGCCCCGCACGCGGCCAGGAACGCGGCCGCGGCGAACATCGTCGACGCTCTCGCCATCAATTCTCCTCCATAGGGGTCCTGCCTGAACAGACGTCCGACCGGGTCCGATGCCCACCGATCGACCGGGTGCCGTTGACTTCCCGGGTCCAGCGACGCACTTTCGGTGCACCATGAGCACACGCAACCGCGGCCATCACGTTCATCACCACCACGGAGCTTCCGGGGCGGGTTGATGTCGTGTGGCCGGTAAACGGACAGCGAATCCATCAACGCCGACCCCTGGTCGGCGTTCGTGTTTCTGCAACCGGAAACACCGCCGATCAAGGGTCGAGGAGAGTCGGTGAACCTCGAGACGAATGACGGCGGGCTCCGGCTGGGGCTGCCGAAGGGACGCATGCAGGCAGGGATCTTCACGCTGCTCGACGCCGCCGGACTGACCGTGCGGGCGGGACTGCGCGAGTACCGGCCCACGATCGCGGATAGCGGTTTTAACGTGAAGATCCTCAAGCCGCAGAGCATCGTCGAGATGCTGGCGGCCGGGTCTCGCGACGTCGGGTTCGCCGGCGCGGACTGGGTCCGGGAACTCGACGCCGAACTGATCGAGGTCCTCGACACCGGCTTCGACCCGGTCGACTTGGTCGCGGCAGCGCCAGCGGCGTTGCTCGACAAGGGCCCGCTCGCCAGCCAGCCCGGCCTCGTGGTCGCGACCGAGTATCCGCGTCTCACCGCTGGCTGGCTCCGAACGAATGAGATCGATGCCCGGATTGTGCACTCCTGGGGTGCGACCGAGGTGTTCCCCCCGGATGACGCCGACCTCATCGTCGACAACAGCGCCACCGGCGCGACGCTCGTGGCCAACGGCCTCCTGGTCGTGGACACCCTGATGCGATCGTCCACACGACTCTATGCGCACCCACGCGCGCTCGACGATGCGCCGCGGCGCGCGGCCATCGAGGCGCTGGTGATGATGCTCTCGTCGGTTCTCGAGGCGCGCGGCCGGGTGATGGTCGAGGTCAACGTGACGGCGGATCGGCTCGAGGCGGTGTGCGCGGCGCTACCGTGCATGCGGGAACCCACCATCTCTGCACTGCACGCCTCCGCCGGTTTCGCGATCAAGGCCGCTGTCCCCCGTGCCGACCTGGCCCGCCTGGTGCCGTGCATCAAGGCGGCAGGCGGGTCCGACATCGTGATCACCGCACTCACCCACATCGTGCCATGACCACGTTGCCGCTTCCCGCGCCCGTCACGCGTAACGTCGCCGCCGCTGCCTATGCACCGCGGCGGCCCGCCGGCCCGATCGATCTCGACCTCGCGGGCACCGAGGGGCCCGGGTCGCCCGCTATCGCGATGCTGCCTGAGAACGCTGCTCGCCGATCGATATCCCGCTACCCCGACGTCGCTCCGCTGCGGAACGCCCTCGCCGCACGCCACGGCGTCGATCCGTGGCAGGTGCTGCTGACCGCCGGCGCGGATGAGGCGCTTGAGCGGCTATTCAGGGCGTACCTCGAACCGACGCGGGAGGTGATCCTCACCGACCCCACGTTCGAGATGCTCCCCCGCTACGCAGAAGCCTCTGGCGCGACCCTCGTGCGGGTTCCCTGGACATCATCGCAGTTCCCGCTCGACGCGCTGCTCGGTGCGATCACACCGCGCACCTCGGTGATCGCGGTGGTCACCCCCAACAATCCCACCGGCGCCGTGGCGACGTCAGCAGACATCACCGCGATCCATGACGCCGCGCCAAACGCCGTGGTGGTCGTTGACCTCGCCTACGTCGAGTACGCCGACTGCGACCCAACCGCTGCACTGCTCGCGCTCCCCCGTGCCGTGATCGTGCGCACCTTCTCCAAGGCATGGGGGCTGGCTGGCGCGCGCGTCGGATATGCGGTGGGGGCGGCCGGCGTGATCGCGGCGGCGGTGACCGCCGGCAACCCGTACCCGGTGTCGACGCCGTCGCTGAGTCTCGCGCGCAACTCGCTGGAAACCGGCGAGGAGGCGATGCGCGACCGAACTCGGCAAGTGCGGGAGCGCCGAAGCGGAATCCTGGCGTCGCTCGCTGCCGCGCGATTACCGGCGATCCCGACGCAGGCAAACTTCGCGTGTGTGTCGCCCGCCGACCCGCGGTGGCTCTGGGATGCCCTGGCGGGATTCGGGATCGGGACGAGGCTGATCGAGGCTCCCACGCCCTCGCACGTCCGCATCACCGTGCCCGAAGACGATCCCGGATGTGACCGGTTCGCAGATGCGCTCCAATGCATCACCGATCCGGAGTGCGTCGTGTTCGACATGGATGGCGTGATCGCCGATGTGTCCCGCTCGTACCGGGCAGCAA
Source organism: Gemmatimonadales bacterium (assembly GCA_013694695.1). Taxonomy (GTDB): domain Bacteria; phylum Gemmatimonadota; class Gemmatimonadetes; order Gemmatimonadales; family GWC2-71-9; genus Palsa-1233. The sequence goes on along the minus strand of JACDBX010000140.1, from coordinate 16,587 downwards.
TCATCGGCGCCGCCGCAGAGTTCGGCGTCACCGTGGTGCCTGCAGATATTCGCGCCATGAAGGAGGCGGGGAATGCGAACGACGACTGGGTCGTGACCGCCACGTTGATCGCCGGCCAGCGTGGCGGGGTGGCGTTCGACGACGTCAAGTCGGCGTTCGAGCGCCTGTACCACGGAACCGACGCCGTGGCGGGCCTTCACGTCGAGGAGGCGCTACTGGTCGATCCCGGCCTGCTCCGCCGGCTCGCGGCACGGCGCACGCTCGCGATCGCCACCGGACGACCGCGTGGGGATGCAGAGGCATTTCTCGAGCGATTCGGCATCCGCGATTGTTTTGCGGCGTGCGTGACCTGCGACGACGGGCCCGGCAAGCCCGATCCATTTGCCGCCACCGAGGCACTTCGGCGGGTCGGCGCGCGACGCGCGTGGATGATCGGTGACACACCTGATGACATTCGCTGTGCCCGCCGGGCCGGCCTCCTGCCGCTGGGCGTCCTCGCGCCCGGCGACCGGGGATCACCCATGTCCGCCGCGCTCCTCAGCGCCGGCGCCGCGCGCGTCCTCTCCTCACTCGACGACCTGGAGATCCTGCTCCCATGAATCCGAGAACTGCCGAATGCTCCCGCGCGACACGCGAAACGGATGTCACCGTGAGCCTCACTCTCGACGGGACCGGGGAGGCCAGCATCGCGACGGGCATCGGCTTCCTCGACCACCTGCTCACCGCGCTCGCCCTCCACGGCGGGATGACCCTCGACGCCAAGGTGACCGGCGACCTGCATGTCGACGACCACCACACGGTTGAGGATGTCGCGCTGGCGCTGGGCACGGCACTCGACCGCGCGCTCGGAGACCGCCGGGGCATCACGCGCTTCGGGAGCGCATACGCACCACTCGATGAGGCGCTGGCACGCGCAGTGATCGATCTCTCGGGCCGGCCCTTCGCCAGGATCGAGCTCGGGCTGCGACGCGAGCGACTGGGTCAACTTTCCTGCGAGAACATCCCGCACGCGCTCGCCTCATTTGCGACCGCAGCGCGGATCACCCTCCACGTCGACGTGCTCGCGGGCGAGAACGACCACCACCGCGCAGAGGCCGCGTTCAAGGCGGTGGCGCTGGCGCTCCGGGATGCAGTGCGACGGACCGCAGACGACGGCATTCCCAGCACGAAGGGATCACTCACGTGACCCCGTTGATTGCGATCGTGTCGACCGGGACCGCGAACGTGGCATCGATGGAAGCCGGCCTTCGACGCGCCGGTGCCGAAACGTTTCGCACCTCGGATCCCGAACAGGTCGCCGATGCCATGGGCGTCGTGATCCCCGGAGTCGGTACGTTTGCGGCCGCGATGACACACCTGCGCCAAACGGGCATGGACGACGCACTGCGCGCCCGGTTCCGCTCGGGCCGTCCTGTGCTGGCCGTCTGCCTCGGTCTCCAGCTCCTGGCCCGGACCAGCGAGGAATCGCCCGGTGAGGAGGGGCTCGGCATCGTTGATGCCGACGTGGTCGGCCTGCCTGAAGGTGCCTCGCGGCCCCAGCTCGGATGGAACGAGGTTATCCCGTCGGTGCCCGGGTACGTCGAGCGCGGTCACGCCTACTTCGCCAACTCGTATTGCCTGCGATCGGAGGGCGACGCGTGGCAACCGTCCCACGCGCATCACGGCGACCAATTCATTGCGGCGATGCAGCGCGACCGTCAGCTGGCCTGCCAGTTCCATCCCGAATTGTCGGGGGCATGGGGAGTGGCGCTGCTCACCCGCTGGATCGGCACATGCTGACCCGGCGGATCATTCCCTGTCTCGACACCAGCGATGGCCGGGTGCTCAAGGGCCGGCGATTCCGCGAGATGCGCGACGTCGGTGACCCGGCTGAGCTCGCTGCACGCTACGACGGAGCCGGCGCAGACGAGATCGTCCTGCTCGACGTGACGGCAACAACCGGCGAGCGGCCTCACGCTGCCGACACCGTGCGTGCGGTGCGTCGCGAACTGTCCATCCCGCTCACCGTGGGGGGCGGGGTGCGCAGCGTGGGGGATGCGGAACGGCTGCTCGACAGCGGGGCCGACAAGGTCGCACTCAACAGTGCCGCGCTGGTCCGTCCCGGACTGGTCACCACGCTCGCGGAACGATTCGGTACCCAGTGCATCGTGGTCGCGATCGACGCGCTCCGGGTCGGGGAAGAATGGATGGTTCGTGGGCGGGCCGGATCGGAGGATGCGGCGCGCGACGCGATCACCTGGGCCGCCGAGGCAGAGCAACTGGGCGCGGGGGAGATCCTCCTCACCAGCATCGATCGCGATGGTACGCGCGACGGCTTTGATCTCGCACTCCTTCAGGCTGTCACCGCACGGGTGTCGATCCCCGTGATCGCGTCTGGGGGTGCCCGGGGGGCGGACGATTTCGTTGCCGCGTTTGGTGCCGGGGCCGATGCGGTGCTCGCGGCGTCGATCTTTCATGACCAGGACACGACCGTCGGTGACCTCAAGCGTTCCCTGGCGGCGTCTGGCGTGGAGGTGCGGCCATGATCATCCCATCGATCGATATCCGTGGCGGCGAGACGGTGCAACTGGTGGGCGGACGCGACCTCGCCATCGCGGCGGGATCGCCCGATCCCTGGCTGGAACGCTTTGCGGTCGCAGGCGAGATCGCGATCGTCGATCTCGACGGGGCGTTCTCGACCGGCGACCAGCGCGACGTGATCGCGCGGCTCTGTGAACGAGCGCGGTGCCGCGTGGGAGGCGGGATTCGTGACTTCGAGCGTGCGCGATTCTGGCTCGACGCTGGCGCGGCTCGAATCGTCCTGGGTACTGCTGCGGAACCGGAACTACTCGCGAGGCTTCCGCGCGATCGCACGATCGCTGCGGTTGACGCCATCGATGGCGAGGTCGTGGTTGATGGGTGGCGGCGCCGCACTGGTCGAAGCGTGGTCGAACGCCTCCGTGAGCTGCGCCCCCATGTCGGGGGATTCCTCGTCACGTTTGTGGAGCGCGAGGGCCGGCTGGGTGGGATCGATGCAGACGCGGTGGTGCCCCTGGTCGAGGCGGCGGGTGACGCTCGCCTGACGATCGCTGGCGGTGTGACAACGGCCGATGACGTGGCACTGCTCGATCGGATGGGCGCCGATGCGCAGGTGGGCATGGCGCTCTACACAGGCAGGCTCCTGCTTGGCGACGCCATCGGCGCGCCGCTGCGGTCCGATCGTCCCGACGGCCTCTTCCCCACCGTGGTGACCGATGAGCGGGGCGTGGCCCTGGGGCTGGCGTATTCGAGCCACGCGAGCCTTCGTCGCGCGGTGGAGGAGCGGCGCGGCATCTACCATTCGCGTCGCCGGGGGATCTGGGTCAAGGGTGAATCGTCGGGCGCGACCCAGGCGTTGCTGCGCGTCGACCTTGACTGCGATCGTGACACCCTGCGGTTCGTGGTCCGACAACATGGAGCGGGGTTCTGTCATCGCGACACCGCCACCTGCTGGGGCCACTCCACCGGCGTGGCTGCACTCGAGTCGACGCTCCGCCGGCGGCGCGAGATCCCCGAACCGGGATCGTATACGCAACGACTCTGGGATGATCCCGACCTTCTTGCGAGCAAGCTCTCCGAGGAAGCGGCCGAACTGGCCGATGCCGGCGATGCCGCGCACGTCGTGCGGGAGGCGGCCGACGTGACCTACTTCACTGGCGTCGCGTTGCAGCGTGCTGGAGTCGGGTTCGCAGATGTCGATCGCGAGCTCGACCGGCGGGCACTCCACATCGCGCGGCGGCCGGGCGATGCGAAGCCGGATGTTGTCGACCAACCATCGATCGCCTCGCCATTCACCGGGCTCCGTCGGGTCGGACCCGGGAATCTGCCTCCGCGGATCGCAAACGCCGTCGATCCCGTCACCGCAACGCGCGCGGCGGCGATCGTCGATGCCGTGCGGGCTGGCGGAGATACTGCGCTGCTGGGCTTCGCACGGGAGCTCGACGGCTGGACGGGCGGCGGATCACTCCTGTTCGGTGCCGAGGCGCTCGTGGCGGCAAGCGACGGTGTCGACCCGTCGGTTCGTGCGCTGCTCGAACGAGTCGCGGGGCGAATCCACGAGTTTGCCATGGCGCAGCGAGGCACGATCGCCGGATTGGACACCGCGATTCCCGGCGGTCGCGCGGGCCATGCGGTCGTGCCGGTGTCACGCGCTGGATGCTATGCACCCGCGGGCCGGTTCCCCCTTCCGTCGTCGCTGCTCATGGGAGTGGTCACCGCGCGGGCCGCGGGCGTCGCCGAGGTCTGGGTGGCCACGCCCGCACCCTCGGCGCTCATGCTCGCCACCGCCGCGATCGCCGGCGCAACGGGTGTGATCGCCGCGGGCGGCGCGCATGCCATCGCCGCACTCGCCTATGGCACCGAGTCGATCGAGGCGTGCGACGTGATCGTGGGCCCCGGCAGCAAGTGGGTCACGGCGGCGAAACGTTGCATCGCCGGTGACGTGGCGATTGACTTCCTCGCCGGCCCGTCCGAGCTGGTGGTGGTCGCCGATGGGTCGGCAAGCGTCGACGCGGTTGCGGCCGACCTGCTCGCCCAGGCGGAGCATGACGCCGATGCGCTGCCGATCCTCGTCGCAACCACCAGGTCACTGCTGGACGCGGTCGATGCATCGCTGGTACGGCAACTCGCGGAACTTCCGGCGTCATCGCCTGCGCACGAGTCGCTGCGGGCCGGCTTCGCGGTGCTGTGTCTCGATGAGGAGGAGATCATCGCGACCATCGATGCGATCGCACCCGAGCACCTGCAGCTTTCGGTCGCCGTACCGTCTGCAATCGCCGACCGATGTACCCATGCCGGTGCGATGTTTATCGGGCACCGGTCAGCGGAGGTATTCGGCGACTACGGCGCGGGTCCGAACCATGTCCTTCCCACCGGGCGCGCGGCTCGCCACACCGGCGGGTTGTCGGTGATGCATTTCCTGCGATTGCGGACATGGCTGGAGATCGACCGGCCGGAACTCCTGGCGCTCGACACCGCGATGCTGGCGCGACTCGAGGGCCTCGAGGCCCACGCGCGGGCGGCCGAGGTGCGGCGTCCCGGGTAGTGGCTAGCGCCCCTGTCGGAACGCGCGGGCGGCGGGGGGGATCGGGGTTCCAATCGGCGTGGCGTACGATCGGGGAAGCCCCGAATCATCCGCTGAATCGCCCACGATCACGGCGGTGGCCATTGTAGCGGTGACATTCACGGTGGTGCGGAACATGTCCGGGATGGTGTCGACGCCGAGGAGGATCCCCAGGCCCTCGACCGGCAGTCCGACGCTGAGGAGCACCGGTGCCATGATCAGGATCGACCCGCCCGGGATGCTGGGAGCCGAGAACGACACGGCCACGGACGTCACCGCGATGGTCATGAGCTCGGCGGGGCCGAGTGCGACGCCGTAGAGCCGCGCGACGAAGAGCACACCAACCGGGAGGGCGACGCCGGCACCGAGGCGAAAGAGGGAGGTGCTGAACGGCATGAAGAAGGCGGCGATGCGCGGCGACAGGCCAAGCAGTGCTGCGCCATCAATCAATGCGGGGAGGGCGGCGAGGGACGAGCGCGCCGAGATCGCGATGCCTTGCGCGGGTGCCACCGCGCGCGCGAAGAGGCGCACGCTTGATCCCCTGACCATCACCAGCAGGTAGAGGGCGCCGATAACGGCCGTGGTGAGTACCGCCGTCACGACGACGTACGCCACCACGGCCCCGAGGGCCGTCACCCCCAGACGGACCGCCAGGGGCAGCGCCAACGCGAAGACGCCGATGGGCGCCACCGACAGGACCCACCGCACCAGCACCAGGGTCATGGCGCAGATCGCGTTGGCCCCAGCAAGCAACTGGTCCCGATACTCCCCGGGCACCCGAGCGGCCGCAGCACCGAAAAGCAGTGTCGCGACGATCACCGGCAGCATCATTCCGCTTGCACCGGCGGCAATGATGTTGGTGGGAATGAGGCCGACCAACCATTCGCGGACGCCCGGCAGCTCGGGCGAAACGGTGGCCTCGTTCGCTGCCTGGGCGGCGGACTCGCTGGGGTTGATCGTGAAGAGGTCGAAGAGCGCGGGCGCCACCAACACGGTAAGACCGGCCACGATGACAAGGAGGATCGCAAAGACCACGATCGCCCTCAGGCCCAGCGTCCCGATCCCGTTTCCTCCACCGATCACCGCGACGAACAGCAGCGAGACCACGAGCGGCAGCACCGTCATCTGCAGCCCGCGGGTCCAGAGGGTGCCGATGGGCTCGATCCACATGGCGATGTCGCGCCAGGCCGGGGGGGCCAGGACGACAAGTGCGATGCCACCAATGAGGCCGGCGACAAGGCCGGCGAGCACGCGACTGGTCAGTGACATGGCGACAATGTAGCCGGCGGAGGAAGCGGGACGGAAGCGGCTGCCGACGCCGCCCGGCTGAGCGATGTCTGGCACAGCGGCCCTTGAACGTCTCCATCGTGACGAAGGTACGGTGCCACCCGCTCCTGCTGCGCGATGTCACCACCGGCCCCGCACCCCGGCGCCGGCAGGCGCGGCATGTGCCCTCCCGCGAAACGCTGCGCCCCTGCATGGAGAGTGAATGGCCACACCCGCGCCCGGCTGGACGACCGCCGACGGTACGCTGCAGGACCCGATTCGCGCGGAACTGTTCGGTCCGGAGCGGTTGGAGCAACACGCCGCGTCGCTCGCGAACGCCCAGCAGGTCACCCGGATTGCCGTGAAGGGCGGTCCGCTGCTCGAGCGGGTACGCGACAATCGGCGGGTCCTGCGGGCGATGCAGACCCAGATCGCCGACGCGGTGAGCGATGAACGATGGATCACTCCCTCGGCGGAGTGGCTGCTCGACAACTTCTACATCGTCGATGAACAGCTCCGCGAGATCCGCGATGACCTGCCGCGGGGTTTCTATCGCGAGCTTCCGAAGCTGATCGGCGGACCGCTTGCGATGCTCCCCCGGGTGTACGGCATCACCTGGGCCTTCATCGCCCACACCGACAGCCGCTTTGATCCGGACCTCCTCCGCCGGTTCATCGATTCCTACCAACGAGTGGACGCGCTCACCATCGGCGAGTTGTGGGCGATCGCGATCACCCTGCGTGTCGTCCTCGTGGAGAACCTGCGGCGGTGCGCGGAAGCGATCGCGCAGAGCATGCAGGAACGCGAGCGCGCCGACCGGCTCGCCGATGAGCTGTTGGGTGCCGAGGGCGACCAGGCGTCGACCTCGGCGGCATTGCTCCAGCGCTATGAAGGCCGCCCCATCTCACGCGCGTTCGCCGTCGAACTGGTGATGCGGCTGCGGGATCGCGACCCCGCCGTCACGCCGGCGCTGCAGTGGCTGAACGAGCGACTGGCGAGCGAGGGATCGTCGGCGGACGAACTCGTCAACGAGGATCACCACCGCCAGGCCGCAATGACCGTGACCGTGCGCAACATCATCACGAGCATGCGACTCGCATCGGCGTTCGACTGGGCAGCGTTCGTGGAGCAGGTCAGCCTCGTCGACGACCTGCTCCGCGCCCACCCGACCCACCAGCAGATGGACTTCGCGAGCCGCGACGCGTACCGACACGCGATCGAGGACCTCGCCCGTCGCTCGGCGCTTTCGGAACTCGAAGTCGCCCGTGAGGCGCTGCTCCGTGCCGCGCCGCCTCCGTTGCCCCCGGGCAATCTCGGCCGGGATCCCCGCCGGAATGACGCGGGGTACTACCTCCTCGGCCGCGGGCGACGGAAGTTCGAGCGCGAGATCGGCTACCGGATCTCGCTGGTGCGTCGCCTCTCCCGCGCGTATCTCGACGCGGCGGTGCCCGGCTATCTCGGTTCGATCGTGGTCCTCACGGTGCTGGTGCTCGCGGTGCCCATCCTCGCCGCCCGCTCCGCCGGCGTGATGTCGTCCGACCTGATACTGCTGGCACTCCTTGCGCTGATCCCGGCCTCCGATCTCGCCATCGCGCTCCTCAACCGGAGCGTGACGGCAATCGTGCCGCCATCCCTCCTCCCCCGCCTGGAGCTGGCGACCGGTATACCGCCGGAACTGCGCACCCTGGTGGTCATCCCGACGCTGTTGACATCCCTCGACGAAATCGAGGAAACGGTCGAGCGCCTGGAGGTGCACTATCTCGCCAATCCCGATGGTAACGTGCACTTCGCACTGCTTTCCGACTGGACCGATGCACCGACCGAGCGGGTGCCGGGCGACGAGGCGCTGCTCGCCGCCGCGCAGCACGGAATTGCCCGCCTGAACGCTCGGCACGGAGCGGTCCGGTTTCACCTGCTGCACCGGCGGCGGACGTGGAACGGGAGCGAAGGCACGTGGATGGGATGGGAGCGGAAGCGCGGCAAGCTGCACGAACTGAACCGGCTCCTCCGTGGCGCAAGCGACACGACGTTCATCGCGGTTGATGGCAGCCCGGTCGGCGCACCGCAGGGAGTGAAGTACGTCATCACCCTGGACAGCGATACCCGCATCCCGATCGGCGCGGTGGCCGGGCTCGTCGGCACGATGGCGCACCCGCTCAATCGTCCGCTGTTCAACGATGCCAGCCGTCGGGTGGTGGATGGGTATGCAATCCTGCAGCCGCGGGTGACGCCACCGCTGCCGGGCCGCGCCGGCTCGCTCTACCAGCAGATCATGTCCGGCTCATCGGGTATCGATCCGTACGCCTCCGCGATCTCCGACGTCTATCAGGACATCTTCGGCGAGGGATCGTTCACCGGAAAGGGGATATACGACCTCGACGCCTTCGAGGCAGCGCTGTCGGGGCGCGTTCCAGAGAACCGCCTGCTCAGCCACGATCTCTACGAGGGTATCTTTGCGCGCGCCGGACTGGTCACCGACATCGAGCTGTTCGAGTACGCGCCGGCGAGTTACACCGTGGCGGCGGCGCGCCAGCATCGGTGGGTGCGCGGCGACTGGCAGCTGCTGCCGTGGCTCTTCGCCCGCGGCCTGCCCCTGGTTGCCCGCTGGAAGATCCTCGACAACTTGCGGCGCTCGCTCTCGGCACCGACCGCGTTCCTGACGATCGTCGTGGCGTGGAGCCTGCCGCAGGTTGCACCGATGCGATGGATGCTGTTCATCCTCGCGACCATCGCCATCCCCGCGCTGATTCCCGTGGCCGCGGGCGTGGTTCCCCGAGGGCGTGGCATCTCGAAGCGGAGCCATGTCCGCGCCTTGCGGCGCGACCTCGAGGCCGCTGGCTGGCACACCGCGGTCGCGGTGACCATGCTGGCGCACCAGGCATGGGTGATGTCGGACGCCGTGATCCGGACCCTGGGACGCGTGATCATCACCCGCCGCCACTTGCTCCAATGGACCACGGCAGCGCAATCGGCCAGCACCCACCGAAGTCGGATCCGGGACTTCGTGGCACGGATGTCCGGCGCGCTCGTCCTCACGGTGGCCGCGGCCACGGCTGTGGCATGGAACCAGGCGCCCCGCTGGCAGACGGCAATCCCGCTGCTCCTGCTGTGGGCATTCTCGCCCGTGATCGCGCACGCGCTCAGCATCTCGCAACTCAGCGCCCGCACCACCGCGGTGTCCGACGATGATGCCCGCACGCTTCGGCTGATCGCGCGCCGGACCTGGCGATTCTTCACCACGTTCGTCACCGCCGGTGATCGATGGCTTCCTCCCGACAACTTCCAGGAGACCCCGCAGCCGGTCGTCGCGCACCGCACATCGCCGACCAACATCGGCCTTGCCCTGCTGGCGAACGTGTCGGCCCGGGACTTTGGCTGGATCGGCACGGTGACCATGCTCGACCGTCTCGAGGCCACCCTTTCCTCGGTCAGGCGCCTGGAGTTGTACCGCGGCCACCTCTACAACTGGTACGAGACCACCGAGGGGCGAGCGCTGGAGCCACGCTACATCTCATCGGTCGACAGCGGCAACTTCGTTGGCTGCCTCATCGCCACCGGCAACGCCTGTCGCGAACTGCTTGACCGCCCGGCGACACCCACCTCAACCATGACGGGAATCGTCGACACAATCGACCTGCTGCGACGTTCGGTACGGAACGTCGCAGATCACACCGATCTCGAACGTGCGGTGCGTCGCCGGCTCGACGAACAGGTGGCGCTGATCGTCGAACGCATTGCTGTCGTCCCGCTCACGCCTCACGACCAGGTGGCGCGACTCGAGGCCCTCGCCGTCGACGCTCGTGTGCTGCTGGACGTGGTGGAGGCGGCTGGCCTGCAGCCCGTGGGCGAACACGACGTGTCGGCGTGGGCGAGTGCCCTCATCGATGACATCGCCAGCCAGCTTGTCGATTTCGACCGGCTGGCCCCGTGGGTGCGGCTCCGCCTGGGCGGTGCTGCCGCTGCGTTCGGTCCCCTCCTCGCCAATCCGACGCTGGCGGAGCTGCCGGCACGCTGCACGCTCGTGGCCCGCTCACTCGCCTCCCTCCGCGTCTCGGGCGAGGCGCCGAGCCTTGATGTCGATCTCGACAGCCTGGGGATCGCGGTGGAGCAGTGTGAGCGCTCTGCGCGTTCCCTGGTCATCCGGATCGCAGCGCTCGCCGCAGACACTGCGCGGATGGTCGATGCGACGGATTTCCGCTTCCTCTTCGATCCGCTGCGGAAGCTCTTCTCGATCGGCTACCGTGTCGCCGAGGATTCGCTCGACCCGGGTCATTACGACCTGCTCGCGTCAGAGGCCCGGCTGCTGAGCTATATCGCCATCGCGAAGGGCGACGTCCCGGTCGAACACTGGTTCCGGCTGGGCCGGTCGCTCACGCCGGTGGGGCGTGACTCGGTGCTGATGTCGTGGTCGGGATCAATGTTCGAGTACCTCATGCCGGCGCTCCTGATGCGCACGCCGGTCGGCAGCCTGATCGAGCAGACGTGCCGCCTGGTGGTCAGCCGCCAGATCGCATACGGCGAAGAGCGCGACATCCCGTGGGGCGTGTCGGAATCCGGCTACAGCGCCCGCGATCTCGAGATGACCTACAAGTACTCCGCATTCGGCGTCCCCGGACTCGGCCTGAAGCGCGGCCTCGGCGATGCGATCGTGATCACCCCGCACGCCACCGGCCTGGCATCGATGATCGACCCGGGCGAGGCGGCCCGGAATTTTGCCGAGTTGCGCCGGGTGGGCGCATCGGGACCATATGGCTTTTACGAAGCGGTCGATTTCACCGCCTCACGCCGCCCCCCAGGTGAGCGGGGCGCGGTGGTCCACAGCTACATGGCGCACCACCAGGGCATGATGCTGGTGGCGATCGATAACGCGCTGCATGATGGCGCGATGCGCTCCCGATTCCATTCTGAGCCGATGGTACAGGCGTCGGAGATGCTGCTGCAGGAGCGCACACCGCGTGATGTCGCCGTGGCGCGCCCACGCATCGAGGAGTTCACCGCGGTGGGAGACGTCCGCGAGTCGGTGCCGGCAGTATCAAGAACCTTTGCGTCGCCGCACGCTCCCACGCCACGAACCCACCTGCTGTCCAACGGTCGGTACGCCGTGATGCTGACCGCCGCCGGTGGTGGCTACAGTCGGTGGAACGGCCTCGCGGTGACGCGCTGGAGGGAGGACCTGACGTGCGACGACACGGGCTCCTTCGTTTTCCTGCGGGACACGGAGACTGGCGAATCATGGTCGGCAGCATTCCAGCCCTCGGCAGTCGAGGCGTCGGCGTGGGAACTCGCGTTCCGCGAGGATCGCGCGGAACTCAGCCGCCGTGACGGCACGATGACCACGCGCCTCGAGGTCATCGTATCGGCGGAGGACGACGCCGAGTTGCGCCTGGTGTCGCTCACCAACCACGGCCGCACCACCCGTGAGATCGACGTGACGTCGTACGCCGAGGTCGTGCTGGCGCCTCATGCCGCGGATGTGGCGCACCCCGCCTTCTCCAACCTGTTCGTCAGCACGGAGGTGGTGCACGAGGCGAACGCTCTGCTGGCGACCCGCCGCCAGCGCTCACCCGAGGATCCCGAGGTCTGGCTGGCCCACGTGGCGGCCACCTCGGACGATCAAGTCCCGCTGCAGTGGGAAACGGACCGGTATCGTTTCGTGGGCCGCGGCAACACGCTCCGCAACGCCGACGGCGCGGTGGGAGCCGGGCCGCTGTCGAACACAGTGGGACCGGTACTTGACCCCATCGTCAGCCTGCGTCGGCATGTGACGGTCCGTCCGGGCCGCACCGTCCGGCTGTGCTTCTCGACCATGGTGGGCGGATCACGGGAGGCTGTCCTCGACCTGGCTGACAAGTACCAGGACCTCACGATCTTCGAGCGAGCCGGCACGCTGGCGTGGACACGAGCGCAGGTCCAGATGCACCATGTCGGAATCGGCCCCAACGAGGCACACCTCTTCCAGGAACTCAGTGCGCCGCTGCTCTATGCCGATCGCGCGATGCGCGCGCCGAGCGCCATCATCGCGCGGCAGCACGGCGGCGCGTCGATGCTCTGGCCGCACGGTATTTCCGGCGACCTTCCCCTGGTCCTGGTGACGATCGACGACGCCGAGGATATCGGCCTGGTCCGCCAGTTGCTGCGGGCGCACGAATACTGGAAGATGAAGCGCCTCGCCGTCGACCTCGTCATCCTCAACGAACGGGCACCGTCGTACGTACAGGACCTCCAGCTCTCGCTCCAGACGATGCTTCGTGCCAGCCCGACGGTGACTCCCGGCGGCGGCACGGAGGTTTCAAGCGGCACCTACCTTCTGCGCGCCGAGCAGATCACCGGCGCCCAGCGCGACGTCCTGTTCTCATCGGCCAGGGTCATCCTCTCCGCGCGACGCGGTTCACTGTCTGAACAGGTCGCCCGCATGCGGTCCGCCACTGCGGTCGTCCCCGCGGCCATTCCATCGCCCCCTGCTCCATTGCCCGCGCATGACATCGTGACCACCGGAGGGAACGATCTTGCGTTCGCGAACGGTCATGGTGGCTTTACCGCCGACGGGCGTGAGTATCTGATCACGACCTCGGCCGCTCACCCCACCCCGTTGCCGTGGATCAATGTGCTGGCGAATGACTCGTTCGGGGCGCTGGTGTCGGAGGCTGGTGCGGGCTCGACATGGGCCCGCAACAGCCAGAGCAACCGCCTGACGTCGTGGTCGAATGATCCAGTCAGTGACCCGCCGCCGGAAGTGATCTACCTCCGCGACTCCATCACCGGCCATGTGTGGACGCCGACGGGTGCGCCGATGGCGGGATGGGGCGGGACGTGCGAGGTGGGCCATGGCGCGGGCTACACCCGGCACCGTCGCCATGTCGAGGGGATCGATCACGAGCTCATCCAGTTCGTGGCGGTGGACGCCCCGGTCAAGGTGTCACGCCTCACGTTGCACAACGCGGGCGGGCGTACGCGCGAGCTGTCGATCACCGCGTACGTCGAGTGGGTCCTCGGCACGACGCGCGAGGCGACCTCGCAGCACATCGTCACCGAGCGCGACGAGGCGACGGGGGCCCTGCTCGCCCGGAACCCATGGCATCCCGACTACGCAGGGCATGTCGCCTTTGCCGACTTGGGCGGTGCACAGGAGTCGGTCACCGGCGACCGCACCGAGTTCCTCGGCCGTAACGGGTCGGTGACGCAGCCCGCCGCCCTCCGGCACGGCGGCCCGCTTTCCAACAAGGTGGGACCGGGCCGGGATCCGTGCGGCGCGATGCGGTTCAACCTGGTCGTCCCCGCGGGCGAATCGAGAACCGTGACATTCGTCATCGGCCAGGCCCCGGATGCGGCCGGCGCGTCCGCTCTCGTTTCTCGACTGCGTGACAATGACACGAATGCGATGCTGCACGAAGTCATCGCCCAGTGGGACGCCATACTCGGCACGCTGCAGGTACAGACTCCAGAGCCATCCTTCGACGTGATGATCAATCGGTGGCTGCAGTATCAGGTGCTCGCCTGTCGGGTGTGGGCCCGTGCCGCGTTCTACCAGTCGAGCGGTGCGTACGGATTTCGCGACCAATTGCAGGATGTCATGGCGCTCCTTGCCAGCCGGCCCGACGTGGCCCGTGAACAGGTGCTGCGGGCCGCCTCGCGGCAGTTCGTCGAGGGCGACGTGCAACACTGGTGGCATCCACCCTCGGGGCGCGGCGTACGCACCCGATTTTCGGACGACCTGCTCTGGCTGCCGTTCGTCACGATGCAGTATCTCAGGGTCACTGCCGACACGCCGGTGCTCGATGCGGTCGTGCCATTCATCGAAGGCCCGGCGCTCGCACCTGGGCACATGGAGGCGTATTTCGAGCCGCGCCTCTCGAGTGAGAGCGCCAGCATCTACGAACACTGCGCACGGACGATTGACCGGAGCCTCGCCGTCGGCGTTCATGGTCTTCCCCTGATCGGTGCGGGCGACTGGAATGACGGCATGAGCCGAGTTGGGGTGGAGGGGCGGGGAGAAAGCGTGTGGATGGGATGGTTCCTTCACACTATCCTGACAGACTGGGTTGCGCTTGCATACGCGCGGCGCGATTCGGCCCGCGCGCAGGCGTGGAGCGCGCGCCGTGATTCGCTCGTGACCGCCCTCGAGACGGCGGGCTGGGACGGGGCGTGGTATCGGCGCGCCTACTTCGACGATGGCACGCCACTCGGCTCGGCCAGCAACGACGAGTGCCAGATCGACGCCCTCGCGCAGTCGTGGAGCGTGATCTCCGGGGCCGGCCTTCCGGCCCGCCAGGTGCAGGCGATGGCATCGCTCGATGATCGACTTGTCCGGCGCGACGACAGCCTCATCCTTTTGCTTGCGCCCCCGTTCGACGACACCGCGCTGGAGCCGGGTTACATCAAGGGATATCTCCCCGGGATCCGGGAAAATGGGGCGCAGTACACCCACGCCGCCGCCTGGGCGGTGATCGCGCGCGCGATGCTGGGCGACGGCGACACGGCGATGGAGTACTTCAACCTCATCAACCCGGTGCGTCTTGCCGCGACCCCGGAAGACGCGGCACGTTACATGGGTGAACCGTACGCACTGGCCGGCGACGTGTACTCGACCCCGCCCCACGTCGGGCGCGTTGGCTGGAGTTGGTACACGGGGTCCGCATCATGGTTGTATCGCGCCGGCACCGAGACGATCCTCGGCTTCGTCCTGCGGGGCGACCGGCTGCTGGTCGATCCATGCATCCCGCGCAGCTGGCCAGAGTTCACGATGACCTACCGGCATGCGGCCAGCACCTACCAGATCCGCGTGGTGAATCCTGGCGGCGTCAATCGCGGAGTCCGCTCGATGACGGTCGATGGCGACGCACGAGATCACGTTGCAGGAGTGCAACTGATCGACGATGGCCTCACCCATCACGTCGAGATCGTGCTCGGTTGATCAGGAAACGGTAAGGCGGAGCGAACAGCGCAACCATCTGCGGTGATCCGGCGTCTAACGCCGTGAACCCTTCCGCGGACCGGTCTCATGCTGCTCGCTGTCGTCGCCGTCCTGCTCCTCCAGAGTCAGGCAACGCCCACCGCCTCCCCGGGCCCAGCACCTCGCCTCCGCACCGTGACCGCCACTCGTGCTGCAGTGGCCCCGGAGATCGACGGCCGCGAGGATGACGCGGTGTGGGAGCAGGCGCCCCGAATGGATCAGTTCCGCGAGGCGCGGCCGACCGAGGACGGCGAGCCCCAGCAGCGTACCGCATTCCAGGTCGCGTACGACGCGCACCATCTCTACGTGTTCGTCCGGGCGTTCGATGCCCATCCCGACAGCATCGTGCGGCTCCTTTCGCGGCGCGACGCACCCACCGCGTCCGACCAGATCGGCGTGTTCATTGACTCGTACCATGATCGCCGCACGGGGTACGAGTTCCGGGTGAACCCCGCCGGCGTGAAGGCCGACTACGCGATCTACAACGACGGAAACAGCGACGACGCATGGGACGCAGTCTGGGACGTCGCGACCCGCGTCGATTCGGCCGGATGGACGGCGGAATATCGCATTCCGCTCTCCCAGCTTCGGTTCGCCGCTGCACCGGAGGTGACGTTCGGATTCGCGGTGTGGCGGACGCTGCAGCGCCACACGGCACTGATCACCTGGCCACTCAATCGGGTGTCCGAGAGCGGGATGGTCTCCCAGTTCGGCGAGCTGACCGGCCTGCGCGATCTCGCAACCCCGCGTCGCGCCGAGATCGCTCCCTACCTCCTCACTCGCAATGCAAGCCGGCCGGCCGTCGACGGGTTCTCGCGCAACCAGGCAATGCAGTTCGGCGGCGACCTGAAGTACGGCGTGGCGTCAAATCTCACCCTCAATGCCACGGTGAACCCCGACTTCGGGCAGGTCGAGGCTGACCCCGCCGTGCTGAACCTCTCTGCCTTCGAGACATTCTTTGGTGAGCGTCGACCATTCTTCGTCGAGGGAGCCGGACTGTTTGACTTCCGTGCCAACTGCTTTGCCGTGGTCGATTGTCGCACCGGTGAGGGGCTCTTCTACACCAGACGAATCGGGCGTGCCCCGGAGCTCGCGGGTCGCTACGGCGACGCGCAGTCGCCCACCGCGACCCGGATACTCGGCGCCGCGAAACTGACCGGTCGTCTCCCGGGTGGGTTGTCGATCGGCCTGCTCGACGCCGTGACCGACCGGGTCGGGGGCGTCAATGGCGCGACGATCGAACCGCGTTCGAACTACGCCGTGCTGCGACTGAACCAGGACTATGCGGCAG
>JACDBX010000099.1 GCA_013694695.1 Gemmatimonadales bacterium | reverse complement strand
CATCAACCGGCTTGACGACGTGATCGTCTTCCACCCCCTCGATCGCGATCACATCGCGAAGATCGTGCAGGTGTTGCTGGCCGAGGTCACCCGTCGCCTGGGCGACGAGGTGCGGCTCACCGAGGGGGCGATCTCGTTCCTGGCCGACAAGGGGTACGACCCGAGCTTCGGCGCCCGCCCGCTCAAGCGGGCGATCCAGCGCTATGTCGAGGATCCGCTCAGCGACCGGCTGCTGAGCGGTGACTTCACCACCGGCGATGAGATCGAGGTCGACGTGGCGCCGGAAGGCGATCGCCTCACCTTCCGGACCCTGACGCGGACGGACGCCTGAGCAGCGCTGGCCTGGGGCGTGGGCTGATGGTGCGCGCACTGCTCGTGTTGCTGTTCGCCGGCGCACTGTCGATCCCGGCGGCGGCGCAGGAAAACGGCTTGCCGTTGCCACCGCCGGTCGACTCGATCGCGGTGGAAGGCAACTCACGGATTGCGAGCAGCCTCATCACGGCGATGTCGGGAATCACCGTCCGCAGCGTCAGCACCTATCGCGACATCCAGCGCGCGATCACCAACATCTACCGCTCCGGGCAATTCGACGACGTCCGGATCGAGCAGCGCGATGACGAGGGCCGGCTGGTGCTGGTCATCATCGTGGCGGAGCGCCCGATGCTGCGCGCGTGGAGCGTGCGGGGTGCCAGCAAGATCTCGCCCCGCGACGTGCGCGACCGCGTCACCCTCCGTGCTGGTCGGCCCCTTGATCGGGCAGCCATGGCCAGGTCCCGTTACCAGATCGACTCGATGTACCGCGATGAGGGGTACTACGCGGCGCGGGTGATGGCAATGATCGACTCGACGGCCGATGGCGGCGTCGATGTCGTGTTCGACATCGCCGAGGGGAGCCGCATTGCGATCGCCCGGGTCGATGTATCGGGCAACACCAGGTTCCCCGACAGCGACCTGGTCGGTGCGATTGCCTCGAAGCCCCAGGGTTTCTGGTGGTTCCGCCCCGGCGAGTACGACGAAGACAAGGTCGAGCGCGATGTGCGCGACCGTCTGCCGGGCTGGTACGCCGACCGGGGATACGTCGACTTCCAGGTCCTTCGCGACACGCTGCTCACCGACGACGACCGCGGCAAGGCCGTGCTCGACCTCACGGTCGAAGAGGGGCCGCAGTACATGGTCGGCTCGTTCGAGATCGTGGGGAACCGGCGCTTCTCGCTGGAGCAGCTCGCGGGGGATCACTTCCCGTTCGCGACCGCCGGGAAGGCGAACACCGGGCAGGTGATCGGTGTCCCCTTCAACCGCAGCGAGTGGGCCGCGGCCACCGAGGGAGTCAGCAACCAGTACCTCAACAACGGCTACATCTACGCCAACATCGAGGCGGAGGAAGCCCGGCGCACGATGGCCGATGGCAGCCACGTGCTCGACCTGCGTTGGCGCATCGTCGAGGGGCAACCGGCGACGATCAACAAGATCCTGATCCTCGGCAACGACGTCACCCACGAACGGGTGATCCGCGAGGCGATCGTGGTGCTGCCTGGGGAGCTCTTCAACCGCGATCGGCTGATCCGCTCGTACCAGAACGTCAACAACCTCGGCTTCTTCGAGCAGCCGATGCCGTTCTTCGACGTGAAGCCGAACGAGGCCGGCGACGTCGATCTCACCCTCACCGTGACCGAGAAGCGCACCGGCAACATCAACTTCGGCGCGTCGGTCGGGCAGGGCACCGGACTCGGCGGCTTCCTCGGTCTCGAGGAGCCGAACCTCTTCGGTCGCGGCAAGCGCGGGCGCCTGCAGTGGCAGTTCGGCCGAAACATCAATGACTTCACGCTCAGCTACACAGACCCGGCGATCAATGAGAGCCGGATCTCCGGCACCGTGTCGGTCTACAACTCTCGCCAGCGTTTCGTGATCGGCGACCTCGGCCGGCGCCAGCAGGAGGGGGGGTCGCTCCAGCTCGGCCTGCCGCTGCTCGGGTCGCGCTACACCAGGGTCTTCGCGTCGTACGGCTTCCAGCGGATCCGCTACACCGAGGGTTCGGCCGACATTCAGGCACAGTTTCAGTGTGCGCCCTGCTCGCGCTCGACCCTCGGACTCTCGGTGCTCCGCGACGTGCGGGTCGGGCTGCCGTTCCCGGTCGCCGGCTCGTTCGCGTCAGTGGGAGTCGAGCAGAATGGCGGACCCCTCGGCGGCACCGGCGATTACCAGAAGGTCGACCTCGACACCCGCTGGTACGCACCGATCGGCGTGGCCGGCGGCGGGGGGCAGGTTGGCAGCGGGATCCAGTTCACACTTGGCCTCACCGCGAAATCGGGATTCATCTTCGGGAACCCCGGCGGATTCTTCACGGAACTCTATTCGCTGGGCGGCGTACAGTATGGGATCCCGTTGCGGGGCTACGACGAGTTCTCGATCACCCCCAACGGCTACGATGCCTTTGCGGGTTCGTCCCGGGCCAGCGCGGGCGCATTCGGCAAGGCCTACGCGGCCTTCACCGTGGAGGCGGGCGCCCGGCTCTCGCAGTCGCTCTACGTCAGCACCTTTTTCGACGCCGGCAATGTTTACCGGACCGTCAGGCAGTACGATCCCACCCGGCTCTTCCGGGGCGCCGGCGTCGGCGCCGCGTTAATTTCCCCGCTTGGCCCGATCGGCGTGGATGTCGGGTATGGCTTCGACAAGATTGACGCCTTCGGGCGTCCGGCACCGGGATGGCAAGTCCATTTCCGTCTCGGCAACTTCTTCTGACCGGAGCTCGGTGCTGCGCACCGAAGCCCCAAGGACCATGACGATGCGCATCGTTCCGACCATCCGCTCCCTGATCATCGCCGCCGCACTCGTTGGCTCGGCGGCCACCGCGTCCGCCCAGGCCGCGCCCGGCAGAGTCGCCTACATCACGGCCCGCGCTGTCCTGCAGGAGACCCCCGGCTACGCCGCCGCGGAGTCGCTGTGGGTGCGCGAGATCGACGGCTTCCGCAACGAAATCACCCGCCTCCAGACCACGCTCGACTCCGCGGCAACGAAGTTCGAGGAATCCTCGGTGATGCTCTCGGCCACCAAGCGCAACGACGAGCGACGCAAGCTGGTGGACCAGCAGGCCGCCCTCCAGCGTCGCGAACAGGAACTCCAGCAACGTGCCGCGGCGCGCCGCCAGGAACTCGTGTCGCCATTCGAGAAGCGCGTCACCGAGGTGATCGAGGCGGTGCGAAAGGAGGGCAACTTCTCGCTGGTCTTCGACGTGTCGGGTCAGGCCAACCAGATCGTCGCCGCCGACCTCACCCTCGACCTCACCCAGCGTGTGATCGAACGGGTCAAGCAGGCCAGCCCGGCGCCTTCGGGCGGAGCCCCGGGGAACGACTGAGCGACGCCACCTCGGTTCCGATGACGGCACAGGCGGTCGCCGACTTGGTCGGTGGCCGCCTGTGTGGTCCCGGGGAGGTTCGCCTCTCTCAGGCCCGCACGCTCGAGCGGGCCGGGCCCGATGCGCTCGCGATGTGCGTTGGGAGCAAGTGGTCTGCGGCGCTGGCCTCCTCGGGTGCCGGCGCCGTGCTCGTTCCCGAGGCGCTTGAGCACCATGCCGGGCCCGCCACCCGCATCGTGGTTGCCGACCCGGCCCGGGCCATGGCCATTGCAGCCCGGGTGATCGCACCGCTCCCGGCACCCTCGATCGGCGTCGATTCGACCGCATCGGTAGGCGCAGGCACGATTCTCGGTCGCGATGTGTCCATCGGTCGGTTCGCCGTGCTCGGCGCCGGGGTGCGGGTCGGCGATGGCACCGTGATCGGGACCCATACCGTGGTCGAGGACGGCGTCACGCTCGGCGCCTGGGTCCGACTCGACCCGCACGTGGTGGTGCATTCCGGTGCCGTGCTGGGCGACCGTGTCTGGTGCAAGGCGCACGCGGTGATCGGCGGCGCGGGGTACGGTTTCCTGAGCGGGGTGGGCGGCCACGAGCGGGTGCCGCAGGTTGGTGGTTGCGTTCTCGGCGATGATGTCGAAGTTGGATCCATTACCTGCATCGACCGCGGCTCGCTCGACGACACCGTCATCGGCCGGGGGACGAAGATCGACAATCACGTGCATATCGGGCACAATGTACGAATCGGCGAGCATTGCCTGCTGATGGCGGGCGTGGGGGTCTCGGGGAGCACCCGGATCGGCAACCGGGTGGTCATCGCCGGCCAGGCCGGCATCGTCGGCCACATCACCATCGGCGACGACGCGCGGATCGGCGCGCAGGCCGGCGTCATTTCGCCGGTGCCCGCTGGAGGGGCCGTCTCGGGTTACCCGGCCAGGCCGCACCGGGACTTTCTCAAGGGCGTCGCGGCGATGTATCGCCTCGCGCCACACGTCGACGCCATCGAGGCGCTCGTCAGGGAGGACACCACTGATGCCTAGGCGCACACTTGGGGGATTCGCAGAGGTAACCGGCACCGCCCTTCACAACGGCGGCTTTGCCACCGTCCGACTTGGCCCCGGTGAGCCGGGCGCCGGGATCGTCTTTCGGCGCATCGACCTCGAAGGCACGCCACGCATCGCCGCGCGGATCGGCGGTGTCGATGTCACCGAGCGCCGCACCGGATTGGCGCAGGGCGATGTCAGGGTGGAAACCATCGAGCACCTGCTGGCGGCCGCGCATGCCCTCGACCTCGATGACCTCGCGGTCGACATCGACGGTCCCGAACCGCCGATCCTCGACGGCTCGTTCCTCCCATGGCTCGACGCGCTCGAATCCGCCGGCATCGTCGACGCCCCGGGCGACCCTGCCGTGCTTCAGGTCGCGGAGCCATTCACCGTGCAGGCAGGAGAAGCGAGCTACGTGGTCACGGCGGCTCCCTCCCTCCGCATCACGGCAACGATCGAATGGGATCATCCCGTCATCGGGCGACAGAGCGCGAGCCACGAGATCACGCCAGCGGTATTTCGACGCGAGATCGCCCCGGCGCGTACCTTTGGCTTCATGCACGAGGTCGAGGCACTACAGGCGCGTGGACTGCTGCAGGGCGCGTCTCCCGAGATGGCCGTGGTACTCTCCGACGACGCCGTTGCGACCGGCGACCTGCGCTGGACTGACGAATTCGTGCGGCACAAGATTGGTGATGTGGTGGGCGACCTCGCCCTCCTCGGCGCGCGCGTGCACGCCCACATCGTGGCCGAGCGTCCGAGTCATCAGGGCAACGTCGCACTCGCGACCGCGATCGCCCGGCGCGCGCAGCGCTCCGACCCGACCTCGCTGGACATCACCCGGATCATGCAGGTGCTGCCGCACCGGTGGCCGTTCCTGCTGGTCGACCGCATCGTCGAGATCGAGCCGGGGACCCGCATCGTCGGGCTCAAGAACGTCACGATCAACGAGCCGTTCTTCCAGGGCCACTTCCCTGGACATCCGATCATGCCGGGCGTGCTGATCGTCGAGGCGATGGCGCAGGTGGGTGGAATGCTGCTGATGGACCACTTCGACAACGCGAACAACAAGGTGGTGTACTTCGCGTCGATCGATGGCGTGAAGTTCCGCCGCCCCGTGCTGCCCGGCGACCAGCTTCGCTTCGAGGTCGACCTGGTGCAGTTCCGGGGGCGCACCTGCAAGATGCGCGGGCAGGCGTTTGTCGACGGAAAGGCGGTGTGCGAGGCAGACATGATGGCACAGGTCATGGACCGGTGACGTCGCGGATCCATCCCTCCGCCCTGGTCGACCCGACCGCAGAGATCGCACCCGACGCCATGATCGGCGCGTTCGCGATCATCGGACCGCACGTCACCGTGGGCCCCGGGTGCCACGTCGCGGCGCGCGCCACCCTCGAGCGCAATGTGATCCTCGGGTCGGGGGTGCACGTCGGGAACGGTGCGATCCTCGGTGGGCCGCCGCAGGACCTCAAGTATCGCGACGAGGAGACCTGGGTCGAGATCGGCGATGAGACGATCATCCGCGAGTACACCACGATCAACCGCGGAACATCGGCATCGGGACGTACCCGCGTGGGGCACGGCTGCTTCATCATGACGTACGTGCACCTAGCCCACGACTGCGAGCTCGGCGATGGCGTCATCATCGCCAACGGCACGCAGCTCGCCGGGCACGTGACGATCCAGGACCGGGCGGCGCTGTCGGGGCTCGTGGCTGTGCACCAGTTCGTGACCATCGGCGCGCACTCATTCATCGGCGGCGCGACGCGTGTCAACCAGGACATCCCGCCGTACGTCAAGGCGGTGGGAAACCCGGTCGAGCTCTACGGCCTCAACTCTGTCGGCCTGCAGCGGCAGGGCTTCTCGCCCGACACCATCGCAACCCTCAAGCGCGCGTACCGGCTCTTCTTCAACAGCGACCTCAACCTCACCCAGGCGCTCGAGCGGGCACGCATCGACCTGCCCGCGAGTGATGAGGTGACGAGGTTCATCGACTTCGTGTCGTCGTCGCAGCGCGGCGTCCCGGCGTGAGCGCGCGGGTCCCGGTCGGCGTGGTGGGCGTGGGCGCCCTCGGGCGCCACCACGCCCGGCACTACGCGGCGATGCATGGTGCGGACCTGGTCGGACTGTACGATGCCGACCACGCGCGCGCCGCCGCGATCGCCGAGGAAGTGGGCTGTCGCGCCTTCCAGGCGCTGCCTGACCTGTTGTCCGCGGTGCAGGCGGTGTCGGTCGCGGTGCCAACCTCGTTCCATCGCGAGGTGGGTCTCGCGTGCCTCGGCGCCGGTGTGTCGGTGCTGATGGAAAAACCGATCGCGACCACGCTGGCCGAGGCCGACGAGATGCTCGCAGAGGCGGCGCGCCACCCCATCACCTTTGCGGTGGGCCACATCGAGCGCTTCAATCGTGCGATCCGCGCAGCCGGCACGATGATCGACAACCCGATTTTCATCGAGGGAATCCGACTCGCCCCGTTCCAGCCGCGCGGGACCGACGTCGCCGTTGTCCTCGACCTGATGATCCACGACCTCGACATCACGAACCATCTCGTGGCGGGCGCGCCCGCGACCGACGTGCGGGCGAGTGGCGTGAGCGTGCTCTCGTCACACCTCGACATGGTGAACGCGCGGGTCGAGTTCGAGGGCGGCGCCGTGGCGTCGATCACGGCGTCCCGCGTGGCCCGCGAGCGCGTGCGCCGCCTTCGCATCTTCCAGGCATCAGGATATCTCTCCCTCGATCTCGCGACCGGCACCGGCGCGTTCATGCGGCTGCGCGATGGCTGGCGACCCGGGAGTGGCGAGAGCATCGAGGAGATCGTGGAAACGGTGCCGCTCGACGCCCCGCAAGCGGACGCGCTCGCCCTCGAGCTCGCGGCATTCACGGCCGCCGTGCGCGGCGAACCGGCAGCGATCGTCGATGCGGTCGAGGGCCGCGCGGCGCTGGCGCTGGCGCTCGACGTCACCGCCGCGGTGCATCGCTCGCCGGTTCCAGCGCTCGGGCGATGACGCCCCGAATCCTGGTGCTCACGGGGGAGCCTTCGGGCGACCTCCACGGCGCGCGCGTGGTGTCGGCGCTGTGGTCCCGTTACCCTGGCGCCACCATTGACGCGGTGGGC
Source organism: Gemmatimonadales bacterium (assembly GCA_013694695.1). Lineage (GTDB taxonomy): Bacteria > Gemmatimonadota > Gemmatimonadetes > Gemmatimonadales > GWC2-71-9 > Palsa-1233. The sequence goes on along the minus strand of JACDBX010000099.1, from coordinate 21,738 downwards.
GGTCGACATCTGTCGGCAACCGGTGCCACCATGGTCGGCTCGATCGATGTGCTGTCGGCGATGGGGCTGGTCGAGGTGCTTCACACCCTGCCGGCCCATCTCCGGCTTCGTCGGGCGCTTCGCCGTCGCTTCAACGCCGATGGGTACGATCTCGTGATCCCCATCGACTATCCAGGATTTCATTTCCTGGTCGCCGAGGACGCCCGCCGCCACCGCATCCCGGTGCTGTGGTACATTGCGCCGCAGGTGTGGGCATGGCGGCCCCACCGTGCGCGGCGTCTGGCGCGTTGCGTCGATCGGCTCGCGGTCATTCTCCCGTTCGAGGCGGAGTTCTTTGCGCGTGCCGGCATCGCCGCCCAGTATGTCGGCCATCCGCTGCTCGACCGGAACGGCGCCCCCAGCCGCGATGAGGCGCGCGTCCGGCTCACGATCGACCCGACGTCGCGCGTGCTGGCCCTATTCCCCGGTTCGCGCGCCGGCGAGATCGCTCGCCTCTGGCCAGCGTATCGGGACGCAGCGCTCACGCTCCTCGCGACGGGCGCGTGCGACCGGATCGTCGTGGCAGCGACCTCATGGGGTCAGTACCCCGGTAGCGAGACGATGGATGTCGTGCGCGACGATCCGGCGCTGGTGCTCGCCTCGGCCGACGCCGTATTCGCCAAGTCTGGAACCACCACCCTCGAAGCCGCACTGGCGGACGTGCCGATGGTGGTTGCCTATCAGGTGCATCCGATCACTTACCGACTGCTGCGCAGCCGGGTCACGGCCCGATGGATCAGCCTCGTGAACCTGGTCGCCGAGCGCGAAGTGGTTCCCGAGTTGGTGCAGGACGCAGTCACGGTCGCGCGGCTCATCGAGCTGGGCCGGCCGCTGCTCGATCCCGCATCGCCCGAACGGCAGGCGCAATGTGCCGGAATGGCAACGGTGCGCGCACGGCTCGGTGCGCCGGGCGCGAGCGAGCGGGTGGCGGATCTCGCCGCTGAGGTGCTCGCTGCATGAAGCTGCGCGTGCCCCGCGCCACGGTCCGGTCGATCGGCACGCCGATCGTCAACGTGATCGCTGGAAGCTGGCGTATCGACGTGGCCGCTGACGCACATCGTCGCAAACTGGAGGAGAGCGGACGGCCATTCATCTTCCTCCTCTGGCACGAGGTGCTCCTCCCGCTCCTGTGGCAGCATCGCGGGCAGGGGATCGCGATCGTGGTGAGCGGGGGCCGCGAGGGACAGTATCTCGCCGATTACGCCGAGGGGCTGGGCTACCGGATCCTTTCGGGATCATCGAACCGCGGCGGGATGCGTGCGTTGCTGGGCGCGATGCGGGTGCTTCGCGGCGGCGGGATGGTGGCGGTGACACCCGACGGGCCAACCGGGCCGCGACGGGTCGTCAAGCCTGGCGCGGTGCGAGCAGCACAGGCAGCGGGCGCAATGATTCTCCCGGTGCATGCAATCGTCAGCCGATCGTGGCAACTTCGTTCATGGGACAGGATGGTGATTCCGCGGCCCGGTGCGCGCGTTGCCGTGCAGTACGGCGAACCGTTTGCAGTCGGACCCGGCGGGTCTGGCCTCGATGAGGCCATCCGCCAATGCACCACGTCGCTCGACACCCTCGAACACGCGATGGTGAGTTGATGCCCCGCCGGCGCGGCGACGGGCACCGCATGATCCGATGGTTGTGGACCAGCCGAGGTGCGGGTGCGCGTGTGGTGCGCGCCGCCCTCGTGCCAGCCAGCGGTCTCTGGCACGCCGGCATGCGGGTGCGCGAGGCTGCGTATCGCCGCGGCTGGATTGCGACGCACGACCTCCCGATGCCCGCGGTGGCGATCGGCAACCTCACGGTGGGCGGTTCAGGGAAGACACCGCTCGCGGGTTGGGTGGCACAGCACTTCTTGCAGCGGGGGATCACGCCCGGCATCCTGCTGCGCGGCTACGGCGGCGACGAGGCGGATGTGCATCGTGACGCCGTACCCGGCGCCGTGGTCGAGGCCAATCCCGACCGTCGGGCGGGGGCAGCGCTCGCGGTCGCAAGGGGAGCACGCGTGCTGGTCCTCGACGACGCCTACCAGCGGCTCGATGTGGCGCGCGACCTCAACATCTGCGTCATCAGCGCCGAGACGTCGCGCGCGGTGCGGTGGCCGCTGCCGGCTGGCCCCTGGCGCGAGGGGCTGCGCGCCCTTGATCGCGCCGACGCGGTGATTGTCACCCGCAAGCGCGCCGATGCCGCCACCGCCGCGACCATGGCCGCCGAGCTGTCACGCCGCGTCGCGGGTCCCGTCGCGGTGGCACATCTCTCGCTCGGCGTGTTGCGCGGACTCGTGAGTGGCGCCGAGCATCCGGTGGCGATGCTTGAGGGACGGCGCGTGGTGGCGGCGAGCGCGATCGCCGATCCCGACGCATTCGTCACCCAGGTCAAGCGCACCGGCGCCCAGGTGCAGGTGGCCACATGGAAGGATCACCATCAGTTTCGTGACGAGGATGTCGCGTGGCTGGCCCACGCCTCCCGACGCGCCGACCATGTGGTGCTCACCGCCAAGGACGCCGTGAAGCTTCGCGGCCGCTGGCCGGTGAGCGTTCCCGAACCGCTCGTCGCCATGCTGGCGGTGACGTTCGAGCAGGGGGAGGACGCCCTCAGGGGTGCCCTCGACGCCCTCATCATGTCAGGTTCCTGACTCACCTCCACCACGTGGTCCCCAGGGGACCGGAGTGCCTCCATCATGGCGAACGCCAAGCCGCGCAACGTTCAGACGCTGATCAAGCAGGATCGCGACCTGCGATTCCGCTCCCTCGAGACCGACCCCTTCGAGTCAATGATGCAGCGGTTCGACGACGCGGCCCGCCGGCTCAACCTCGAGCCTGGCCTCTACAAGGTGCTGCGTGCGCCCGAGAAGCAGCTCATCGTGTCGATCCCGATCATGCGCGACAGCGGCGAGATCGAGGTGTTCACCGGAATCCGGGTGCAGCACAACACGTCTCGCGGGCCGGGGAAGGGCGGGCTGCGCTTCGACCTTGGCGTGACCCTCGAGGAGGTGAACGCGCTGGCGGCCTGGATGACCTGGAAGTGCGCCGTGGTGAACCTCCCGTTTGGCGGGGCGAAGGGCGGGGTGATCTGCGACCCCCACGCCCTCTCGGCCGCTGAACTGGAGAAGATCACCCGGCGCTACACGTCGGCGATCATCGACATGCTCGGGCCGGATTCCGACGTGCCCGCCCCCGACGTGAACACCAATGAACGCGTGATGGCCTGGATCATGGATACTTACTCCATGCACAAGCGCCACACCGTCACGGCAGTGGTCACAGGCAAGCCGGTCGAGATGGGCGGGTCGCTGGGCCGCCGCGAGGCCACGGGGCGCGGCTGCCTCGTCACCACCAAGTGCGCGCTGCGCCACCGGAAGATGAAGGTGAAGGGTGCCACCGTCGCCATCCAGGGATTCGGGAACGTAGGCTCGACGACTGCCCGCCTGATGCAGCAAGAGGGGATGAAGGTGATCGCGGTGAGCGACAAGAGCGGCGGGATCCACAGCCAGAAGGGCCTCGACATCGAGCACTGCGTCGAATGGGTGAAGGAACATCGATTCCTCGAGGGCTATCCCGGTGCGGTGCAGGTGACCAACGAGGAGCTCCTCACGCTGCCGTGCGACGTGCTCGTCCCGGCGGCCCTCGAGAACGTGATCACCAGCAAGAATGCCGACCTGGTGCGGGCGAAGATCATCTGCGAGGGCGCCAACGGCCCCACCACCGCACGCGCCGACGCCATCCTTGACCGCAACGGGATCTACGTGATTCCCGACATCCTCGCGAACGCCGGTGGGGTCACGGTGTCCTACTTCGAATGGGTCCAGGACCGCGGCGGCTACTTCTGGGATGAACACACGGTCAATGAGCGCCTGCGGATCATCATGGAAAAGGCGTTCGAGGAAGTTGCCGCGATGTCGGAGAAGCATGACGTGAGCATGCGCATCGGCGCCTACATGCTGGCGATCGAGCGGGTCGCGGCGGTGCATCGCCTGCGCGGGATGTATGCCTGATGCAACTGCACGTCGTGGCAGTGGGGAAGCTCCGACCTGCGCTGCGACAGGTCGGGGACGACTACCTCCGTCGCCTTCGGCGGTTCATCGCGGTGAGCGAACGTGAGGTACGGGAGGCTGGCCGGGCCGGGAGCGTCGACCGGCAGCGGGAGGAAGAGGCACGCCACCTCCTCGACGCCGTCCCACCCGATGCAGACGTGGTCCTGGTCGACCAGGGCGGGAATGCGTGGAGCAGCGAGGAGCTGGCCACGCAGCTCGACGCGTGGCGCACTGCGGCACGCGACGTCGCATTGGTGATCGGGGGCGCGGTCGGCGTGGCCGCCGCCGTCGGTGAACGCGCGCGCACGCGCTGGAGCCTGGGTCCGCTCACACTCCCGCACGAACTCGCACGTGTGATCGTGGTGGAGCAGCTCTACCGGGCGTCGACGATCCTGCGCGGCGAACCGTATCATCGGGGAGAACGGTCGGCGTGAGGCGCGGGTGATGCGCGTGATCTCCACACCCGTGGATGGGCCGATGCCCCTGGTCTCGCCGCGCGACCAAGCGTGGAACCCCGGACTGGACGCGGCGCTGGTGGCACCGAGTGCCACCGTGCTCGAGCGCCTCCACGAGCCCGGCGCGCTCGTCGTCACCACCGGCCAGCAACCCGGTCTCTTCGGCGGACCACTCTACACCGTGCACAAGGCGATCGCCGCCGTGGCCCTCGCCCGCGAGCTCGCGTCGCGCTGGGACCGCCCGGTGATTCCCGTTTTCTGGCTTGCCGGCGACGATCACGATCACGCCGAGGCGGGCCGCGCAGCATGGACCGACTCCACCGGTGCGCTGGTCGAATGGTCGCTGCCGGCCCGCGCCGTCGATGCGGTCCAGCGCCCGATGTACCAGGAGCCGCTCGGCCCGGCCCTGCGCGACGGCATCGAGCTCCTCCGCACGTCGCTGCCGCCCGCCGACCTCGGCCCGATCGAGCGATGGTGGACACCCGAGCGCACCGTGCATGCTGCATTCGCCGGCTGGGCCGCCGAGTTGCTCACGCCGCTCGGTGTCGCCTGCATCGACCCGACGCACCCGGCGTTCAAGCGCGCGCAGCAGCCGTTGATCTCCGCGGCACTCGATCGGGCGACCGAACTCGATACAGCGCTGTCAGTGATACAGGACCCAGGCACAGGGATCGATGCTGGTGCCGGTGCCACCCTGGTATTCGTCGAGACCGATGTCGGTCGCGATCGGCTGGTCGTTGACGGAGTCGGTTTCCGCGCCCGCCGGAGCGGTCAGCGCTTCACTCGTGCCGCGCTGCACGCGCTGCTCGAGAGCCAACCCACTCGCTTCTCGGCGAACGTCCTGCTTCGCCCCGTGGTGGAGAGTGCCCTTCTCCCGACCGTCGCGTACGTCGCGGGGCCCGGTGAATTGCGCTATCTGCTCCGCCAGGCCGCCGTACTCTTCCCGCTGCTCGATGTGACCGCACCTGCCGCCGTGCCGCGGTGGGGCGGGGTATTGGCCGAACCGTTCGTCGACCGCCTCCTCGAGCGGCTCGATCTTACGGCGGGCGATGTCATGCGGGACGACGGCACCCTGGCTCGCGAGATTCTCCGGCGTGACCTCCCGGTTGGCGTTGAGCCGGCGCTCGAGGCGCTGCGCACCACGCTCGATGCCTCCGCCACCGCGCTGCACCAGGCGGGTCGGGAGATTGATGCCGTCCTCGACCGCGCCATCGATGGTCGGGTGCGCCGCGCAGCACGGGTCGTCGACGATCTCGAGCGGCTCCTCGAGCGTCACTTGCGGCGTCGCAGCGACATCGCGCACGCACAGTTCCAAAGGATTGCAACCGCGCTGCAACCGGGCGGCATGTCACAGGAGCGTGTCCTGAGCAGTGCGCCGATGTACGCCACGCACGGCGCCGCGTGGATCGATGCTGCGCTGAACATGGCGGCCGAGTGGGCATCGACGGCGGTCACGGCTCGAGCCGCGGGCGCAACCCCAGCATGAAGTCGATCGTCGGCCTCGTATTGCTGGTCGCGCTCTGCATCCCGATCGTGGCGATGCTGATCCAGTCACCCATCGGCCGCGCCTTCCGACGCCGCCCCGATCGCTCTCTGCATCGAAGCCCGAACCCGGATGCTGAGCTCGCCGACGTCCGGCGGCGCCTCGATCTTGTCGAGGGGGATGTCGAGATCCTGCAGCACGCGCTTCGCGAGGCACGCGATCAGGCCGAGTACCTGCAGGAGCTGATCGAGCAGTCAGGGCGAACAGACCTGCCGCGGGGCCGGGGTTGAACAGGCACGGTTCCTACCTCGTGGCCACCGGCATCTTCCTGAGCCGGATCGCCGGTTTGGTGCGGCAGCGCGTCTTGTCGCACTACCTCGGTATCAGCGGTACGTCGGACATCTGGAACGCCGCATTCCGCATCCCGAACTTCCTCCAGAATCTTCTCGGGGAAGGCGCGCTCTCGGCGTCTTTCATCCCGGCGTACGCGCGCCTCCTCGGCGAGGAGCGCCACGAGGAGGCACGGCGGCTCGCCAGCGCCGTGCTCGGCCTCCTGATGACCGTGGTGGCCGTGGTCGTGCTCGTCGGGGTCGCGGTCGCGCCATGGATGGTGGCCGTCATCGAGCCGGGATTCAGCGACGCCCAGCGCACGCTCACCACAATGATCGTACGGATCCTCTTCCCGGCCACCGGCCTGCTGGTGATCTCGGCGTGGTGCCTGGGCGTGCTCAACTCGCACCGCCAGTTCCTGCTCTCGTACGCCGCGCCGGTCGCATGGAACTTCGCGATCATCGTCACCATCCTACTTTTCGCGTCCGATCGATCCCCCGAAGGATTCATCGTGATCGCGGCGATCGGTGCGGTGGTCGGCGGGGTGCTGCAGGTTGCGGTGCAGTGGCCGTCGGTGCGCGGTGTCGCAGGCCCGATTCTCCCCGGCCTATGGCGCGGCGTACACGGCGTCCCGACCGTGATGCGCGCGTTCGTGCCGAACGTGATCTCGCGTGGCGCAAACCAGATCTCCGCGTTTGTCGACCTTGCCCTCGCGTCGTTGATCTGGGGTGCCACCACCGCGATCGCGAGCGCCCAGATTCTCTACACCCTGCCGGTCTCGCTGTTCGGGATCGCCATCTCGGCCGCGGAGCTGCCCGAGATGGCCCGGGAGCGCGGTGACGACGCCACCATCGCGAGCGCATTGCGGATCCGGCTGGACGCGTCGACCCAGCGCCTCGCCTACTACATCGTGCCGTCGGCAATGGGGTTCCTGGCACTCGGTGGCGTGATTGCAGCTGCACTCTTCCAGACTGGTGAGTTCACCGAGGCCAACAGCCGCTACGTCTGGCTGGTGCTTGCGGGCTCCTCGATCGGGCTGCTTGCCGCGACACTCGGCCGGCTCTACTCATCGACGTTTTACGCCCTCCACGACACCCGCACCCCGTTGCGCGCCGGGCTGGTGCGGGTGGCCGTGGGCGCCAGTCTTGGCCTCTTCGCTGCGCTCGTTCTCCCCGGCGCCCTCGGCCTCCCGGTACACTGGGGCGCTGCCGGAATCACCGCAGCCTCGGGGATTGCGGCGTGGGTCGAGTTCCTGCTCCTCCGGCGCTCCCTCGCAGCGCGCATCGGCCATTTCGACCTGCCGACCACCGAGTTGATGAAACTGTGGGTTGCCGCCCTGGCGGCCGCGGCCACCAGTACCGCCGCCCGTCTGCTGCTGCCGGAGATGCCGCCGATCTTCCTCGCCGCGATCACCGTCCCCGTGAACGCCCTCACTTATCTCGGCGTTACGTCGTGGTGGGACATCCCGGAGGCGGCGGTCATCACCAGCCGCATCGGCCGCGTGCTGAAACGATTGGGGGGAAGGCGGTGAACGAAACACTGCAGCGCAAGCTCGAAACGCTGCCTGATGGACCCGGTGTCTACCTGTGGAAGGACGAGGCCGGCGAAGTGGTGTACGTCGGCAAGGCAAAGAACCTGAGGAGCCGGGTACGCTCCTACTTCGCGTCGGACCACGCCGATTCGCCGAAGAACCAGCTCCTGCTTCGCCGGATCGCCGACGTCGACACCATCGTCGTGCCCGATGAACTGGCGTCGTTGCTACTCGAGAACAACCTCATCAAGGAGTACCTGCCGCGCTTCAATGTGCGGCTCAAGGACGACAAGAGCTATCCGTCGATCGCCGTGACACTGGGCGAGCCATTCCCGCGGGTGTTCGCCACCAGGCGGCTCGATATCCCCGGTGCCCGCTATTTCGGGCCGTACACCGATGTCGGTGACATGCGCCGCACCCTCACCCTGGTGCGCCGTATGTTCACGGTCCGATCGTGCCGCGACGACATCCCGGTGGAGCGCCGCGAGCGCCCGTGTCTCGACCTGCACATCGGCCGGTGCAAGGCGCCGTGTGTCGGCTGGCAGGGCATGGCCGACTACCGCGGGATGATCGACGAGGTCACCGGGTTCCTCGAGGGTCACACCGCCGACCTCAAGTCGCAGATTCGCGAGATGATGGCCCGCGCCAGCGACGCCGAGGATTACGAACGAGCCCGCGACCTGCGTGACACCATCAAGTGGCTGGCTCAGGTCGAGACGCCGTCGACCGTTCAGGTGATCGGCACCGGCGATGCCGACGTGATCGGCTACGCCCGTGACGGCGACGACGCCGTGGGCGTGCTGGTCCGGGTGCGGGACGGCAGCGTGGTTGGTCGCGAGCACCGGTTCCTCGAGAACGTCGAGGGCGAGGCCGACGACGACGTCCTCTCGACCTTTCTCGTGGGTCACTATGTGGCCGCCGAGGGGCGTGCACGCCGGGTGGTGCTGCCGTTTGCTGCGTGCGACGTCGATGCGATCGCGCTCGCGCTGCCGGCGTCACGCTTTCAGGTGCCGCAGCGGGGCGTGGCGGCGCGGTGGCTCGCACTCGCCGAGCAGAACGCCCGGCACCTGCTGGAGAGCCTCAGGATGGAGTCATTCGACACCGGTGAACGATCGGAGGATCCGGTGTACGCGCTCGGTCGCGAGCTCGGCCTCAGCGTGGTGCCACGCACGTTCATCTGTGTCGATATCTCCACCAACCAGGGTCGCGACACCGTGGGGTCGCTCGTGACATTCGAGGCCGGTCGGCCACGCAAGAGCGAGTACCGGAAATTCAAGATCACCGGCCCCGGGCAGCAGGACGATTTTGCCGCGATTCATGAGGTGCTCACCCGGTACTTCACGCGTCGGCTCGCCGACGAAAAGCCGATGCCCGACCTCGTGGTGATCGATGGTGGCAAGGGCCAACTCTCCTCGGCGCAGGCCGCCATGACCGCACTCGGACTTGAGGCCGTGCCCCTCGCCTCGCTCGCGAAGCGCGACGAGGAAATTTTCGTCCCCGGACGCGACACACCGATTCGCTTGCCCCGACGCAGTGATGCGCTCCGCCTGTTGCAGCGCGCTCGGGACGAAGCACACCGGTTCGGCGTGACCTTCAATCGTCAGCGGCGCACCGCGCGCACCGTGACCTCCGCGCTGCTGGACATCCCTGGTGTCGGTGCCGAGCGCCGGCGCGTGCTACTCCAGACATTCGGGTCGCTCGCCGGGGTCCAGGCCGCGACACCAGCAGACATTGCCGCGCTTCCCGGGTTCAGTACCAGGCTGGCGGAGCGAATCCTCGAACACGTGAAGGGGTAGTAATGGACTGGTATCTCGAATGTTCCGACTGTGGCGCCCGTGCCGAACCCGACGGTACGCCCGGCGTCTGCGCGGCGTGTGGTCGACCGCTGCTTGTTCGCTACCCCGATCGTATCCATCCGATGACCGAGCGCGCCGAACTGCGGCGACGCTCGTCGATGTGGCGCTTCCGGTCGTTCATGCCGCTCGCGCCCGGCGAGGAGCCGGTGTCGCTCGGGGAGGGCGACACGCCACTGCTGGCGCTGCCGCGTCTCGCGGCCCGGTTCGGCCTTCCGGTGATGCTCCTCAAGGACGAGGCGTCGAACCCGACCGGGTCGTTCAAGGCACGCGGGCTGAGCGCCGCGATCACTCGCGCCACCCTGGCGGGTGTTGATCGCTTTGTGGTGCCGACCGCCGGTAACGCTGGCGTGGCCAGCGCCGCATACGCCGCCCGTGCGGGCGCGAGTGTGCGGGTGTACGCGCCTCGTACCACGCCGCCCACCATTCTCGCGCAGATCACCACCTTTGGCGGCGACCTGGTGCTGCTCGATGGGCACATCGGCGATTGCGGCAAGGCCTCGCGGGAGTTCGCGGCGGAGACCGGGGCGATGGATCTCAGCACGTTGCGCGAGCCATACCGGATCGAGGGAAAGAAGACGCTGGGCCTCGAGATCGCGATGGCGCTCGGTTGGAAGCTTCCCGACGTGATCATCTATCCGACTGGAGGCGGGACCGGGCTGATCGGGATGTGGAAGGCTTTCGTCGAGCTCACTGCGGCGGGGTGGATCACCGATCCGATGCCGCGCTTCTACTCCGTGCAGTCCACCGGGTGCGCGCCGATCGTGCGGGCGTTCGAGTCGGGTGCCGAGGTGGCAACCCCGTGGCAGGAACCATGGACCATCGCCAGCGGGCTCCGGGTCCCTGGCCCGCTGGGTGACAAGTTGATGCTCCGGATACTGCGAGAGTCGGGGGGCGGGGCAGTGGCGGTGGACGACGCGCGGATGCAGGAACTGTCCCGACTTGGTGCCGCCACCGAGGGGATCGACTTTGCGCCCGAGGGCGGTGCCTCGCTCGCGGCGGCAGCAGAGTTGGTCGCCAGCGGAGGCATCTCGGCGGCCGACCGCGTCGTACTGTTCAATACCGGTGCAGGCGTTCTCTACCGCTAGCGATCACTCGATGAGGCGGAGGAGCGATCGAAGGTCGACCGGCTTCGTCATCACCCGGACCGCTCCCTCGCTGACCGCTGCACGCACGATCTCGGGTTCGGTATGCGCGGTCATCAGGACCACACGTGCCGCCGGGTTGTGCGCCCTGATCAGTCGAAACGCCGTGACCCCATCCATCCCGGGCATCTTGATGTCCATCAGCACCAGGTCGTACTCAGTCTGCTGTTCGGCGGCGACGGCTTCCTCGCCCGAATAGGCCACATCCGGCGACCAGCCCCGCAACCGGAGGATGTCCGCGAGGGTGCGCACCATTTCCACGTCGTCGTCGACAACCAGCACCCGGCGACTCACGGGGAACGATCCGCCATCGGAAGGGTGAGGACGAATCGGCCACCGCACTCTGCAGGTTCCGATGTCAAGGTTCCACCGTTCGCCACGACCAGCGACCGCGACACCGCGAGACCCAGTCCGATGCCCCGGGCCTTGGTGGTGAAGAGTGGTTCAAAGATCTTGTCGTGCATCGCGGGGTCCACTCCCGGTCCGCTATCCCGAACCTCAATCCGTGCCATGCCGTCGCCATTGGCCGTGGCGCTGAGCCACACCGTACCTCCGGCCGGACCCACTGCCTGCACCGCGTTGGTCACGAGGTTGAGCATGACCTGTCCCACGTGGACGGGGTCGGCGAGCACAGCAGGGAGGGTGTCGGGCACATCGTGCTCGACCGTGATTCCGGGCGGAACCGAAAGCTCCCTGAGTTGCGCGTCGACGACAGAGTGGAGCGACAACGGATGCCGGTCAGCGCGTGCAACGCGTGAGAAGTCGAGCAGGTCGTTGATGATCTTGGTGGACGTTTCCACCTGCTTGCGGATGATGCCGAGGTACTCGACCACGACCGGCTGTGGGTCGGGTACCACGAGTTCGAGGTAGTACGCCGCGTTGCTGATCACGCCCAGCGGATTGCGCAGTTCATGCCCCACGCTGCTGGCGAGCTGGCCGATCGTCGCCAGCTTTTCGCGCCTCACCAGGGTCTCCTGCGCATCGCGCAACTGGGTCAGCGTTGTATTGAGGGCAGTGGTCCGTGCATCGACTTCTTCCTCCAGGCGCTGCCGGGAGTCGCGGACACCACTCGCCATGGTGTCGAACGCAGCACCGAGCACACCGAGCTCGTCAGATCGGCGGAGCAGGACGCGATCAGGTTCGCCACCGCGGGTGATGACCTCCGCCGCCGCCGTGAGCCGGCGCAGTGGCCTCGCCAGCCGACCGCTGAGCAGCCACGCGACCAGGAGCGACAGCGCGACGCCCACCAGGCCGATCGCAGTCAGGTCGCGGGCAAAGGCCGCGGTCGGTGCGAGCACAGTTTGTCGCGGAAACTCGACCATCAGCACCCACGGCGTCCCCGGAATCGCCAGAGGGTAGCCCAGCAGTGACCCCTCGATCCCGGCGCGGTGGTATGTGACGACCGAATCGTGGACACCATCGGCCAGCGACGGGCCGTCGACGGGCCGGGCCTGGTCGGCCCAGACCGACCCGTCAGCGTTGCCGGAGAGAATGGTTCCACTGGTGCCGATCAAGTCCGCCACCCGACGACGCGTTTCCGGCGTGCCAGCGATCCGCCGCCAGATGACCACACGGGCCGCAGGTTCGCCGTCGCCCACGCGCGCAACCACCGGGTAGATCACCCGCCCGTCGATTACGCGGAAAGGACCCAGCGCGCCGGAATCGGCATGCACGGGGATGGGAACGGCGCCAGCGTCATGCAGGCGGGCGAGCTCGGCGCTGAATGGTCCCGTGGCAAGGAGCTGCTGTCCGGCGCTGCCCAGCAGCTCGACAGCGATGACCTGGCTGTCCTGCGCGGTGCCAGTGATGAACTCCAGCGCATCGATGGCCTGGTAGCGATCGGCGGGGTCAGGCTGGCTGGCGTAGCGGATCACGGCCGGGCGGTCGGCTGTCGTTCGGGCCTGGTTGGTGTAGATCCTCGCCGCTCCGCCGTAAACCTCCGCGAACAGCTTCGCGACCTGCTGCTGGCGGCCCACGGAGGTGGACAGGAGCGTCTGCCGGACGGCGACGATCGCGGCGAAGCCCATGATCAGGGCGACGGCAAGCACGAGCATCCCCGCGACGAGGGGGAGTTTGAGGCCAATCGGGATGCGAGCAACTGGCTCGGGAGGGTGAGGCGCGGCCATCGGCGTGGGCATGCTCCATGGAATCAGGAGGGGGACGGCTGAACGGGCAACTCTCGCACGCGTGATTATTCTTCGGCACGCGCCCGTCCGGCAACAGGCCGATCGCCCGCGGGTGGTCCCGAGTGGAACGTTCGGGCGGCCTGGCGCGTATGACAAGGATGAAATTGTGGCGGGCGCCGCCCGCTGTCCAGATACCATGGGAGAGCTGATGTCGAAACGCGGACTTTTGATCCTCGCGGCGGCTTTCGTGCCCGCCGTCATGCCAGCGCAGGACGCCCCGAACGATCGGGTGATCAAGGCGATCGCGACTCGGTACGAGGCGCCGGGGTGCGATATCAAGACCGGGCACTTCAAGGTTTCCAGCGCGGCCACCTACCTCAAGTCGGCATATGAGAACCCTGATGGTCCCCGCCGCGAGCGCCTGCTGCGCGACGCCGACCGGGTGCTGCGCGAGGCCGTGACCGAGAACGAACAGGCGGACAACGGGGCGTTGTGGTATTACCAGGGGCGTGTCAACCTGATGCAGGGTGACCTTCGCGGCGCCGACAGCGCGTTCACCAAGGCCGAGCGAATGCTGCCGGAGTGCCGTGAGGAAATCAAGCACTTTCGCCAACGTGCGGGAACTGTGCTCACCAATCCGGCCGGCGAGTTCGCCAAGGCAGACAAGTCGGACTCCGCGCTGGCACTCTTTCGCGAATCGCTGGTGATCTATCGCGAGTTCCCGACGGCGTACTACAACATGGGGATCCTCTTCACCAACGCCGAGCAGGCCGATAGCGCAGCGTGGTACTTCACCAAAGCGGCTGAACTGGCGGCGGCCGATCCACGCTTCACCGAGCTCCGCAATCAGGCCACGTTCAACGTCGCGGCGCTGCACCAGCGCGCCAATCGGCACGAGGAGGCGGTCGCCACGCTGCGCCGCTACGTCGAGTGGGTGCCGGGCGATGTCGAGGCGCGGAAGGCGCTGGCCGTGTCGCTCCGGGCTACCGGCAAGGCCGACGAGGCGCAGGCGCTCGACAAGGATCTGCTCGCGTCTGGTGCCGCGTCGGGCACCCTCACTTCGAGCGACCTGATGTCGCTGGGCGTCAATTTCTTCAACGAAAAGAAATATGCCGAGGCGGCCGAGGCGTTCCAGAAGGTCGCCGACATGGCGCCCTACGACCGGTACGCCTGGTTCAACCTCGCCAACTCGCACCTGGCCCTCAAAGACGGGCCGAAGCTGGTGCTGGTCGGCAAGAAGCTGGTCGAGCTCGAGCCGCTCAACGAGGACCACATCAAGCTGCTCGGCGAGGGCTACCGGCTCAACAAGCAGCAGGATGAACTGATCGCCACGGTGACGGGCCTGATCGGGATGCCGACGAGCATCGCTGTCGACAACTTCTCGCGCACCAAGGGCGGGGCAAAGCTGGAAGGCGTCGCCACCGGTCGGCAGGCGCAAAGCGCCGGCGGGAAGGACCTCCCGGCGAAAGCTGTGACAGTGCACATCCACTTCCTCGACAACGGCGGCAAGGTGGTCGCGTCGAAGGACCTCGAGATCCATGCACTGGAGCCACTGGGCAAGCACCCGTTCGTGGTCGAGGCCGAGGGCGAGGGAATCGTGGCGTATCGCTACGAGGTGAAGAAGTAGAAGGGCTTGAGGGAACGCCCGCCGCGGCTATACTTGGCCACGTGCGGGTGTAGCTCAGTTGGTAGAGCATCAGCTTCCCAAGCTGAGGGTCGCGGGTTCGAATCCCGTCGCCCGCTTTGATAGAACGGTGAAGGGCGTCCACAGGAAATGTGGGCGCCCTTCGGCGTTTGGAGTACGGTCCTCCGCCTCGGAATGACGCCGGCCGCCCCGCCACGCTGATCACGCGGCGGCGCTCCAGACGTCCTCGCATCTGCTTTAAGTGTGGCCCCCTAACCCTTGTCACCAAGCGAAGATAGACGCATATTGCCCAGATGATATCAAAGCCTGGGCCGGCGTGATCAAGGTCGAAAGCGTCGCTGCCGGTTCGATCGGCCATGAACTCGGGCTCCTGCCCGGGACCGAACTCGTTACGGTCGACGGCACCCCCCTCGAGGATTTCCTCGATTGGGAGTTCCTCACCGCCGACGAGCAGTTCACCCTTGTATACCGCCAGCCCGAAGACGAGAACGAATACGAGGTCGAGGTCGAGCGCCCCGTCGAGGAGCGACTCGGCGTCGAGGTCGAGCCGGTCCGCATTCGCCGCTGCGCAAACCGCTGCGACTTCTGCTTCGTCGATGGCAACCCCGATGGCCTTCGCGGCGTACTGTCGATTCGCGACGACGACTACCGGCTGAGCTTTCGCTACGGCAACTTCGCGACGCTCACCAACCTCAAGCCGCGCGACACCGCCCGGATCATCAACTACCGCCTCTCGCCACTCTACGTGTCGGTGCACGCTACCGACCCCGTGGTGCGGCGCTGGGTGTTGCGCAACCCGCAGGCCCCCGAGATCATCACCCAGCTGCGGGAGTTTGCTGATCACGGCATCGAGTTCCATACCCAGGTCGTGATGTCACCGGGCGTGAACGACGGCGCGGTGTTGCAGCAGACCCTCGACGATCTCTGGCACTTCGGCCCGTCGGTGCTCACCGTATCGGTGGTGCCAGTTGGCCTCACTGAGTTCTCCAAGCACCACTTGGTGCGTGAACCCACCGAGGCCGAGTGCTCGGCGGCGGTCGATATCGTCGAACACGCTGCCGCGCGCGCCATGCAGGAACGCGGCATCGGCTGGGCGTTTGGCGCCGACGAGCTCTATCTCCGCGCCGCGCGCGAACTGCCGCCGGCCGCCGCCTACGGCACCTTCGACCAGGTGGAGAACGGCGTGGGTTCGGTGCGCTGGCTGCAGGAACAGGTGCGCGAGGGTTCGGAAGCGCTTCGCGGCTGGGCCGGTCGGCGAGTTGCCATCGTCACCGGCACGTCGATGGCGCCCCTCATGCCCATGGTGCTCGGCCCCCTCGGCGAGGCCACCGGCGCTGAGTTCGTGCTGGTGCCGGTGGTGAACGACATCTTCGGCCCGCGTGTGACCACCGCGGGCCTGCTCTCGGGACGCGCGATCCAGGAAGCGCTGGCTGGCATCGAAGGCTGCGACCTCGCGCTCCTCCCCGGTGAAGCCCTCAACGACGACGGTCTCTTCATCGACTCGATGCCGTTCGCCGACCTCGCTGGCGCCGTGCCGATGCCGATCCGGATGTCGAAATCATTCGTCGATGCCCTCGAAATGCCGGTGGCCGCATGAGCAAGCCGACAGTTGCCCTGATCGGACGGCCGAACGTCGGCAAGTCGACTCTGTTCAATCGCCTCGTGGGCGGTCGCAACGCGATCGTTTCCGACCGCGCCGGCACCACGCGCGACCGTCATTTCGGTGATGGCACGTGGAACGGACGTGATTTCTGGGTGGTCGACACCGGCGGGCTGGTGCCGTACTCCGACGAGACGATGGACAAGGCGATCCGCGAGCAGGTCGAGCGTGCCGTCGACCAGGCGGACGTCGTGGTGCTCGTCGTCGACGGCAAGGACGGCATCAACCCGATCGATGGCGACATCGCACAGCGGTTGCGGACGTCGGGCCGTCAGGTCGTGCTCGCCGTCAACAAGCTCGACGAACTCCCCGAACGCGAGGCCCGATTCCAATTCTTCGAGCTTGGCCTCGGTGAGCCCTGGCCGGTGTCGGCCGCGACGGGGAAGGGGAGCGGCGACCTCCTCGACGAGATGGTGCGCTTGATGCCCGAGATGGACGACACCGTCGACGAAAGCGAGATCCGGATCGCCGTGGTCGGTCGTCCGAACGCCGGCAAGTCGTCGCTCATCAACAAGCTACTCGGCGAGGAACGGCTGGTGGTGACTCCCATCGCAGGCACCACCCGCGATTCGATCGACTCGCAGCTCCGATACGACGGTCACTTGCTGACCTTCGTCGACACCGCAGGACTCCGGCGCCACGCCAAGGTCGATGACACCCTGGAGTTCTACTCCAATATCCGCACCGAGCGCTCGATCGACCGCGCCGACGTCTGCATTCTCGTGGTCGACGCCGAGCGCGGATTGCACAACCAGGACCTGCGGATCGCGAACAAGGCGTGGGACAAGGGTTGTGCGGTGATCATCCTCGTGAACAAGTGGGACCTGATCCCCGAGAAGGATGCAAACACCGCCAAGCGCGGCGAGGAGCAGTTGATCGAGAAGGCGCCGTTCCTCGAGTTCGTCCCGTTCCTCTACGGGTCGGCGCTCACCGGACAGCGGATCCGGAAGATTCACGACATGATCATCGAGATCGCGGAGTCGCGGAAGGTGCGCGTGGCCACCGCCGAGGTGAATCGCGTGCTGCAGGCGTTGCTCGAGCGCGCCGCGCCGCCGCAGAAGGCCGGCGAGGAAGTGAAGCTCCTCTACGCGACCCAGATCGAATCGGCACCGCCGACCTTTGCGATTGTCTCCAACCGCCCCGACGCGATCCCCGAGTCGTACCAGCGCTACCTGATCCGCGGCTTTCGCAAGGCATGGGGATTCGACGGCTCGCCGCTCCGGCTCAAGCTCAACCGCCGGGGCGAGCGCTGATGACGCTGGCGATCGCCATCGCCATCGCGTACCTGGTCGGTGCGATCCCGACCTCGTATTGGGTGGTGCGCGCCGTCAAGGGAGTCGACCTCCGCACCGTCGGGAGCGGCAACCTCGGCGCCACCAATGCCTATCGGCAACTCGGCGCACCGCTCGCCATCGCCATCGGCCTCTTCGACATCGCAAAGGGCGCGTTCCCGGTGCTGCTGCTGGCCCCATGGGCCGGGCTCGGTCCGGTGGGCGCCGTGCTCCTCGGGATGGTCGCGGTGCTCGGCCACGCATACTCGCTCTTTGTCGGCTTTCGCGGTGGCAAGGGTGTGGCCACGGGGGGCGGCGTGATCCTGGGACTCGCTCCGCTTGCGTGGCTGGTGTGTGCCGGTGCATGGATGCTGGTGACGCGCCTGACCGGCTTCGCGTCGCTGGCCAGCATCGTCGCGGCACTCATCCTCCCGCCGGCGGTATGGCTGCTCGATGCCTCAGCACGACCTGCGCTGCCGCTGGTGATGGTACTGTCCGCGGTGATCATCTTCATGCATCGCAGCAACATCATCCGCCTGGTGCGCGGCACCGAATCCCGTTTCGGTCGGAAGGCGCAGGTGGCACCTTGAGCACCCGTGTTGCCGTGCTGGGTGCGGGCTCGTGGGGAACCACGCTGGCGAACCTGCTCGCAAAGAAGGGCCACGCGGTGCGTCTCTGGGCGTACGAAGACGAGGTGGTTGAGTCGATCAACCGTCGCCATCTCAATGACGTGTTCCTCGCCGATGCCCCGCTCGATCCGCGACTCCGCGCCACCGGCGATCTCGCCGAGGCGCTTGACGGCGCAGAGTCGGTGTGCTGCGTGGTGCCGAGTCATGTGGTGCGCCGGGTGCTGGGCGATGCGTCGGCCGCGATCCCGGCCGACACCCCGCTGGTGTGCGCCACCAAGGGGATCGAGACTGACACGCTGGAGTTGATGAGCGACGTCGCTGCCGAAGTGGTGCCGCAGGCTGCGTTCGTGGCGCTCAGTGGCCCGAGCTTCGCGCGAGAGGTATACGACAACCAGCCGACCGCCGTGGTCGCCGCCAGCACGAGCATCGTCGCAGCGGAATCGACCCAGCGACTCTTCTCCACGCCGGCATTCAGGGTGTACAGCGCCAGCGATGTGGTCGGCGTCGAACTCGGCGGTTCCCTCAAGAACACCATGGCGATTGCCGCCGGCGTACTCGAAGGTCTCGGGCTCGGCAACAATCCTCGCGCGGCGCTGATCACCCGGGGTCTTGCGGAGATGACGCGACTGGGCAACGCGCTGGGTGCGGATCCGCACACCTTCGCGGGGCTGGCCGGGATGGGCGACCTGATCCTCACGTGCACCGGCGCACTCTCGCGCAACCGGCAGCTCGGCGTGGCACTCGCCCTGGGGACGACGCTGGAGGAGTATCGTGCGACGCATCGCACCGTGGCTGAGGGCGTCAACACGGCGCAGGCCGCCGCGCGACTGGCGAGCCGGCACGGCATCGAGATGCCGATCGCGCAGCAGGTGGCAGCGGTACTGTTCGAGGGTGCGTCGCCCCGCGACTGCATCCAGGTCCTGATGGAACGCACCCTCAAGGCGGAGCGGTGGAAATGAGCCTGCCACACCTGGTCCAGGAGTTCTTTTCCATCGGCGAAGTGTGCGCGCTGACCGACCTCAAGCCGCACGTGCTGCGCTACTGGGAGAGCCAGTTCCGGTTCCTGAACCCGGCGAAGAACCGGTCGGGCAACCGGGTGTACAAGTCGCGCGAGGTCGAGCTGATCATGCTCGTCAAGAACCTCCTCTATACCGAGAAGTACACCATTGAGGGCGCCCGCCAGCGGCTCGACCAGTACCGCCGCAGCGGACAACTCAAGGACGCCGCGCGATCGGCGATGCGCTTCGAGACTGTAGCGGAAGTGCGGAGCTCGCTGGCGGACGTCCTCGCCGTGCTGGAGGGCAGGGAACCAGCGCCGCGCGTCGATCCCGACGATGACACCCCGGATGACGGACCCAACCTCCGCCTTGCGCTGGGTGACAACGCCCGGCCTCGCCCCGGCAGCAAGTAGCACGATGCAGATTCTCGTGGCCAACGACGATGGCATCCTCGCGCCCGGCATCCAGGTGCTGGCCGAGGCGTGCATGGCGGTCGGCACGGTCACCGTGGTGGCCCCCGATCGCGAGCAGAGCGCGCAGTCGCATGCCCTCACCCTCACCCGCCCGCTGCGCCCGGTGCGCCGACCCGATGGCAGCTGGCAGGTCGATGGTACGCCAACCGATTGCGTCATGCTCGCCATCGACGCGCTGATGCCCGAGCGACCGGACTTCGTCTTCAGCGGGATCAACCACGGCCCGAATCTCGGCGAGGACGTGCTGTACTCGGGCACCGTCTCAGCGGCAATGGAAGCCGTGGTGCTCGGCATTCCCGGCATTGCGTTCTCGTTCGCGTCGCGCCGCGACGACCTCATGGCTGGGTACGGGGATCTCGTCGCCGGCCTGGTCAAGCGGATCACCGCGCACGACAACATCCCGCCCAATACGCTGCTCAACATCAACCTTCCCGGCATTCCCGCCGATGAAGTGAAGGGAGTGCGCGTGGCCAAGCTCGGCTCGCGGGTCTTCTCCGAAAGCGTGATGAAGCAGCAGGATCCGTGGGGGCGTGACGTCTACTGGATCGGCGGAGGGAAGATCACGTGGACCGGCGATGCCGACACCGATCACGCCGCTGTCGAAGCCGGGTATGTATCGATCACTCCGCTGCAACTCGACCTCACCAGCCACGGACTGATCGATGCGGTGCGGGAATGGCGACTCGAGGGCTGACGTGACCGACGGCTACGCGGGATACCGCAGCCGCCTGGTCGAGGCGCTGCAGCTCAAGGGAGTGCGCGACATGGCGGTGCTGCGCGCGGTCGCGACCGTGCCGCGGCACCGCTTCCTCCCCGACACGCTGCAGCATCAGGCCTACGAGGACGCGGCCTTCCCGATCGGCAACGGCCAGACGATCTCGCAGCCGTTCGTGCAGGCACGCTCGTGCGAGATGCTGCGGCTCACCGGTCGCGAGCGGGTGCTGGAGATCGGCACCGGCTCGGGCTACCAGACCGCGTTGCTCGCGATGCTCGCCGAGACGGTCTTCTCGGTGGAACGAATTGCGGAGCTGGCGCGGCGGGCCCACGACGTGGTCAAGGAGCAGGGGTTCACCAATGTGTCGATCCTGCACGCCGACGGCACGATGGGATGGAAGGCCTGCGCGCCGTACGATGCGATCGTCGTGTCGGCCGCGTCGCCCGATGTGCCGAACCCGTTGGTCGAACAGCTGGTCCCTGGCGGCCGGATGGTGATTCCTGTCGGGTCGCGCGAGGAGCAGGCGCTCACCCTCGTGGTGCGCGATGCAAGCGGTGATGGTTACACCCGCGAATCAATTCATGACGTCCGGTTCGTCCCGCTGCTGGGCGAGTTCGGCTTTTCCGCACAGGAATCCTGATGGACATGCTGCGCTGGTTTGTCGACTTCTTCCTGCACCTCGACGTGCACCTCGGCGAATTGATCCGCCAGTACGGCACCACGACGTACGCCATCCTGTTCGCGATCATCTTCGTGGAGACCGGCCTGGTCGTGATGCCGTTCCTGCCGGGCGATTCGCTGTTGTTCGCGGCGGGCGCCTTCGCGGCGCTCGGTTCGCTCGACCCGTGGCTGCTCTTCGGCCTGCTGTCGGTCGCCGCCATCCTGGGCGATACGGTGAACTACTGGATCGGCGCCAAGGTGGGCCCGAAGGCGTTCTCCGGCAACATCCGGTTCCTCAAGGTCGAGTATCTCGACCGCACCAGGGAGTTCTACGAGCGACACGGGTCGAAGACGATCGTGATCGCGCGGTTCGTCCCGATCGTGCGGACGTTCGCGCCGTTTGTTGCCGGCATCGGCGGGATGCACTACGGCACCTTCATCACCTACAACGTCCTGGGCGCGGTGCTGTGGGTAGGCGTGTGCGTCTGGTCGGGGTTCTTCTTCGGCAATATCCCGGTGGTGCGGGACAACTTCACGATCGTGATCTTCGCCATCATCGGGATCTCGGTGCTGCCGATCGTGTTCGAGATGATCAAGGCCAGGAAGGCGCGCGGAGCGCGGGCCGGGCAGCCGGGTTGATGCCGCAGGGCTGCGTGGTGAGATTGCGGTGCGTTGGCTCCGTAGCTCAGCCGGATAGAGCA
>JACDBX010000063.1 GCA_013694695.1 Gemmatimonadales bacterium | reverse complement strand
TCGATTCCGTTCGAATCCTCCCAGGCCCATTTGCCCCCCATTCCGGCCGGTCTAGTCCGATGCGCCTGATCGCAGCACTCATCTTCCTCCTGACTCCGCTGCAGCCCGTTGCTGCGGCGGCCCTCTGTGTGCTCGAGGCACAGGCAACGGAAGAAGGGTGTGACTCAGGAATGATCCCCGGCAACGGCCCGGCGGTCGCGGGGGTGCTCGTCACCGCGCCGGTTCTCTCCGCCGCCGCACCGGACATGTCCACACACGGATGCGATGTCAGCGGCGCCTGTCGTGCGCCTGCGCCAGCGATCACCTTGCCCCCCGTTGCGGCCCTTCGCACCGGCGGATTCCATACCGAAGCACCCACAGATCCGACCTCACTCATCACGGCCCCACGGCCGGCCCCGCCGATACACCCTCCGATCAACTGATCTCGCCAGTCCGCTCGTGATTCGTCCCGCCATTCCGGCGGGATGACCTGGATTCGCACGTGTCCGGCCCAGCGCCGGCGAGGTCAACCATGCACCGCCCGTTCCCCGTCGCGTCATTGCACACCGCGATCGTGCCCGTGATGCTGTCCCTGCTGCTTGCAGTGGCGCCGCGCGACATCGCCGCGCAGCAGCTCGACTCCCTCCATTCGCTCGCGAGGCGCGGCAGCCCCGTTTTGCGCGCCGCCCAGGCCCGCGTCGATGCCACGCGCGCGCTGGTGGCGCCGGCGGGAGCACTTGCGGACCCAATGTTGATGGCCGGCATCGTCAATGTCCCGCTCGGTGGCAGCGGCGGGTCCGACATGATGACGATGAAGATGATCGGCATCGAACAAACCATTCCCCATCCCGGGAAACGCTCGCTCCGTCGCGACGTCGCGACGCAGGCCGCCGGCGACGCGATGGCGAACCGCGATTGGCTCGACCGTACCACGATGCGCGACGTGACCCTGGCATACCTCGACGTCGCCGAGGCGGACAGTATGCTGCGGCTGCTCCGTGCCGAGCATCAGCTCCTGGGGGCCCTCGCACAGGCAACCGAGGGCGGCTATGCAGCGGGCGTCACGGGCCAGCAGGATCCGCTGCGGGCCCAGGTCGAGATGCTGCGGTTGAGCGGCGCGGCGGCGGAGCTGGCAGTGATGCGCGCACATGCCGTGGCACGCCTGAATGCGTTGCTGGATCAGGCCCCGATGACACCGCTGCCACTCGCTCGCTTTCCCGCGAGGCTGCTGCAATCTGCGGCGCCTGCTCCGGGCATTGCGATCCCGTTCACGGACACCACGTTCGGTGCGCTGGTGGGGAATTCGCCGTTCCTTCCCGTCGACACGCTGCACCACCTGGTGGCGACGCTGAACCCCCGGCTCCTCGCTGCAAGGTCGAATCGTGACGCGCAGGTGGCTCGGGTTCGACTCGCCGAACGCGATGCGCGCCCCGACGCAACGGTGTCGCTCCAGTACGGTCAGCGCGACGGGCGTTCCGACATGATCTCGGCCCTCATCAGGATCCCGCTCGCGATTCGACAAGGCACGCGTCAACGCGCCGTGGAGTTGGCCGAGCGCGAGGTCCTCGACGCACTCGGCGCCGACGAGCTCGCACTCGCCGCCGCGTTGCGGGTCGAAGTGCATGACGCCGCGCAGGACGCGGAACTGCACCGCACCCGGCTCGTTCTCTTCCACCATGGCATCCTGCCGCGTGCCCGTGCTGCGGCGGCTGCGGCGCTCGCCGGTTACCGCGCCGGATCCGCCAGCTTCGAGACGGTCCTCGGGACATACCTCGCCCTGTTTCGCGACGAGGCCGAAACGGTCCGTGCTCTCGCAGATTTTTCCCGGGCCGTGACGGTATTGGAAGCCCTTGTGGGACTGGAGGTGATCTCATGACACGCCGCATCATGGTCATCGTGGGTGTCATTGCGATTGTGGTGCTGGCGTGGTGGGCCGGCCGACGTTCCGGAGGAATGCAGCAGCCCACATCACCACCGTCGTCGATGTCGAGGATGTCGGGGATGTCGGGGATGGAGGGAATGGCCGGGATGCCGGACGCCGATGCAGGTATCGCGCTGGGGGCCGCAGACATCACGACATTTGGCGTGACCTTCGGGGTAGCGGAGTTGCGCCTGCTCGACGCCACCGTGCGCTCCACCGGTGTCGTCACGATCGACGAGGCGCGGATATTTCGGGTGACGTCCAAGGTGCCCGGCTTCGTGGAGCAACTCCACGTCAGCACCACCGGTGCATCGGTGCGTCGTGGCCAGCCCCTCTACGACCTCTACTCCCCGCAACTCGTGGCCGCGCAGGAGGAACTGCTCGCGGCAGCCACGCTGGACCGGCAGACACTGCTTGCGCCAATGCCCGGCTTGCCCACTGGGGGCGAGACGCTTCTCGCTGCGGCCAGACGACGCCTGCGACTCTGGGACGTCGGCGAGCAGCAGATCGGCAGCATCTTGCGGGCTGGCACGGCGAGTCGACGCATCACCTTCGCCAGTCCGGTGAGCGGCGTCGTGCTGGAACGGCACATCGTGGCGGGCCAGGCGGTCAGCGCGGGGGAGCCACTGCTCACGATTGCCGATCTCGCCAGCCTCTGGGTCGAGGCCGACCTGCGGGAGGCCGACATGCAACACGTGCGGCTCGGCACACGAGCGACGATCGAGTTCGCGGGGAAGCCTGGTGAACCGGTTGAGGGCGTCGTCACGTTCATTGCCCCCACTGTCATCGGCGATGCGCGAACGGTGCGAGCGCGAATCGTCGTGCCCAACCGCGACGGCCGGCTCCGTCCCGGCATGTACGCAACGGTGAATCTCGCGACCGCGACGGCCACCGTCCTCGCGGTGCCGTCGGCGGCCGTGGTGCGAACCGGCACCCGCGATCTCGTGTTCGTGGCATCGGATGGTGATCGCATCATACCGCGCGCCGTGGTCGCGGGCCGCACCGCCGGCGGGTATACCGAGATCATCACCGGCCTCGCGGCCGGGGATCGGATCGTCACCAGCGCACAGTACCTGCTCGAATCCGAGTCGAACCTCTCCGACATCATGCGCAGCATGATCGGTCAGGGGCGTCCCGATGCGATGCCGCCGATGGACGACATGAAGATGGATGGCGGCGGCGCACCCGCAGGCGAGAAGGGTGCCGACATGAAGGGAATGCCGGGGATGGACGCGCCACGGCAGGACCGGCCATGACCCCCATGCTGCGGTTCATCATCGAATGGTCGATTCGCCATCGCGCGCTCGTCCTGGCTTCTGCCGCCGCCCTCACGCTGGGAGGAGCGTGGGCCATGATGCGGACACCGGTCGATGCCATTCCCGACCTGTCCGACGTGCAGGTGATCGTCATGACCGAGTGGCCCGGCCAGGCGCCCGAACTGGTCGAGGATCAGGTCACCTATCCACTGTCCACCGAATTGCTGCGCGTCCCGCGAACCAAGGTGGTGCGCGGGATGAGTCAGTTCGGTTTGTCGGCCGTGTACGTCGTGTTCGAGGACGGCACCGACCTGTACTGGGCGCGCAGTCGCGTCCTGGAGCAACTCGCGGCGGCGCAGGCCAAGCTCCCGGCGGATGCCAGGCCGATGCTCGGACCCGACGCCACCGGCGTCGGCTGGGTGATGCAGTACCTGGTGGCCGATACGTCTGGCAGGCTCAACCTCGCCGAGTTGCGCAGCCTGCAGGATTTCATCATCCGGCCGGCCCTGACTGCGGTGCCGGGAGTGGCCGAGATCGCAAGCTTCGGCGGCTACGAGCAACAGTACCAGGTCATCGTTGATCCTGTGCGGCTTCGGGCCCACGGCATTCCGCTGGAGCGTGTCGTGACCGCGATTCGCGCGTCGAACCGCGATGTCGGCGGCCGCGCGATCGAACTCGGTGGCACCGAATACGTGGTGCGGGGTCGCGGACGTGTCACGGGGCTGTCGGATCTCGCTGGAGTCGTGGTGGGAATGGGCGCCGGTGGGGCACCGATCACGGTGGGCGACGTCGGTACGGTGCACGAGGGTCCAGAGCAGCGTCGGGGAATCGCCGACCTCGATGGCCGCGGCGATGTGGTGAGCGGATTCGTGGTGATGCGCTACGGGGAGAACCCGCTCGTCGTGATCGACAGCGTGAAGGCCAGAATGCAGTCCCTCTCGGCGGGCCTGCCGCCTGGCGTCACGTTCGTGCAGGGCTACGATCGGTCCGACTTGATCCTCCGGGCGATCGGGACGCTGCGCGAGAAACTGATCGAGGAGGGCTTGATCGTTGCGCTGGTGACCGTCGCATTCCTCCTCCACGCCAGGAGTGCGCTGGTCGCGATGGTTACATTGCCCATTGGTGTGCTCATGGCCTTCCTGGCGATGCGGATCCTCGGGCTGGATGCCAACATCATGAGCCTCGGCGGCATCGCGATCGCGATCGGAGCGATGATCGACGCCGCGATCGTGATGGTCGAGAACCTGCACCGGCACATCGAGCGCGGGGCGGCGGAATCGATACCCGAGCAGCGAATACCGCACTGGACGATGGTTGCGCGCGCAGCGGGCGAAGTGGGGCCCGCACTCTTCACGTCGCTGCTCATCATCACGCTCTCGTTCATCCCGGTGTTCGCCCTGGGCGACCAGGAAGGGCGCCTCTTCCATCCGCTGGCCTGGACCAAGTCGCTCGCAATGGCCGCGGCGGCGTTGCTGTCGGTCACGCTGGTGCCGGTGCTCATGGGCCTGTTCATCCGCGGGCCGCTACCCCCCGAATCGGCGAACCCGGTCAACCGGGTTCTCATCGCGGGGTATCGCCCGATGATCCGGGCGGTGCTCCGTCATCGCTGGCCGACCGTCGGCATCGCGACCGCGATCCTGGGCATCACCCTGCTGCCATGGAGCTGGCTGGGAAGCGAGTTCATGCCGCCTCTCGACGAGGGCAGCATCATGGACATGCCGTCGCTCGCACCGGGAATCGGTCCGGGAGAGGCCGGCGCGATCCTCCGGCAGCGCGACGCGGCGCTCGCCCGGATCCCCGAGGTCACCACGGTGCTTGGAAAGATCGGTCGAGCCGAGACCGCCACCGATATGGCACCGCTCTCGATGATCGAATCGATCGTGCTCCTCAAGCCACGTTCCGAGTGGCGCGCGGGGGTTGACCACGATTCGCTCGTCGCCGAAATGAATGCCACCGTGCGGACCCCGGGTGTCGCCAACATGTGGTCGATGCCGATCCGCAACCGGCTCGACATGCTCGCCACGGGGATCAAGACGCCGGTTGGCATCAAGTTCTTCGGGCCCGACCTCGCCACGCTTGACAGTCTGGCCCAGCTCGCCGAGAAGATCGTCGCCAGCGTGCCGGGAGCCAGCTCGGCATTTGCCGAGCGCGCACTGGGCGGGCGCTACCTCAACTTCGACGTGGACCGCGCGGCTGCGGCGCGGCACGGACTCGCGGTGGACGACGTGCTGTCGGTGCTGCAGACCGCTATCGGTGGTGCCGACGCCGGCGAGGTGATCAGCGGGCGCGCGCGGTACAGTATCCTCGTGCGATACCCGCGCGAGTTGCGGGAATCCCTCGATCTGCTGCTCGATGCCACGGTGCAGGCGCCAGACGGGTCGATCATCCCGCTGCGGCAACTGGGTGCGCTGCGTGTCCTCCCTGGTGCAACGCTGATCAAGAGCGAGAATGCCGAAGCAACGGGCATCGTCTACATCGATGTACGGAATCGCGATATCGGCGGGTTCGTGGACGAAGCGCGGACCCGGCTCCAGCAGGAGTTGCCGATGCCGAGCGGTTATCGGGTCGAATGGTCGGGCCAATTCCAGGCGATGGAGCGGGCGACGCACACCCTGCGAATTGTCGTGCCGATCACGCTGCTGATCATCTTCGGTCTGCTGTTCCTGCAGTTCGGCTCGGTGGCGGAGAGTGCGCTGGTGATGCTGTCATTGCCGTTCGCGCTCGTGGGCGGCGTCTGGCTGCTCTGGCTGATGGATTTCAACACCAGCGTCGCCACCGCGGTCGGGATGATCGCGCTTGCGGGGGTGGCCGCCGAGACGGGGGTGGTCATGCTCATCTATCTCGATCAGGCGTTCGCCGAGGGCGGGGGGCTCGGCGCGATGCGATCACGCGCCGATATCGACGCCGCCATCGAGCGCGGAGCAGTTGATCGGGTCCGGCCGAAGATGATGACGGTTTTCGCCATCATCGCTGGATTGCTGCCGATTCTCTGGAGCCACGGCGCCGGTGCCGACATGATGCAGCGCATTGCGGCGCCGATGGTCGGGGGAATGGTGTCCAGTACCGTCCTCACCCTGCTCGTGATCCCGGCTATCTATTCTCTCTGGAAGGAGCGCTCGCTCCCCGCCATCCGGCACCACAGGAGGCACGATGCCTGACCATCAGCACCATCATCCTGAGCCTGCCGACACCGGTGCTGTGCCCGCGATCCCGGCGTCCAGTGGGCCGTCCGCGGCTGGTCACCATGGCGGTCACGAACCCGGCGCCGACCACGACAAGCACGCCGGGCACAGCGTCGCGATGTTCCGCGACCGCTTCTGGCTGAGCTTTGCCCTCACGATTCCGATCCTGATCTGGGGCCACATGCTCCAGTCGGTGTTCGGGTACACCGCACCGGCGTTCCCGGGGTCGCAGTGGCTCCCGGCCGTGCTGGGCACGGTGGTGTTTGTCTACGGCGGGACACCCTTCATTCGCGGTGCCGTGTCGGAGCTGCGCGACCGGGCGCCCGGAATGATGACGCTGATCGCGCTCGCAATCAGCGTGGCGTTCGCCTTCAGCGTCGCGGTGGTCCTGGACTTCCCCGGCATGCCACTCTGGGAGGAGCTCGCCACCCTGGTGACCATCATGCTGCTCGGCCACTGGATCGAGATGCGCTCGATCTCGCAGGCCGAGGGAGCACTGGCTGAACTCGCGAAGCTGTTACCCGACCTGGCGACCCGCGTTGACACCAGCGATGGGCGCGAACAGCTCACCGATATTCCCGTCGCCGAGTTGCGGACAGGTGACATCATCCTGGTGCGCCCAGGTTCGGCAGTCGCCGCCGATGGAATCGTGAAATCCGGCCAGAGCGCGGTGGATGAGGCGATGCTCACCGGCGAGTCCCGCCCGGTGCAGAAGGTTGAGGGCGACCGCGTGATCGCCGGCACCATCAGCGGTTCCGGTTCATTGCGCGTCCAGGTGACCGGCACTGGCGACGAGACGACCCTCGCGGGCATCATGCGGCTGGTCGATCAGGCACAGGGTTCTCGAGGCCGGGCGCAGGCACTCGCCGATCGCGCCGCGAAATGGCTCACCTTCATCGCCCTGGCCGCCGGGATCATCACCCTCGTGACCTGGATCGCGATCGGTGCCGAGCCCGCCTATGCCGTCGAGCGGATGGTGACGGTGCTGGTGATCGCCTGTCCCCACGCCCTCGGCCTCGCCGTTCCGCTCGTGATTGCGATCTCCACCACCATTGGGGCTGGTAGCGGGCTCCTCATCCGCGATCGGCGCGGACTCGAGGAGGCACGCCGCCTCGACGCGGTGGTGTTCGACAAGACCGGCACGCTCACGCTTGGGGAACACCGTGTGGTCGCGATGCTGGCCGCTGGTGGTGAGTCCGAGGACGACGCGCTGCGGTTGGCAGCCGCCGTTGAGGGTGACTCCGAACACCCGGTCGCGCGGGCCATCGTTGCGAGCGCGGTCGATCGTGCGCTCGAGGTGCCGGGGGCCGCCTCATTCGAGGCAATGGCCGGTCTCGGCGTTCGTGCGGAGGTTGAGGGCCGCCAACTCGCCGTCGGTGGACCGAACCTGCTCCGCGACCTGGCGGTCTCGGTGCCCGCCGAGTTCAGCACCTTTGCCGACGCCGCTGCGGGGCGCGGCGAGGGCGTGGTGCACCTCCTTGCGGGTACTGACATCATCGCTGCGTTCGCGGTTGCCGATGCGGTGCGCCCCGAATCACGCGCCGCAGTCGAGCGCCTCCAGGAACTCGGCGTTGAAGTGATCATGCTGACGGGTGACGCGCAGGCAGTGGCCAACGCAGTGGCTGCGCAACTGGGCATCGAAACCGTGATCGCGGAGGTCATGCCTGATGCCAAGGCCGGCGAGATCGAGGCGCTGCAACGCAGTGGGAAGGTCGTCGCGATGGTGGGCGACGGAGTCAACGACGCGCCGGCGCTTGCAATGGCAGATGTCGGGATCGCGGTCGGAGCGGGCACCGACGTCGCGGTGGAGTCGGGTGACATCGTGCTGATGCGCAGCGATCCGCGCGACATCGCGCGCGTCATCACGTTGTCCCGGGCGAGCTACCGGAAGATGGTGCAGAACCTCTGGTGGGCAGCCGGGTACAACATCGTGGCAATCCCGCTGGCCGCGGGCGTGCTGGCGCCGTTGGGATTCGTGCTCTCACCCGCCGTCGGTGCGGTGCTGATGTCGCTCAGCACCGTGGTGGTGGCAGCCAATGCCCAGCTCCTGCGACGGGTCGAACTCTGAATTAGCTGCAATCGATGAGGAGGTTGTCCACTGCCGCGCAACGAGCCTCCACCATTGTCGGCATCGCTGATGCCCGGCGCCACGCCCCCACGCGGACTCAGAGCTGTTCCACGCGGGGTGTGGGCGATCGGCTTCGTCTCGATGTTCATGGATATTTCCTCCGAGATGATTCACAGCCTGCTGCCGATTTTCCTGGTCGGCACGTTGGGCGCCAGCGTCGCATTGGTCGGCTTGATCGAAGGTGTCGCCGAAGCCAGCGCATCGATCACCAAGGTGTTCTCCGGCTGGCTCAGCGATCGGCTCGGCAAACGGAAGCTCCTGGCTGTGATCGGCTACAGCATGGGCGCACTCTCCAAGCCGATCTTCCCGCTTACCGTGGCGCCGGTCGAAGTGCTCGGCGCCCGACTGGTCGACCGGATCGGCAAGGGCATACGGGGCGCGCCGCGAGACGCCCTTGTAGCCGATATTACCGAGCCCGGCGCGCGGGGCGCGGCCTACGGGTTGCGCCAGACGCTGGACACGATCGGCGCGTTTTTGGGTCCGCTCATCGCGATCGGCCTGATGCTGCGGCTGGCCGGCGACATCCGCGCGGTCTTCGCATGGGCCGTGGTCCCGGCGGTGATCGCCGTCCTGCTGCTGATCCTCGGCGTCGATGAGCCGAAACGATCGGACGCGCACAAGGCAGCGCGCCCGCCGATCCGCTGGGCGGAAGTCCGCGACATGGGCCAGCCGTTCTGGTCTGTCGTGGCGATCGGCGTCGTCTTCACGTTGGCGCGGTTCAGCGAGGCATTTCTGGTTCTGCGGGCACAGGGCGTGGGCCTCAGCGCGACGCTGATCCCGCTCGTGCTGATTGTCATGAATGTGGTCTACGCCGCCGTCGCGGCGCCGGCGGGATCGCTTTCCGACCGAATGGACCGCCGGCTGCTACTGGCGGCCGGCCTTGGCGTCCTCATCCTGGCCGACGTCGTGCTCGCCTTGAGTACCTCGATCGGCGGCGTGCTGGTGGGTGTCGCGCTTTGGGGTGCGCACATGGGAATGACTCAAGGCCTGCTCTCGGCCCTGGTCGCGGATGCGGCGCCCGATCGTTTGCGCGGAACGGCGTTTGGGCTGTTCAACCTGGCCACCGGCGTGACGCTGCTCGCCGCCAGCGCCCTTGCCGGAGGCTTGTGGTCGCAGTTGGGAGCGCCAGCGACCTTCTTCGCCGGCGCCGGGTTCTGCGGCTTGGCGCTGGTCGGGCTCGTGGGGTTTCGGGCGAGTCGAGCCCCCTGATCGGGCCAAGCCCGCGGGCCGCTCGCATGAGCTCCCATGTCGCGGACGGAGCTAGCGGAGCCACGACGTCGCCGCCCTCCTAGTTCGTCCGCCGCGCCCGCGACGACCAGTGCACGCTCGACACCAGCCAGTCCGTGCCCTGACGCGTCAGCACCATCAGCTCGGCGCCGGAGCTGTTGATCGCGCGACCTTTGTACGTGCCGGTGGTCACCGACGTGCTCGCGACCCACGCCATGTCGCCGCGCACGTTCACGTGTCGCACAGTGCGCACCGACGGGACGGCCGCAGCATAAGCGATATCGCCGGGGAGGTGATGTTCCTGGTACTCGTGGCGGGTCTCAAGGCCACCCGCCTCAAGGATCATGGCGTCGGGGGCGAGCAGTGCCATGACGCCGGTGCTGTCGGCCGCAGCAAGCCTGGCGTGAAATGTCGCCGCCACCGCGACCACGGCGGCAGAGTCACCGTTTGGCGTGGCTGCGCGGGGGGATTGCGCCGATGCCATGGACACGGCGAGGACGGTGGCGAGTACCGGCACGAACAGCTTCCGCATGGCAGTCTCCTTGAGGATCGCCGAAATGTAGGCGGTCGCTGTCATGGCATCATCGCCGGTGGCGTCGCGACCAGCACCGCGGTGACCGCGATCACGATTGCACCAATGGCGAGCTCGAACCCCGCCGATCGCGCGATCGGTGCGTCGGCGCTCCCCCGTGAGAGCGCCGGCCGAACCACGCGCCAGTTGTACGCACCCGTGCCCACCACCAGCGCGAGAACGCCGAGCTTGATCAGCAGCACCCGCGCATAGCCACCTGCCCACAACGCATCGATCGAACCAATGTGCTGCCACGCGGCGAAGACGCCGGTGATCGCCACGAGCGCCGCGGCGCTGAGCGCCACCGGCGAGTAGGCGTTGACGAGTGTGGCGAGTGCGTCGGTACGGTTTCCCGCGGCCAGCGTACGCGTGGCGGGAACGCCTGCCACCAGCAGGGCGAGCAGCGTGCCGAGCCAGCCGCCCGCGCCGATCACGTGAAGCGCATCGGCGGCGAGCGGGAGTGGGCCCAGCCCCTCCACGGCGGCAGCATGCCCCGAAAGCGGCATCGCGATCACGGCAAGCAGGGTGCCGGCAGCCGCAATCCACCAGCGCGTCGCGGCGTCGGCCCGGCGCAGCAATGCCACCGCGACAACCAGCGCCCCGCCCACCTGCAACCACCAGCCGATTCCCCACGGTGAATACAACAACAATGCCGTGATCAAGTCGAGCGTGATCGACTCACCTTGCATTGCCGTGGCCGCGGCCTGTGCCCAGAGGCGGGCCATTGCGGATACCAGGAGTAGCACCGCCGCGCCCAAACCGAGTGTCCGCAGGCGGGGCAGGATCGCCGCGCGCCATTCCGGGAGGCGCGGCCACACCAGCGTGCGAAAGATGACCGTCCCGATCAGCGTGAGCATGGCAAGGAACGTCACCCACCGAACCGCGATGTACTCGGGGCTGAGAACGTGGAAGCTGCTCTCGTCCTCGAGCGATGGTGACGGCGGAAAGAGGTCGGTCGGATGATGCACGGCCGCCGTGCCCGGCATCGCCGGCACGCTGTCGATCTGCTTCGGAAGGTCGACCACGAATTTCAGCGACCCCCGAACCGGGTGGCCATCGTCACCGGCCACCTGCCACACGAGTTGGTACGCCCCCGAAGGCAGGGCGGGCAAATCAGCGAGCATCAGCTCAGAACGGGTCGCGCCTGAATCGGTGCGAAGCCGGACGGTCTCACCGCCCGGCATCTGTAATTCGACCGTGGTCAGTCTCGCCAGCAACGGCTTGTTGAATACCAGGTGAAACTGCGCCGGCACGGTACGGAGCGTGTCCTGCGCCGCGGGGATCGATCGCACCAACACGGGGTGCGCCGCTGCCGGCGTCGCCCACGTCGCGACGCAGGCGACGGCCAGTGCGAATGCTCGCCTCACGGCTTTGTGCCGTGTCCGTCGTGGCCCGTCGGGGGTGGCGTCGGTTTCTTCGTGGGCGCCGGAGTGGGCGGCTTCCGCGGTGGCGCCTTGGGTGCGGCCTTCACCGCGGGTTTCGCCGCCGGTCTGGGGGCGGGCGTTCCGGCCGGGTGCGCTTGGTGCTCACCTGATTCGCCGGCCATCATCTCCATCATCAAGCGGCGCATGGTGGTGTCCGCCATCATCCGCCGGTGGATCACGGTGTCCTGCATCATCCGATGATGGAGATCGCGCATCAGGTTGGTGCCTGGCGCATTGCCGGGCTGGGCCGCTCCCATCGCCCCCATGTCGTGTGACATCGGGGCCGCCGGCTTGGGCGCAGCTGGCGCCGCCGGTGCGTCGTGCATCATCCCATGCCCTCCTGCCGGGGCCTGCACAACCTTCAGAATGCCGGTGGCCGCGCCACCCATCGCATCCACGCCGCCCATGTGATCGGCCATGTTCCGCCACATCTCCATTGTCATCACATTGGTGGTCGGGTTCTGGAACTCGTCGAGGGCAGCATTGATCTCCTCGCCCTTCTTCGCCATCGGCACGACATCGTTGTGGAGGATGTCGGAAATGATGTCGTGCATCATGTGCAGGTTGTCGAAAATCACTGCCGCGCGCGGGTGTGCCGCGCTGAACAGAGGCGCGATGCCCGAGGTCATCGGCATCTCTCTCGGCATACGCGACGGCGCTTCCTCGAGCATCGACCAGAACCGCCCGAGCGTCGCCTGCACCCCGGTCTTCCGCTCGGCGGCGGTCTGCCCCGCGATGAGCGGCTCGTAGAGTCCGACCTGCAGCCAGTGGTAGGCCCAGATCAGCCCGTTGAAATTCGGATACGCCTCCCGGAACGACTTGCTGAAGTACTGGTCGTCCATCAACTCCATCGACTTCGGGACGTCGAGAAAGGCATACTCCTTCCGCGAGAGGTAGTAGTCGGTGACTTGTTCGATCTGCGCATCCTGCTCGGCGCGGGTGAGGCGTTCGTCGGAGTAGATGTCGTAGATCTGCCGGTGCAGGATGTGCGCCCAGTCGAACATCTGCTTGGCCCGCCACGCGAGCTTGGCGTACGCCGGCATGACCGCTTCCTCGGCGATCCCGAACCGTGGGGGCCGGATCAGCAGGTCGGTGGTGAGGTATCGGTACTCGCGCTCCAGCGATCGATCAGTCTCCGCGCCGTCGGTGGTGTACAACCGTTCGTACAGCACCGCGTGCCCATAGTCGAAGGCGTTGAAGAGCCGCGCCCCCTCCGGGTACGTCGAGAGGAACTTCCAGTTGAACGCGCCGGGCCAGTAGAACTGCTCGTCGCGCTGCTGCGCACCGATCGGGGCGTGCAGCGACAGGGCCGCAAGGGCGACGAGGCC
Organism: Gemmatimonadales bacterium; assembly: GCA_013694695.1. GTDB lineage: Bacteria > Gemmatimonadota > Gemmatimonadetes > Gemmatimonadales > GWC2-71-9 > Palsa-1233. Next base: position 5,100 of record JACDBX010000063.1, on the reverse strand, counting down.
GCCGAGGCGGAGCATCTGTCGGATCGTCATGGTCGACTCCATCTCAGCGCAGTCCCGAGGGCATCAGCCCACGAACCGCAAAGGCGTGGGAAAGGCCGAACGTGAGCCCGATGTCGGGGCCGTGCTCGCGGAGCCGCCGGGTCACCCCGGCGTCGAGGACGATCGTGGGCGTCCATTGCCACCGGACACCGACACCGGCATTCACCTCCACCGGCGCATCGGCCACCGCACGCGACGTCACGATCTCAGCCACGAGCAACATGCTCTGCCGCAGCATGGTGCGGTCGACCGCCGCGCTGTACGTCCAGCGTCGCGCGGGCTCAGCCACCGACAGCTCCTCTTCCGACCCGAAACTCCGGAGTGCATTGAGGTGCAGCCGCGTGAGGCCCCAGCTTCGGGTCGCGATGGCGCGTACCGTTCCGCGGGTGCCACTTCCGCCAAGGGGGCCCACGGGTATGCTGAGATCGGCACGGAGCGCCAACGCCGGCAGCGAGCGGCTCTCGGTGTTGAAGTTGTAGAGCAAGAATGGCTGCACGCCGGCCAGGCCGAAATCGGTGCGGGCAGGGTCGTCGACAACCGCGAACGGCACGTGGACACCGAACTGCGCGTTGTCAAAGATGCCGTACCCGAGCTCGAGCACGGTACTGTGTACCCGGCCCCCGTCGGCCTCGCGCTCGTAGCGATAGGGAACCAGCAGCTCGAAGACGTGCCGCTCGATCGGGTAGGCGTCCTCGGTGAACACCGGCCGCTCGTCGTCGAGATTGCGATAATCGATCTGCGCGGACACCTGACCCACCCCCATCACCATCATTCCGAGAAATGCTGCAAGGTGTCGGTGGTGCCTGCGTGAACCTGCCTTGCTCATGTCCGCTCCCTGGTGCAGTGGGCGATTGCCAATCCGGAATCTTATCGCCGCTACGTTATGGCCCGATGAAGGGGACGTTAAGGTTTGTTGAGGTGATACCAGGGCGCGTACCTTGAGGCATTCCCCGCAACCGGTCCGACACGCGAGGTCATGCCCGTGCGCATCCTGATTGTCGAGGACGATCGCAAGGCCGCCCGGTTCCTCCGGCAGGGCCTTCAGGAGGAGGGGCACGCCGTCGATGTTGCCGTCGACGGGGAGGAGGGCGCCCGCCTGGCCGCCATCACCCCCTATGACCTTGCGATCCTCGATGTCCAGCTCCCCGGCATCAATGGCCTGCAGCTCGCCTGGCAGCTTCGTCGCGACGGTCTCCGTTTTCCGATCCTCATGCTCACCGCACGCGACGCCACCCATGATGTGGTGAAGGGCCTCGACGCCGGTGCCGACGACTATCTCACCAAGCCCTTCGCCTTCGACGAGCTGCTGGCCCGGGTGCGCGCCCTCACGCGGCGGCCGGGTGCATCGCACACCGACCTGCTGCGCGCCGGCGATGTCGAACTCGACCGGCTGCGCCGCACCGTACGTCGCGGCACCCGGAACATCGACCTCTCGCCCCGCGAGTTCCGCCTGCTTGAGGTCTTCCTGCTCCAGCCCGAAGAGGTGATCACTCGGGCCCGGCTGCTCGACAAGGTTTGGGAGATGCAGTTCGATCCCGAGACCAACGTCGTCGAGGCGCACATGTCGAACCTCCGGCACAAGCTGGAGGCGAATGGGGAGCCGCGCGTGATCCATACCGTGCGTGGCGCAGGATACGTGTTGCGCATGCCCGCATCGGTGGAGTCGTGATGCGGTCGTTCCGGATGACACTGGCACGCCGGATTGCGACCGGTGTCCTGGTGCTCTTCGGCATCGTGGGAACACTGAGTGTGCTGGCGCTTCGTTCGATCCTGTATGATCGGCTCGATGACACGCTGCTGCGGATCGCCGAGCTTGAGGCACAGCACGGAGCGGCGACCACGTCATCGGCGTTTACGTTCCACGAGGGAATCCTGCTGCAGCCCCGCGAGGATGGGGCCTCCGAACTCACACGGTTCGCCCAGCTCTGGACCAGCGCCGGTCGTCCGCTGGTGCGCAGCCGCAACCTGCAGGCCGACCTCGATCTCCCGGCCGACGCGCTCGCTGCTGCACGCGCCGGACGCGTTGGCTGGGCATCGCATCGCTGGAAGGGCGAGCCGATCCGAAGCCTGGTGTTCCCGCTCGCGCTTGTCGGGGCGGCGCACGGCGTGCATGTGCTGCAGGTGGCCGCACCAACCCAATCGGTGCGCCGCATCGTGACGCGGTTCGCGCTGCTCACCGCCTTGTTGTCCCTTGCGGCCACCGCTGGTGCCTTCGCCGTCGGTTGGCGGCTCGCCGGCGGCGCGCTCCGGCCGACCCGGGAGATCACCGAACAGGCCGAGGCGATCGAGGCGGGGACGCTGTCGGAGCGCATTACTGCTCACGCCGATGTGAGAGAGTTCGGTCGACTGGTCAACGTCCTGAATGGCATGCTCGACCGCCTGGAGGGAGCCTTCGAGGGACAGCGACGGTTCACCGGCGACGCGAGTCACGAGTTGCGGGCACCGCTCAATGTATTGCGCGGTGAACTTGATGTCCTGCTGCGACGCGACCGGACTGCGGGCGAGTATCGGGAGACCGCCCAGCGTTGCCTCGACGAGGTCGTGCACATGTCGCGGCTCGTCTCCGACCTGCTCCTGCTCGCACGCGGCGACGCGGGCATGCTGGTCGCCCGGAATGCCGACACGTCGCTCCTCGAGATGGCCACCACGGTGGTGCAGCGGATTCATGACGTCGCGGTGCGGCGGGGTGTCCGGGTCACGCTGCAGGGAACCGATGCCCGAGTCAGTGCCGACGCGGGCGTGCTCGAGCGCGCCATCACGAACCTGGTCGAGAACGCGGTGCGACACTCCCCCGACGGCGGCGCCGTGACGATCACCGTAGATCGCGAGGAGGCGATGGCCGCGGTGACGGTCACGGACGAGGGAAGGGGTATTCCGCCCGGAGAAGTGGCGCACCTCTTCACCCGGTTCTACCGCGGAGATCCCGCTCGCACGGCCACAGGGAGCGCGGGTCTCGGTCTCGCCATTGCCCGCGCCGCCGCGGAAGCGCACGGCGGACGTCTCGATTTCCTTGGAAATGTGCCGGGGGCGCGCTTCCGGCTGCTCGTGCCGATCGCCGGTGCGCCATCGGTGGCCTCAGGTGTGCGCCCAACCCGTGGCGCCCTCGTCTGAATCGATAGAGCGGCGCGGCGTCCCGCCCGTCGCTCGGACTCACCTCAGGAGGCTCTCTCATGGCAAAGGTCAAGGATCCCGTGTGCGGGATGATGGTTGATTCGGAAACGGCGGATTGGAAGTCGACCCAGGATGACGACACCTACTATTTCTGCATGGAACAGTGCAAGACGTCGTTCGACGCCGACCCCTCGGAGTATATCGGCGACAGCCGCGAGGGCCACGAGCCGGCGTTCACCGTGGAGGACGGCATGACCGCCCCAAAGTTCGGCTCGGCGGGCAGCGGCGGCGCCGAATATGAGGGGCCACCGGGAATGCGCGACAAGAGGGGCTGATCAGCCCGCGGCAGAGATCCGTACTGCGGTACCCCACGGGTCGAGGGCGATTCCGCTGCCCGATCCTGCCGCGCCCCCGACACTGCCGCGCATGACGCTATCAAGGACGGCCGACGTGTCGTCGCTGGACGGCACGATCAGTTCCCACTCGAGCAGGCGTGCATCATTGGGCCCCGACGGCAGTGCGTCGGGGCTCCATGCGTTGATTCCGACGCGGTGGTGGTAGCCTCCAGCGCCGTGGAAGAGCGCACCCGGATAGCTCTACACTATTGTCGAACCCCAGTGCGTCATGGTGGAACTTGCTCGCTCGCTCGATGTCGCCCACCCGCAGGTGCAGGTGCCCGATCACCGTCCCCGGCGGCGCGACCTCCCACTCCGTAGATCCTCCGGCCCCGAGCAACGCGGCCATGTTCAGGGATTCGGTGGACATAGCCACCTCACCGCTGGCGGTTGTCCAGTCTTCCCGGCGCCGATCGGCGGCGGTCCTTCGATCATGAACTCTCCGCATGGTGCCTGTTGTGTTGAAGCATGGCCGGGGGGAGCGAACAACGTCAACATCATGATTCGGCAGCCAGTCGTGATTGGTTCCGGAGGCTGTTGTCACGCTTGACGCGGGTTGATTTCAATGGCACGATGGAGGCTTCCTTCACACCACGGGGCAGGAATGCACATGGGAATCCGCCGCATGGTGGCCTCGGGCCTGCTGGCCGTCCCGTTGCTGGCCATGTCGAGGTCGCGCCCATCCCTACCGGCCGAAGCAACCCACCGTTCAGTGAGTCCGGTTGTGCTGACGAACGTGTCCCGCCTGCCGGCCACGGTGGAGGTGACGATCACCGCCGCCCCCGCTCGGCTTGATCTCGTGCCGGGCGGCTCCACCGAGGTATTCACCTACAACGGCAGCAGTCCGGGTCCGACTCTCGAGGTGCACGAGGGTGACCGGGTCGTGGTGCATTTCCACAATCGTCTCGACGAGCCGAGCACCATCCATTGGCACGGCATGCACATCCCGTTCGCCGCGGATGGCAGCCCCTTTCATCCGGTCGCTCCCGGCGCGTCGTTCGACTATGTGTTCACCGTCCCGAAGGGAAGCGCGGGAACCTACTGGTACCACCCGCATCCTGATCACCGCACTGGATCCCAGGTTGCGCGCGGGCTCTACGGCGCGCTGATCGTGCGGGCTGTGGACGACCCGCTGCCTGCCACCCTCACTGAACAGGTGATGGTGATTTCCGACAACCGCTTCCGCGACGATGGCTCGATCGACATTCCGGCGCGCCACACCATGCCAGGACGGATCGACGAGGAGAACGGTCGCGAGGGCGACGTGATCTTCGTCAGTGGCGCAGTGCGACCCACGATCGCGATCCGGAGCGGCGAGGTGCAGCGCTGGCGGGTCATCAACGCCTCGGCGGCCCGAGTGTACCGGCTTGCGATTCCGGGACATACGTTCCTGCACGTCGGCTCCGATGGCGGGCTCATGCCGTGGCCGGCGTTCCGCCACATGCCCGATCAGGACATCCGCGACATCGCGGCCTACCTGAAGCGCGCCGTCAAGCCGGTGCGCAACAAGGTACCCGACAGCGAAGGCCCTCCCGATTTCTGGGCGAGTGGGTAC
>JACDBX010000158.1 GCA_013694695.1 Gemmatimonadales bacterium | reverse complement strand
GGCACCCGGCCTTGGCCGGAAGGTGATGGACGATGTCCGGCACCCGATGATCCGCGTGAACGCGGGTGCCGCATGGAATGCGGCACCTGTGGCGGCACCCGGCCTTGGCCGGAAGGTGATGGACGATGTCCGGCACCCGATGATCCGCGTGAACGCGGGTGCCGCATGGAATGCGGCACCTGTGGCGGCACCCGGCCTTGGCCGGAATGTCACGGATGATTTCCGGCACCCGACGTTCCGCGTGAACGCGGGTGCCGCATGGAATGCGGCACCTGTGGGGGGGATCACGCCCCGATGGCCGGGGTATCGCACGTCCGTTCCGCGTGAACGCGGGTGCCGCATGGAATGCGGCACCTGTGGGGGCACCGTCATCCATCATCCATCGTCCATCGTCCATAATCCATCATCCATCATCCATCATCCATCATCCTTACCTTCCGTCATGCCACCAACCATTCGCGCCCCCCGCGGCTCGGTTCGCACCGCCAAGGGATGGATCCAGGAAGCCGCCAAGCGGATGCTGATGAACAACCTCGATCCCGATGTCGCCGAGAAGCCGGACGAACTGATCGTGTACGGGGGGCGGGGCAAGGCGGCCCGCGACTGGGAGAGCTTTCACCGCATCGTGGCCACGCTCGACCGCCTCGAGAACGACGAGACTCTCCTCGTCCAGAGCGGGAAGCCCGTGGCGGTGTTGCGCACCCATGAGATGGCACCGCGGGTGCTGATCGCGAACTCGAACCTCGTGCCGAAGTGGGCCACGTGGGAAGAGTTCGATCGCCTCGATCGGGCGGGGCTGATGATGTACGGCCAGATGACAGCCGGATCGTGGATCTACATCGGCACCCAGGGAATCCTGCAGGGCACCTACGAAACATTCGCCTCCGCCGCCGCAAAACATTTCGGCGACACCCTCGCGGGGACCATCACAGTGACCGCTGGCCTTGGCGGGATGGGAGGCGCCCAGCCACTCGCGGTGTCGCTTGCCGGCGGCGTGTCCATCACCGTCGAGATCGACCCGACGCGCATCCAGCGACGCCTCGACACCCGCTATCTCGATGTCGTGGCCTCCTCGCTCGATGACGCGATTGCTACCGCCCGGTTGGCCGCCGAAGAGCGCCGTGCGCTGTCCATCGGCCTGCTCGGCAACGCCGCCGAGGTGCTCCCGGCGATGCTGCAGCGCAACTTCATTCCGGCACTCGTCACCGACCAGACATCGGCCCACGATCCGATGTGGGGATACATCCCGCCGTCACGCCCCGACGAGGACATCGACGCCCTGCGCGAGTCGGACCCTGCCGGCTACCTCCAGCGAGCACGCGCCGCGATGGTGACCCACGTCGAGGCGATCATCGAGATGCAGCGCCGTGGTGCCGTCGCATTCGACTATGGCAACAATCTCCGCGCGCAGGCGCAGCTCGGTGGTCTCGAGAATGCGTTCGACTATCCGGGGTTCGTGCCGGCGTTCATCCGTGATTCGTTCTGCGAGGGTCGCGGACCGTTCCGCTGGGTCGCCCTCTCGGGCGATCCGGCCGACATCGCAGCCACCGACGCCGCTCTCCTCGCCCTCTTCCCCGACGATGAACGCCTCCAGCGCTGGCTCGGCTGGGCGGGTGAACGGATCGCCTTCCAGGGATTGCCGGCTCGCATCTGCTGGCTGGGGTATCGCGAACGCGACCGCGCCGGTCTGCTGTTCAACGAGATGGTGCGTGACGGTCGGGTGTCCGCACCGATCGTGATCGGCCGTGACCATCTCGATGCCGGCAGCGTCGCGTCGCCCTACCGCGAGACCGAGGCGATGCTCGACGGTTCCGATGCGGTAAGTGACTGGGCGCTGCTCAACTTTGCGATCGGGACCGCGAGCGGTGCCGGCTGGATGTCGTTCCATCATGGCGGTGGAGTAGGCATGGGTTACTCGCAGCACGCCGGCCTCGTCGCAGTTGCGGATGGTACCGATGAGGCGGCGCGCCGGCTCTCACTCTGCCTCCTGAATGATCCGGCGATGGGCGTGATCCGGCATGCCGATGCCGGTTACGACCTGGCGCGCCAGGTGGCCAGTGAGCGCGGCCTCGACCTTCCCTCGATCGACGGCTAGCGGACGAAGTGCTCGGCGGCTGCAGAGAAGACCGGAGCAGGCACATCACCGGCAAACAGCTCGACCCGCAACCGGTCGATCGCCACCAACTCAACCAGCAGCGTGCCGAAGAACTCGGAGGTGAGCGTGCCGTCGGTGCGCACCCGCACCAGGTGATACGCCACCGGCGCGGTTTGCGGCGTGACACCGTCGAACGCCGGTTCGACCGAGCGCGGTGCACACCTGCACCCGCCAGCGAAGAGAGTCCCCAGGCCGATCCGCGGCTGGTCGGGGAAGCGAGCGTCCCCGCGAAACGACAGGTGACCCTCCCACCACGGTGCCGTCACGGCCTCGGCGGTGCGCGGGGTGAACTCGCGGAACCAATTCCCCGAGAGGCGGCCGTCGACATCCCACACCAGCCGGCCCGCGGGCGCCGCAATGTTGCCGATCCGCATCACGACCTGCGTACGCAGCGCGCCTTCGTAGAACTCCACGGGGTGCCGCGCGTGGCGATAACTGTCGGGGTACCGAGCCGTGGCGATCCACGCGTTCACCTTCGTGTAATCGGTGATGCCGAACGCTATCCCGCTGTCGGGATTCGCCACGAGTCCCAAGCGCTGGCCCGCTGGCACGTCCGTTCCCTCACGGATGAATCCATCGAGCGCCACGCCGGTGTAGGTGTACTCGATGTTCTCGCTGACCGCGACCGTCACGGTCCGTCCATCTGGGCCGCCGACGGTGACCACCGTTCCCCCTGCCGCGGCGAACACCGGCACCGGTCCCCCGGTGAATGGAATCGGGGCACCACATGCGCCTCGCTCATGCACGTCCCAGCGCGAAAAATTTGCCCCGATCACCTGACCGGGCAACACCACTTCACCGAGCGGGTGCACGCAGGCGATCCGATCGGCAGGAAGGGGCAGCGCGGCGAAGAGCGCGGTCGGTCCATTGCCGCCGGGCATCGTGCCGTCACACGCGGAGACGACCGCACCGAGCACCATTGCGCCGAGCCAGCCCCACCTCGTGTTCATCAGTCGCGCCCCCATGTGATCGAGTTCCATGAGTGGAGACGGCCCATGCGGGTGCGGGGTCACAATACCGCATGGAATCGATAGATTGAGTCATGCACGCTGAACAGCTCTTCACCGGCATCTCCCAGCTCGCCACCCCGCGCGGACGGTTTGCATTGCGCGGTCCTGCCATGCGGGAGATTGACGTGATCCCCGGGGCGGCACTCGCGGTGACCGACGGGCGCGTCGCGTGGGTGGGACCGGCGGATTCGTGGCGTGGCACCTCCGACGTGATCACCGAATTGGGGGGCCGCGCTGTCGTGCCCGGGATCGTTGATCCCCACACCCACGCCGTCTGGGCCGGCGATCGGCTCGCCGATTTCGAGGCGCGCTGCGCGGGGGTACCCTACGAGGAGATCCTCGCGCGCGGTGGCGGGATTCGCCGCACGATGCGGCTCACTGCAGCCGCGCCGATGGAGGAGCTGGTGGCCGGTGCGGAGCGCCGACTGCGGGCGCTGATCCAGAGCGGCGCCACCACCATCGAGGTCAAGAGCGGGTATGGCGGAACGTATGAGGCAGAGCTGGCGTCGCTTGAGGCGATCGCCGCCGTCACGCCGCTCGTGCCGGCCCGCATTATTCCCACGCTACTGGTGCACGTTCCCCCCCGCGATACCGCTGAGCGCGACGCCTACATCACGATGGCAACGGAGCAGCTGATCCCGGAGGTGGCGCGGCGGCGACTGGCGCGGGCGGTCGACGTGTTCATCGAGCGCGAGGCATTCTCGCTCGCCGAGGCGCGCGCGATCTTCGAGGCAGCACGGGACGCCGGCCTTCCGGTGAAGGCACACGTCGACCAGTTCCACGCCATCGGCGGCCTGGAACTCGCGCTCGAGTTCGGCGCGATCTCGGTCGATCACCTTGAGGCATCAGGCGCACCACAGATTCAGGCGCTCGCCGCGAGTAGCGCGGTCGGCGTGATCCTCCCGGGCGTGACGATCCATCTTGGCGTGAACGCCGCACCGGGCAGGGCGATGATCGATGCGGGCTGCGCCGTGGCGGTGGCCACCGACCTCAACCCTGGTTCGGCACCAATCTTCTCGTCGCAGCTCGCGATGGCGCTGGCGGTGCGTGTCAACGAACTCATCCCTGCGGAGGCACTCACCGCCGCCACCGCCAACGCGGCGGCGGCCCTCGGCCTCGACGATGTGGGGCGGCTCGCCGAGGGGCAGCGGGCCGACTTTCTCGTGGTTGATGGCGAGGACTGGCGCACCATGGTGTACACACTTGGCGGGTCCCCGGTCGCGGAGATGTACATCGCCGGGGTGCGAGTCACATGAATCCGGTCGAAGTGGGCACGCCCATCTCCATCGGCGACGTCGCCCGGGTGGCCCGCGATGGCGCCCCTGTTGTCCTCGCCGACGCGGCTCGCCCGCGCATCACCGCCTCACGGCAGTACATCGAGCAGATCGTCGCCGATCATCGCACCGTGTACGGCGTGACCACGGGCTTCGGCAAGCTTTCGCACGTGCGCATCGCACCCGAGGATGTCCGTCAACTCCAGCGCAACCTGATCGTCTCGCATGCGATGGGTGTCGGCGCACCGCTCGCAACCGATGTGGTGCGCGCGATGCTGTTGCTGCGTGCGCAGAGCCTCGCGTTCGGGTACAGCGGCGCCCGACTCGAGGTGATCGAGTTGCTCCTCGGCATGTTGAGTGCGGGTGTGCACCCGGTCATTCCGTCCCAGGGCTCGGTCGGTGCGAGCGGCGACCTGGCACCGCTGGCACACATGGCACTCGCCGTGATCGGCGAGGGACCGGTGGAGTATCGTGGCGACGTGATTCCCGCTGCACAGGCGCTCGCTGACGCCGGCCTCACGCCGCTGGTGCTGGAGGCCAAGGAAGGGCTGGCACTCATCAACGGCACCCAGGCGATGACCGCCATTGGCGCACTGGTCGTGCACGACGCGCAGCGGCTCGCCACCGCGGCCGACATCGCAGCGGCGATGTCACTGGAGGCGCTCAGGGGCACGCGCGCACCGTTCGACCTGCGGGTCGCGATGATCCGGCCACACCCGGGTGCCGCCGTGACCGCCGGGAACGTGCTCGCGGTGTCGGCTGACTCGCCGATTCACGCATCGCACGCCGACTGCGACCGGATCCAGGATGCCTATTCGTTGCGCTGCGTGCCACAGGTGCACGGCGCGAGCCGTGACGCACTGCAGCACGTTGCGGATGTGATCAGTCGCGAGATCAACGCCGTCACCGACAACCCGCTGGTGTTCGCCGATGACGACACCGTGATCTCGGCCGGAAACTTCCACGGCCAGCCGATTGCCGTCGCAATGGATTACGCAAAGATCGCGATCGCCGAGCTGGCGAACATCGCGGAACGCCGCGTCGAGCACATGCTGGACCCGGCCGTGTCGGGGCTGCCGGCGTTCCTGGCCCGGCAGGGTGGCCTGCATTCCGGACTGATGATCTCGCAATACACGGCCGCGTCGCTGGTGAGCGAGAACAAGGTGCTCGCCCACCCCGCGAGCGTCGACTCGATCCCGACCAGTGCCAACCAGGAAGATCATGTCTCGATGGGCACCACCAGCGCCCGGCAGTGCGCGATGATCCTCGAGAACGCGCGGTGGGTCATCGCGATCGAGGTGATCAACGCCGTGCAGGCGCTCGATTTCCACCATCCGCTGCAACCAGGACCCGGCGTGGGAGCCGCAGTGCGCGCGGTGCGCAGCGTCGTACCTCCGCTCGATGCCGACCGGTTGATGACTGGCGACCTCACCGCAGTTCGGGAACTGGTCGTGAGCGGCCTGCTCCAGGACGCGGTCGAGACCGCGGTGGGTCCGCTCCGCTAGCCGGCGTCGTACTTGCCGGTGCGCAACAATTGACGCGCCGCCTGCAGCGCCGAGCGCGTTCCCACCAGCACGAGAATGTCTCCAGCCTCGATCCGTTCCGACTTGCTTGGGGCGGGAATGCCGACGCCCCCGCGGGTGATGGCGAGCGCGGTCGCCCCGGTGTGCCCGCGCAGACCGATCTCGGCGAGGGTGCGACCTGCCGCATAGTGCTCCCGCCCCACCGCAAAGGTGGTCGGTGCTCCGATCCCCGGGAGCAGGTGGGTCGCAGTCACCAGCCGATCGGCGGTGCGATCGGGGAGTGGCGCGGGCATCTCCTCAGTGAATGCCCCGGATGTCTGCATCTCCTCGGTCGCATGCTCGGGTGGCAGCGAGGAGCTCAGCGCGGCGATGAGCACCTCGGCCCCGGCGCGCACATGCCCCTGCAGGTTGGTGGCACTTCGCCATGCCGCGAGCCCGAGCACAAGCAGGAGGGCGAGCAGCACGGTGAGGCCGCCGAATCGCGGCAGGAACGGCTCGGTGATGAGGAGCAATGGCAGGCCGAGAAGAAGCACGATCGTGAGCTCGATCGTAGTGACCAGCGCCCGGCGCGGCGCCATCGCACGGTCGAATCGATCCACGGGGAGCGCGAGGTCGCCCAGCAACCCGGCCGTGCCACGTGCCACCCGGAACACCCCGAAGAGGAACGGCGTCGCGAGCGTTGCGGCGATCGCCCACACCATCGTGCGCGCCACCGTGGTCGAGACCTCCAGCGCACCCATCAGGCGGTCACGAATGCCGGGGCCTGCCACCGACATCCCGATGATCACCGCAACCAGCGCGGCGGTGTCGACCAGCAACCAGAGCCCGAGTCGACGCAACCGCGATCCGATCGACCGACGGCCCGGATCGCGCCGGATATCCTCCACCCACGTGCCGTAGAGCGCCGAGTACGTCTGGATCGGACGGGGCAGCTTGCGGTCGATCCAGGACGCCACCGCATCGGAGGCACCCACCATCCATGGCGTGGAGAGCGTGGTCAGCGCCGACACCGCGACCGCAACCGGATAGAGGAAATCCCGCACGCCACCGCTCGCGATCCCCACGGAGGCGATGATGAAGGAGAACTCGCCGATCTGCGCCATGCTCATTCCAGCACGCACGGCTCGCCGGGTGCCCTGCCCCGCCAGGAACGATCCGAGGCTGACAGCCACAACCTTGCCGACCAGGACCACCGCCACCAGCAGCAGGATCGCGACCCAGTGCTCTGCCAGCGCCGACGGATCGATAAGCATCCCGACCGAGACGAAGAACACGGCGGCAAAGACGTCGCGCACCGGGCGCACCAGCTCCATCACGTGATGCGACTTCCCCGACTCGCTGATCAGCGACCCGGCGATGAACGCGCCGAGTGCCACCGAGTAGCCGAGCCACTGGGCGAGCAGGGCGAACATGAAGCAGAGTCCGATGCTGGTGACGACGGTCGTCTCCGGGCGCTGCAGGCGCACAACGAATCGCATCAATCGCGGGATCACCAGCAGCCCCGCCACCACCCAGATCGTCACAAGTGTCGCAAGGCGCATCCCGGTCCCGAAGAGCCCGCCGGGGTCATCGCCGCCTGCGGGTCCGAACGACGCGATCGCGGTGAGCGCCAGGATCGCGACGAGGTCCTCGACAATCAGCACGCCGAAGACATGGTCGCGCAGCTTCCTCGGGACGCCATGGTCCTCGAAGGTCTTGGCGATGATCGTGGTGCTCGAGATCGCGACGATCGCGGCCGCGACGATGGTCTCGCGACCCGACCAGCCGAGCATGCGCGCGGCCGCGAGACCGAGGAGCGCCATCAATGACACGTCGATCACTGCCGTGATGCCCGCACTCGCACCGACTCGGATCAACCGGCGAATCGAGAACTCGAGTCCCACTGCGAAAAGGAGGAGGATCACGCCGAGCTCGGCGAGAACCTCCGTGGTGCCGGTGTCGGCGGTGAACGGAACCACCGTGACGTGCGGACCGATCAGGAGGCCAGCCAGCAGGTAGCCCAGGATCACTGGCTGCTTCAGCCACTGGAACACCACCGTCGTGACCGCCGCGGTGCACAGCACCGCGGCAAAGGTGGTGAGGAACGCGGTGGCGCCGTGCACTAGGCGACCTCCCCCACCGGGTCACTGGCACGAGCTGCCCCTCCCCCCATCACGATCGGGCGCCAGGCGATCGCCTCCCAAGCCGCGTCGAGTGTCGCCGCCGCATGTGGGTGATGCGCGCTCCACTCGCGCGTCGCCACCTTCTCGGTGGCGAAGGTGGAGAGCGTGAGCCAGACCGATGTCCACAACTCCACGACCCCCGCGCGTACCGTACCCTCCTGTTTGCCGAGCGCGATCAGGTGCTCAAGTGCCGTGCGAAACTCCGCAGCGGCGGTGCGCGACGCCTCGTCGAGTTCGCCGGGATTCTTCCAGGCCAACAGGAGCCGGATCCGGGCCGGGTCGCGCTCGGCGATCTCCAGCCATTGCCGGGCCAGTCCGCCGAGCCGCTCGCCCACGGTCCGGCCCGTGCCGGTCCCCGCGTCGCGCGCCAACGCGGCGCCCCAGTACTGGATCTCCCGGTACGCAGCATTGAGCAGCGCCTGCTTGCTCGGGAAGTGCCGATAGATGGTCCCCTCGGCCACGCCTGCCCGTTTGGCGAGCATTGGCGTGGTGGTCGCATGGTAGCCCGCGGTGGTGAACAGCTCGCGGGCGGCCCCGATCAGGCGATCTCGCGTGGTGAGAGCAGATTCGGACACGTTCGCCCTCGACAGAGTGGGGACCCGCCCGGAGCGGGTTATTTTCGGGCCCAGACCATTGCCCCGAACAGAGGATACCCGGTATGAAGATGCTCGTACTCGGCGCCGGCCTGCAGGGCTGCGCGTGTGCCTTCGACCTGCTGAACGACCCCGAGGTGACGCTGGTCACGCTCGCCGACCTCCAGCCGGATCGCATGGCCCGGTTCCTCAGCCGTCGCGATGATCCGCGCCTGCGCCCGGTGACGCTCGACGTGACCGATCACGCTGCAGTTCTCGAGACGATGCGCTCCCACGACGCCGTGATGAGCGCCATTCCATACTACTTCAATGGACCGATGGCGAAGCTGGCCGTCGAGGCCGGTTGCCATTTCGCCGACCTGGGAGGGAACACCGAGATCGTGATGGAGCAGAAGAAGCTGGAGGCCGAAGCGCATGACAAGGGACTGTCGATCATGCCGGACTGCGGCCTTGCCCCCGGAATGGTCAACATCCTGGCTGCGGAGGGCATCCGCCGGCTCGACAAGACCGACGCCGTGCGGATCTTCGTGGGTGGCCTCCCGCAACGTCCCGAGCCGCCGCTGAACTATCAGATCGTGTACTCACTCGAGGGTGCGCTCGACTACTACACCACGCCTTCCTGGATCCTGCGCGGGGGTCGCCCGACCGAGGTCGACGCACTGAGCGAACTGGAACCCGTCGCGTTCCCCGAGCCGGTGGGCACGCTCGAGGCGTTCCACACCGCCGGGGGGATCTCCACGATGCCGTTCACATGGAAAGACAAGGTGCGGGAGATGGAGTACAAGACGCTCCGGTACCCCGGGCACGCCGACCTGATGCGCGCGATCCGCGAAATGGGACTCCTCGGCCTGAAGCCGATCACCGTGAAGGGCCAGCAGGTCGTCCCGCGCGATGCCTTCATCGCCGCCGTATCGCCGCAGCTCACCAAGCCCGATGGACAAGACCTCGTGGCGCTGCGCGTGATCGCGAGCGGTACGAAGGATGGGAAGCCGCATCGCACCACCTTCGATCTCATCGATTACTACGATGACAAGAACGGTATCTCGGCGATGATGCGGACCACCGGTTACTCGCTGTCGCTCACCGGCCTCACCCAGGCGCGTCGCCAGGTGATCCGGTTCGGCGTCACCACGCCTGACGAGGGGATGCCATTCGATCGGTATGTCGGCGGGCTCAAGGAGCGCGGCATCCTGATTCGCGAATCATGATCGGACCCGACGATGCACTGCCCGCCACCGTGCCGTTCAGCCCCGTTCGCGTGGTCGTCGGCGTGGTGCTGGTCGCGGCTGCAGCGGCATTACTGGTCAGCGCGCGACGGGCGAAGCGGGGCGGCAGGCCGTCCCAGCCGTTGATGCTGGTGGGAATCGGTTTCCTGCTCTACGGCGCCCCCAACCTGATCTGGCGCGACAACAACATCGCCGTGGCGGTGGCATCGATCATCGGGATCGCATGCATGGGCGTTGGCATGGTCCGATCATGGAAGCCGCGAAAGGACTGAGATGCCGACGTCAGTGAGTCATGCACTGGCGGCAGGAGCCATCGGCGCGATCCTGGCTCCCGCAACGACAACCCGCCGGTACTGGATCGTGGGCGTGGCGTGTGCGGTCGCGGTCGACCTCGACGCCATCGGCCGCCCGTTCGGCTATCCCGACATTGCCTTCGTCGGCGGGCACCGCGCCCTCACCCACTCACTCCCGTTCGCGGTGGCGCTTGGCGCGGTCGCGACAATCGCATTCTTCCGCGGTCGCTCGTGGGATGGTCACCGATGGCGGATCGCGGCGTACCTCACGCTAGCGACGGCATCGCACGGTCTGCTCGACCTCCTCACCACGCGGGGCCAGGGCGTCGGACTCCTGATGCCGTTCAATTGGATCCGTTATGAGGCGGCGTGGCGTCCTGTACGAGGTCTCAATGAACTCTGGATCGTCTGGCTGCCATTGATGGCGACAATCTGGGTTGCCCGTGGACTGCGGTCCCGCACCGCAGCCGTGCGCGCCTGACCAACTACCACGCCGTTCCCGCCCCCACATAGATCCGGGTCTGCCCGTCGGCGCGGCCAACCGTCATCGTGAGTTGGGCGGCACGCAGGATCCGGAGCGAGAATCCGCCGCCCACTCCCCACGTCCAGTCGTCGAGGGTGAGACGGAGGTCGCCGTTGTTGTAGGGCCGGCTGGGGTCGGGATCCGCCAGCGGCGACGGATCGACGAACACCCGGCCACCATCGACAAACCCGATCACCGACAACGCCGCCAGTCCGCCGAAGTTCATCACGTCGTGCCGCACCTCCAGTCCGGCCAACAGCACCCCCCGTCCGACCTGTTCGCCCTCGCCCAGGGCGCGATGCGAGGAGTATCCACCGAGCACCGTGATCGGGCGGTCCCATGCGGGGATCTCGTGCAACGCGGCGATGGCGCCGGCATTGGACAGGGCGCGCAGACCGGCCCGGGCGGTGACGCGCGTTCCCTCGCGGGGCGTCAACCACCCACTCCCCAGCGCGTACGCACCGTGATAGCCATCGGCGGCGGTGCCGGCAAAGGCGCCCGCCTCGATCAGTGCGCCACGCCGCGGATCGTATTCGCGATCCCGCAGGTCGAGCACGACGGCTGCACGCACCTGGGCGTCATCCTGGGTGAGCGCATCGTCGACAATGCACAGCTGCGTCGCGACGCAGCCATTCGTCGGCGCATACGGGTATCGCGCGCCGAGTTCGACGGGATCGCCGTGCAGCGCGGTGTGGTCGCCCGCGACGCGCACTGCGAACTGCACCCGACCGCCGAGCCGCCGGGTGATCTCACCCCATCCGGCATAGCGAACGCGGTCGATGGTGCCGTCGGGGACACCGAAATGGGACTGCTTTCCGGCGCGCGCCGATCCCGCCAGGCGCCAATCGTCGGCGAGGCGCGGGAAGTCCGCTCGCACGCTCGCGAAGCGACTTCCGCGCGTCGAGTATCCGGCCTCGACCGCGACCGCGCTGCGGAGAGACACGCGATCATCGAAATCGGCCTGCCGGAACACGATGAGACGCGCAACGCCCATCACGCCGTCGTTCGGCGAGGCCGTGACGTAGGGGAAGTACGACGTGCGCCAGGGCGGCCAGGTTCGCGATTCATCGGTGTCCTGGGCCTGCACTGGGGATGCACCGATCCCCAGCAGCAGTGCGGTGATCAGGCCGGACCTGATCATGCGAACAGCACGGCCGTGTCCTCGACCCGGGCGCCCTTCTGGTCGGCGACCGCGAATCTCGCCCGGAAGATCGAGGCCGCACCGTACTCGCCCTTTTTGTTGACGGCATAGAATTGCAACCCGAACGACGGCTTGCCGTCGGGGCGCAGCAGGCGCGGGGGCGTCATCGCCACCACGCGCTTCAGCGTTTCGAGCGCCGCATCCTTGGGGTGCATGCCGCGCCGCATGTGTTCCACGGTGAGGAACCCACCGCACACCATGATGTTCGACTCGCCGCGACCGGTCGATCCCGCCGCGCCGATGTCGTTGTCGGTGTACTGACCCGCGCCGACAATCGGCGAGTCGCCAACCCGACCCGGGATCTTCCACGCCAGCCCGCTCGTGGTGGTGACCGACGAGATATCGCCGTTCGGCGCCACGACATTCATGTTGACCGTCCCGGTCGGGCGGATCGCCATCTTCTCGGTGGCGGGCACATCGAGGTAGTCGTCGTTCGACCCCCGGTTGGCGCGCCACTGCAGCCACTTCTCGCGCGACTCCGGGGTCAGCAGGTCCTCCAGCTTGAAGCCGTACGACATCGCGAAGCGCTGCGCGTCCCTGCCCACCAGCATGATGTGATTGGTGTACTTGAGCACCAGCCGCGCGACCTCGCTCGGCGTCTTGATGCCCTCGAGTGCGCCCACCGCACCGGCGCGGCGTGTCGGACCGTGCATGCACGAGGCGTCGAGCTGGACCGTGCCCTCTTCATTCGGCAGTCCGCCATACCCCACCGAATCGTCGTTCGGATCCAGCTCCTGGATCTTCACCCCCTCCACCGCCGCATCAAGCGTGTCGCCCCCCTTCAGGACCATCTCGACCGCACGCGCGACGCCGCGGAGCCCGTTCGCCGATGCCACGGCCACGGGGTGAGAAGGCGGCCGGAGCACGATGGCGGGCGCCGCGATGGCGGACCGGGGCGCGAGCGCGGTACCGGCCACCACGGCGCCGGCGGTGCCCAGGAACGTACGACGGGAGAAGGAGCTGTCGGACATGAAGGATCCTCTGGAAGGCGGTAGACGGGGAAATCTATAGATTTCCCGTCCATGACATCGGACAGGCGGCCCCGGCTCGACCCGGAAATCTTCCACCTCCCCGTCGAGCGGATGCGTGACGGGTACTATAGCGACAAATACTTCGTGCGCGCCCGGGATCTCCTGCGCCTCGATGGTCACTCCCCCACCGTCACCATGCAGGTGTTCGGGAAGAGCGCCGCGTACCTCGGCGGTATCGACGAGGCGATCGCCATCCTCAAGCTCTGTAGCGACGACTGGTCGGCCCTCACCGTGCGTGCGCTGCACGACGGCGACGCGATCGAGCCGTGGGACGTGGTGCTCGAGATCGAGGGCCCCTACGAGCACTTCGTGCACCTCGAGACGCTCTACCTGGGCGTGCTCGCACGCCGGACCCGCGTGGGCACCAACACCAGGCGCGTGGTCGATGCCGCCCGCCCGAAGGACATCATGTTCTTCCCCGCGCGCCACGATCACTGGCTGGTGCAGACCGGCGACGGCTATGCGGCCCACATCGCCGGCGCGATCGGCGTGTCGACCGATGCCCAGGCGTCGTGGTGGGGCAGCGAGGGCATCGGCACCGTCCCCCACGGACTGATCGCGGCCTATGGCGGCGACACAGTGCTCGCGTCGCGCAAGTTCCTCGAGCACATGTCGCCGCACATCCGGCTGGTCACGCTGGTCGACTTCAACAACGACTGCGTCGGCACGTCGCTCGCGATCGCCGACGCGATCGGGCCCCGGCTCTATGGCGTACGGCTCGACACCAGCGAGGTGATGGTCGACAAGTCTGTGCTGCCGATGATGGGACGCACCCGGCCGACCGGCGTCAACCCGCAGCTGGTCCACAACGTGCGCACCGCGCTGGATGCGGCCGGTCACCCCGACGTGCGGATCGTCGTGTCGGGTGGGTTTGATGTCGCCAAGATCACGGCGTTCGAGACGATGGGCGTACCGGTTGATGCCTACGGCGTCGGGTCATCGCTCTTCCAGGGCCGCTACGACTTCACCGCCGACGTGGTGCTTGTCGAGGGGAAGCCGTGTGCGAAGGTCGGCCGGAGCTGGCGCGACAATTCGCGGCTTGAGCTGGTCACATGAGCGATGGACCGTGGCCGCGGAGCAGCACGCGCACGATTTTCTGGGACGTCGACACCCAGGTCGATTTCATCCACGCTGACGGACTTCTCGCCGTGCCCGGTGCCGTTGACGTCGTGCCGGTACTCGCCCGTCTCACCGACTTCGCGCATGCGTCGGGGATCCGCATCGTCGCGACGGCTGACGACCACGATCTCGGTCACGCCGAGATCACGACCGCTGAGCAGGCAGACTGGCGCGCAACTTTTCCGCCGCATTGCATGCGTGGCACGCCGGGTCAGCGGAAGATCACCGAGACTGCGCTCCACGACCGGTTGCTGCTCGAACCGGTCTACCCCGATGCGGATGTTCCCAGCGTGATTGGTGAGCACCGGGGAGATTTCCTCCTTCACAAGCCCGGGCTCGATGTCTTCGAGTGGAACCCACACGCGGCCGCCGTCCTGACCGTGCTGGCACCCGAACGGGTCGTGATTTATGGGGTCGCCACTGACTTCTGCGTCAGCGCCGCAGTGGCGGGTCTGCGCCGACGTCTTCCCGGGGTCGACCTGGTGGTGGTGCAGGACGGCATCGCCGCGATCGACGCGGCGGCCGGCATCGCGCTCTGCAACCGCTGGCGGCAGGACGGCATCCGCATGGCCGACGCTGCCACCCTCACCGGCTGAACGCCCGAACCGGAGCCCCGATGGATCCCGAACGCCGCCGCACCATCCCGTTTGCACAATACTTCGTGCGCGGGCTTGTGATCACCCTTCCCGCGGCGCTCACCCTCTGGATCGCGTGGCGGGCCGTCGCGTGGGTGGACTCCTGGCTCGGACTCCCCATCCCTGGTGTGGGGCTGGTCGTGGTGGTGCTCCTCGTCACCGTCATCGGCGCCCTCACCCGCAATGTGGTCGCGCGGGCGACGATGTCGACCCTCGATGGCGTGTTCGACCGGCTCCCGTTGATCCGGCTCCTGTACACCGCCGCCAAGGACCTCATGGGCGCGTTCGTCGGCGAGAAGAAGCGCTTCAATCGCGCTGTCCGGGTCCAGCCCGACCCGTCGCTCGACCTCTGGTTCCTGGGGTTCGTGACCTCCGACGACGGTGCACGACTCGGGCTCCCTGGTCATGTCGCCGTCTACCTCCCGCAGTCGTACAACATCGCGGGGAACCTGATCGTCGTGCCCGCGGGCTCGGTGATTCCGGTGAATGTTGACAGCGCAGACTTGATGGCCTTCATCGTCTCCGGCGGGGTCGCCCAAGGTCCGGCTGGAGGCCGGGAGGAACCCGGGCTGTCGCCACGGGTGTTAACACCTGAGGACCGGGCTCGTCCCCCTCGACAAGCATCCTGAACCGCCACCTCAGCAAGGCTGGATTTCATGACACGTATTCGACCGCTCATCTTGGCCCTTTTCGCCGTGGCAGCCTGCAGCAGTGACAACGACGTCACTGGGCCTGCCAGCGGGACCACCGTTGCGTTTGACTTGGCAACGATTGCCTCCGACGCCGTCGCCGAGGACGTCGATATCATGGCGGGCATGGACGGCGAGATCGGCCTCCTGACCGGCAGCGCTCTCGTAGTCGACGGGATTCCTGGACGCCCGACTGTGAGTGGCTGCAACTTCAACGCGGGTCGCTTCGCCTGCCCACCGCGCAACCAGCAGGGGCTGACCCTTGATCGTACCGTCACCTTCCTCGACGCGCTCGGCGCGTCCCAGGTCGCCTACGACGCCGAGACCACCGCCTCGATCCAGTTGTCGGTGCGGATCATGGGAGATGTCATCCGGGGCAACTGGACGGGCACGGTCGACCGGAGCCGGGAGCTCACCATCACCGGCCTGGCGGGCACCGAGACGACGCGCACCGTCAACGGCAGCGGCACGGAGTCGGTGAGCGGGTCGCGCCATTCCGGCAACAGCGGCAATGGCAATGGCAACGGCAACACCACGCGCTCCTACGACCTTGAGGGCACTGTTGTGATCTCCGACGTGGTCATGCCGGTCCGCGGCGACGGCGTCGCTCCGTGGCCGCTGTCGGGCACCATCACCCGGGTCGTGACCATCACCCCTGACGCAGGCTCACCGGTGACACGCACCGTCGTCGTGACGTTCAACGGAAGTGCCAACGTCCCTGCGACGGTCAACGGCGAGGCGTTCACCCTGAACCTTGCGGCGCGCCGGGCGGTGCGTCGGGGGCAGTAGAGACTAGAGACTGGAGACTGAGACTAGAGAATTGAGAACGGGGGAGCGGCCGGTGCCGCTCCCCTCGTTTCGCTTCGCGGGCCATTTATCTTCGTGAATGTCCACATCCGAGTATTCACCATCCGAGGTCGAGGCGAAGTGGCAGGCCCGCTGGATTGCCGAGCGGACCAACGAGCCTGACCTCGACCGGGCGGCGCGCCCCTACTACAACCTCATGATGTTCCCCTACCCGTCGGCCGAGGGGCTGCACGTGGGGAATCTTTTTGCGTTCACGGGCGCGGATGTCTTCGGGCGGTTCAGGCGGATGCAGGGGTGGAATGTCTTCGAGCCCATAGGATTCGATGCGTTCGGCATTCATTCCGAGAACTTTGCCCTCAAGGTCGGCATGCACCCCGCCGACCTGATCCCTCGCAACATCGAGAATTTCACTCGACAGCTGCGTTCCATGGGCGGGATGTATGCCTGGGAGCACGCCTTCTCGACCACCGATCCAGAGTACTACCGGTGGACGCAGTGGGTGTTCCTGCAGCTCTTCAAGCGCGGACTCGCATACCAGAAGAACGGCGCGGTCAACTGGTGCCCCGGATGCAAGACGGTGCTGTCCAACGAACAGGTAATCGCCGGTGAGTGCGAGCGCTGCGGTTCACCGGTTGAACAGCGCGTCCTCGAGCAGTGGTACTTCCGGATCACCGACTACGCGGCGCGGCTGCTCGCCAACCTTGACGATCCCGCGAAGATGGACTGGTCGGCGTCGACCACGCTCGCGCAGAAGAACTGGATCGGCCGTTCGGAAGGCGCCGAACTCAGCTTTGCAGCGGCAGGCGGCGATACGGTTGTTACGGTGTACACGACCCGCCCCGACACGGTCTTCGGCGCGACCTTCCTGGTACTGGCACCGGAGCATCCCCTGGTCGATGCGCTCACCACCGATCCGCACCGGGCCGCGGTCGCGGCGTACCGTGCCCAGGCCGCTGCGAAGGACCTCACCGCGCGCCGAATCGGGGATCGCGAGAAGTCCGGTGTCGCGACCGGTGGCATGGCGATCAACCCGGCGACCGGCGAACCGGTGCCGGTATGGATCGCCGACTACGTGCTGATGGAGTACGGCACCGGCGCGATCATGGCGGTGCCTGGTCACGACGAGCGCGACTTCGCGTTTGCCACCACGCATGCTCTCCCGATCGTCCGGGTGGTGGCCCCCGTTGGTGATGCCGAGCCAGCGCCGCTCACCGAGGCGTTCACCGACCTTGGCACCGCGCGCATGGTCAACTCGGCGCAGTTCGACGGCATGCCTGCGGATGAAGCGAAGCAGGCGATTACCAATTGGCTCGAGGGTGAGGGTGCTGCGGAGGCAAAGGTACAGTTCCGGCTCTACGACTGGTGCATCTCCCGCCAGCGTTACTGGGGCCCGCCGATCCCGATCATCCATTGTGATGATTGCGGGGCGGTGCCGGTGCCCGAGGATCAACTCCCAGTCCTGCTTCCCCGGATCGAGGACTTCCGTCCCGACGACTCGGGGGTGTCGCCGCTGGCACGCCACGCAGAGTGGTATTTCGTCGACTGCCCGGAATGCGGGCGGAAAGCGCGCCGCGAGACTGACGTCTCCGACACCTTCCTCGATTCGGCGTGGTACTTCCTGCGCTACCCGTGCACCGACATGCACGACCGGCCGTTCGATCGGGCTCGGCTGGACCGGTGGATGCCGGTGGCGCGATACATAGGCGGCAACGAACATGCGGTGCTTCACCTGCTGTACGCGCGCTTCATCACCATGGTCTTGCACGACGCCGGCCTGGTAGGCACCGAGGAACCGTTTCGCGAGTTTCGGGCGCACGGGCTGATCATCAAGGACGGCGCCAAGATGTCGAAGTCGCGCGGGAACGTGGTCAATCCCGACGAGTACATCACGAAGTGGGGAGCCGACACCTTCCGCACGTACCTGATGTTCCTCGGACCCTTCCAGGAAGGTGGGGACTTCCGCGACGCCGGCATCAGCGGACCGCGGCGCTATCTCGACAAGGTGTGGGATATGGTGACGACCGCCGCCGATCCCGACTGCCGCGACGCCGAGATCCGTCGCGACGTGATGGTGAAGTGGAACCAGACGATCAAGAAGGTGACCGAGGCCGTCGAGGGCCTGCACTACAACACCGCGATCGCCGCCCAGATGGAGCTGGTGGGGCTGCTTCGCGAACAGCAGTGCGCCGAGCATGGCATCGTCACCGATCTCGTGAAGATGATCGCGCCGTTCGCGCCACATTTCGCGGAGGAATGCTGGGAACGCCTCGGCCATCGGTCGTCGGTGTTCGACGCGTCGTGGCCCACCTGGGACGAAGCCCTTACGGTGGACGATGTGTTGACCGTCGCGGTGCAGGTCAACGGACGGACGCGCGCCACCGTCACCCTCGCGCGCGACGCTTCCGAGGATGATGCGCGCAACGCGGCGATGGCCGACGCATCAGTCGCCCGCCACCTCGCCGACCGGGAGATCCGGAAGGTGATCTGGGTTCCCGGTCGCATGCTGTCGTTCGTGGTGACATGATCACGACCCTGGAGTTCGACGCCGTCGACGTTCGCGTGGGCGAGATCATCGCCGCCGAGTTGAATGCGGGGGCGCGCAAGCCGGCCCTCGTCCTGACGATCGACTTCGGACCAGAGCTGGGCACCCGCATCTCCAGCGCACAGCTCACAATCCACTACACGCCAGAAACCCTCCGGGGCCGGAGGGTTCTCGCGGTGGTCAACTTCCCGCCCCGCCGTGTCGCCGGCGTGAAGAGCGAGGTGCTCGTCCTCGGCGTCCCCGATGAGGATGGCGCGGTGGTGCTGGTCTCACCCGATCGTGACACTCCCCTTGGCGGCCGCCTCTTCTAGGGCGCCTCAACCCGTGCCTTCAACTGCTCGAGCTGGGCCTGGGTCATCATGCGTGCCCCGCCAACCATCAGCTTTTGCACGCCCCCTATCACTGAGCCCGCCACCCGGCTGCTGTCGGCCTCGGCAGTGCGCACCGAGTCCATCAACTCCGACGAGAAGGTGCTGCGAACGACCACCGAGTCATTGCGCACGCTGATCTCGTCGCGCCGGCTCATGACGGCACGCCCGACGCTGTCATCGACCATCTCCATCACGATCAGTGACGGCGCCTGGATGTCGCGGATCACCCATTGCATGTCCGCCGCGCCGTCGACCTTGGTGCCAATCTCCCCGCGCATGCGCAGTGTGCCGCGGACGCGTAGTGTGTCACCGGGCACCAGGTCGCGACCGGGTGGCGAGATGTCGGTGGTCTCCATCCACGCCGCCATCGAGTCGGTGTTCACCAGCGACGCGAACACCCGCTCCTGGGTCGATGCCATCACCACCTCGGCGGTGTCGCCACCCGCGATCACCTGGTTGTAGCCGTACCAGCACGTCCCGCCCAGCACCACCGCCAGCACCAGCACACCGCCCAGGATCCACTTGAGCATCGTTTATCCCCTACGCTGCGCGGGTTCAGCCGCGCGCGATCCGAACATCTGGTCGAGCATCAGCAGCGCAGACGCGTCGGAACCCGCCATCCGGAGCTGCTCGATCGCGGTCTGCGCGTTCTTCTCCTCTTCGACCTGTTCGCTGATGAACCACTGCAACATCACCTGCGATGCGTAGTCATTGGCGTCCTCGGCGAGGCGGTACAGAGAGTTGATGGCCTCGGTCACCGCCTGTTCGTGACCCAGCGCCGCCTCGAACACCGAGAGCGGCGAGTCGAACTCGAGCATCGGCTGCTCGATCGGCTGGAGCACCACCTTGCCGCCGCGATCGATCATGTGATCGAAGAGCCGCATGGCGTGGACCCGCTCCTCCTCGCTCTGCATCCGCATCCAGTTCGCCATGCCGGGAAGCGCCGACACCTCGAAGTGGGCGGCCATGGCGAGATACGCGTAGGAGGACGCGAGCTCGAGGTTGATCTGGTCGTTGAGGGCGGCTTGGACATGGGCAGACAACATCGGCATCTCGCTGTGGGTGAAGGATCAAAGATACCGGGACAAGCGCGACCGCTCACTTCGTCTCCAACTGAAACATGGGCCGCCCCGGAGGCGTCTTGCTGGAGTCCGCTGCGACCATCCGCCCCATGCCCGCATCTTTCAGGGTGCCATGACAAGAGTGCTCACTATGGACGTCCTGTCCCCGACCGAAGCCGACGCGGTGGTTGCCCGAGCCAGACTCGGCGATCCGGTGGCCCTCGAGGCGCTCTACCGCACCTATTCGACCGGGGTCTACAGCCTTGCCCGGCGCATCTGCCGCACAACCGAGGACGCCGAAGACGTGCTCCAGGAGACGTTCTTCGAGGTGTGCCGGAGCATCCGGACCTATCGGGGCGACGGATCGATCTGGGGATGGATCCGAAGCGTCGCCTCCAGCAAGGCGCTGATGCGCCTGCGCCGAAACAAGTACCGCGCCACCGATGAGCTGAACGATGAGCTGGCGCCGGCGCGCGGGGCGAGCACGGCGCTCCGCATGGACCTCGAGGCGGCGCTGGACCGGCTCTCCGACACCGCCCGTGCCGTGGTGTGGCTGCACGACGTGGAGGGCTACACGCACGAGGAGATCGGCACCCAGATGGGCCGCACCGCAAGCTTCTCGAAGTCACAACTCGCCCGCGCGCACCAGCGGCTCCGCGGCTGGCTCGGCGACGAAGCGGTGGTCGCGTGACGCACCTCACCATGGAACAACTGCTTGCGGTTCGCGACGACGACCGCAGTGAGCCTGAACTCGCCGGGGCGCATAGCCATGTGGCGTCGTGCGAGGCCTGCCAGGGCGAGCTCGATCGCCTGCACCAGCGCACCGCCCGGCTGCGTGCGCTACCCACGATGGCGCCGGCGCGCAACCACTTCCCGGCGGTTCGCACCAGATGGCAGTGGGAGCGCAATCAGCGGCGGATCCGGATGGTGTCGGGAATGTTCACCGCGGCGGCTGCTGCGCTGCTGCTGAGCCTCGTGGGACGCGACCTGATGAACCCACCGCGGCTCGATGCCGAACAGCAGCTCCAGACCGCCATCGATGCATCGCAGCAACTCGAAGCCACGCTGCACGCATGGGATCCGGCACAGCGCGTGGTCGATGGCCGGACGGCGCGGCTGGTCGTGGTGATCGAGGACCGGATAGCCCAAGTCGACGGTCGGCTTCAGGACGCCGCCCGGCTCGAACACGCAGAACGGGTTCAGCGCCAGGTGGAACTGTGGCGCGAGCGCGTGGGGCTGATGAACGCGCTGGTTGATGTGCACGTCACGCAGGTAAGCAACGTGGACCTGTGATGGTCCGCCAAATGAAACGAGAGGTTCGATCGATGCGCACCACTGTGCTCGCACTACTGGCCATGACATCCGCCGCCGCGTTGCCCGCACAGGGCAGGGACACCGCG
>JACDBX010000035.1 GCA_013694695.1 Gemmatimonadales bacterium | reverse complement strand
ATCGCCATGCGCCCGTACCCGCCGGAGTTCGTCACTCGCGAGGCCGAGTAATACATGCCGACCCTCGACCCGGAGCGAATCGCCGGCGGTGTCGCGCACCACGGCGCGCTGCGCCCCGCCGATCAGCTCAAGCTCGTTGGTGGTGCCGGTGCGGTAGAACATCGAATCGGCCGTGCCTGCCATCGATCCCCGATCGATGGTGACCGACCCACCGCCCCAGAGGAACGACGATCCGAGCCCGCGCAGCCGATCGGCGACGATCACGTATGGCTCGGCCGCTGCCGTGTCGGCCTGCGCCCTGGTCGGCACGTAGCGCACCGTGGGCCGCTCGAGGGCGAACACCTCGGAACTGTCACGCATCCCCACGACCGCGCGGAGATAGTCGAGGTGCGGCCCGGTGATGGTCGACCCGGTGCGGATGTTGGTGACAGTCACTGCGCCGCGTGCCTCGATCCGCTCCGACTGCTTGGAATACACCAGCGAATCGGCGATGAGTCTGATCGTGCCGTCGGAATAGCGGGCATTCTTGAAGAGATAGATGATGTCGCTGTTGAGGGAGATCAAGGAGTCGCCGCCGAGACGCACGTCCTGCCCCACGCAGGCAAGGCGGACGTTGCCGCCGCCGTAATAGTTGACGTATCCCTGGAACGGCTCCTGTTGCACCCCCTCGCGGTCGACGTTGAGCACCTCGAGGCTGCACCGACGGCCGCGCTGCGCCGCCAAGGGAGACGTCACCAGGACGATGAGGGCGAGTGTTATCCAGCGCGTCATCGGCGCCGCTCCCCGGGCAGCAGGAATCCCTGCCCGCGCTGACGCCCGCGGGGGCGCACTGTCACGATGTTGCGGAAGCCGATGTCCGAGGTGAACGACGCTCCCGAGCCACTGCCGCCCGGCGACGTGAAGGTGAAGGCGGTGTCGGAGCGGATCTCGTTCACCGAGCGGTGATAGACGAAGTGCTCGGTCTTGAGCACCCTGCCACCCGGGTTTGACGCCACCACGTTGCCGCGCGCCTCCAGCAGCCCCTCGGCGATGCTGTACACCCCGCTGTCGGCGACGATCGACGAAGTGATCGCCCCGGTCGTGTCGTAGAACGTGATCTTGAGTTGCTTGAGGTCGATCACCTGCCGCTGCTGGTACAGCCACGCGGTGTCGGCCTCGACCTTCGACACATTGATGCCGTCACGAAGGATGTTGGTCCACATCGAGTCGAGCACCTGGTCGGCGCTGTCGGCCACGTTGGCCTGCGCCGGCTGCACGCCCGGTTTGCCGCAGGCCGCCAACGCGATCGCCACTGCAGCGATAAACAGAGTCGCCCTCACGCGGCACCGGCCCGGAGGAGGTCGTGCAGGTGCACCACGCCCACGATGATGCCGTCGGCATCGAGCACAGGCACCGCCATGATTGCGTGGCGCTCCATGAGCCCGACCACCGACGCCGCAAGGTCGTCGGCCGACGCATGGCGCGGGTGCCGCGACATCACGGCATCGGCGGTGAGCGCGAGGTAGCCCGGTTCACGTTCGGCGATCCTGGTGAGGTCACCGGCCGTGATCACGCCGGTGAGGGCGCCATCTTCGACGATCACCGCGATCCCCCGGCCATGCGCGAGGGTCATGATCACCTGCGACATCGGCGCGGACATCGGCAGTGGCGCAGCGGCATCTTCCATCACGTCCCGCACCCGCAGCAGCAGCTTGCGGCCAAGCCGCCCACCTGGATGCAGCGCCGCGAAGTCGTCGCGGCGAAATCCCTTGCGCTCGAGGAGTGCGACAGCGAGCGCATCGCCCAGGGCGAGTGCCACCGCGGTGCTGGCCGTCGGGGCCAGATCGTGTGGACACGCCTCCTCGGCCACCGCCGCGTCGAGGACCACGCGTGAGGCACGCGCCAGCGTCGACTTGGCATCGCCGGTGAGTGCAATGATCGGGACATCGAGGCGTGCGAGCGCCGCGAGAAGGCCGAAGAGTTCGTCGGTCTCCCCGCTCTTGCTGAGCACGATCGCCACCGAGTCGCGCTCGACCAGGCCAAGGTCGCCGTGCATCGATTCGATCGGATGCAGGTAGGTGGCAGGCGTTCCGGTGGACGTGAGCGTGGAGGCGATCTTCTGGGCGATCACCCCCGACTTCCCGATCCCGGTGACGAGCACCCTGCCGCCCGATGCGAGCAGGTCGACCGCGAGGACGAACCGCTCGTCGAGCCGCGAGCCAGCGGCAAGGATCGCCTCGCCCTCCAGCCGGAGGGTGCGCTGGCCGGCCACGAGCGTCTCGCTCACGTTGCCACCGTGTCGCGACCGAGATAGCGCGCCAGCGCGTCGTCCCATTCGCCACGTGCCTTGAGCAGCGTGTCGATCACCTCACGCACCGCACCATGCCCGCCCTCGGCGTTCGTCACCCAGCGACAGAGCGCCTTCACCTCGTCGCGGGCATTCGCCACCGCAATGGGCAGCGCAGCAAGCTCGAGCACCGGAATGTCGGCGAGATCATCGCCGACGAACGCGACGGCGTCCCACCCGATGCCGCGCTCCTCGAGCAGCTTCTCGATCGCCGGTACCTTGGTGGGGCCGCGCACCTGCAGGATGTGCGGAATCTTCAGTTCGGTGCCGCGTTGCGTGGTCGCGGCCGACATCCGGCCGCTCACCAGTGCGACCTCGATCGCACTGTCGCGCAGCATTGCGATGCCGAGCCCGTCCTGGATGTCGAACCGCTTGAGTTCGACGCGCACGTCGGCGTGCTCGCCGACGAAGATCGCGTTGTCGGTGAGGACACCATCGACGTCGAGGCCCAGAATGCGGATCCGGCGGGCGAGTGCCTGGTCAAGCACGCTGGCGTTCCCGGGCAGCGTGCCACACGTCGAGCACCCGCGCCACCAGCTCGTCGAGTTCAGCGAGCGGCCACTGGGTGGCTGCGTCGGAAAGCGCACTCGCTGGATCGGGGTGGGTCTCGATGAAAAAACCGTCGGCGCCCGCTGCTGCGGCGGCGGCGGCGAGGCCGGGGATGAACTCCCGGAGCCCGCCACTGGCACCGCCGCCCGCCTGCCCTGGCTGCTGCACGCTGTGGGTTGCATCGAAGATCACCGGCGCGCCAGTGGCCTGCTTCATCCGCTGGAAGTTGCGGAAGTCGACCACGAGGTCGCCATAGCCGAAGAAGGTCCCACGCTCGGTGCACGCCAACTCTTGCGATCCGCCCTCACGCACCTTGTCGAGCGCCCCGGCCATCGCTTCGGCGTGCATCCACTGCCCCTTCTTCACGTTCACCGGCTTGCCGGTGGCGCCCGCCGCCACAAGGAGGTCGGTCTGGCGGGAGAGAAACGCCGGGATCTGCAGTACGTCTACCACGTCGGCCACTGCGCGCACCTGTGAAACCTCATGCACGTCGGTGAGCACGGGCAGCCCGGTTTCCTCACGCACCCTGACGAGTGCGGCAAGCCCGGCATCGAGGCCGGGGCCCCGCGGTGAGTCGCCACGGGCGCGGTTGGCCTTGTCGAACGACGCCTTGAAGCAGACCGGGATGCCGTGGCGCGCGCCGATCGAGGCCAGCACGTCGGCCACGCGGCGCATCGTGTCGTGGTGTTCCACCACGCACGGCCCCGCGATCAGGAATGGCGACGCACCGAATTGCCAGGTCACCGTGCGGCGGTCTCGACCGCAGGCTGATCGGCGCCACGACGGGCGTGCTTGTACTCCAGCGCCGCTGCGACGAACGCGGCAAAGAGC
Source organism: Gemmatimonadales bacterium (assembly GCA_013694695.1). GTDB lineage: Bacteria > Gemmatimonadota > Gemmatimonadetes > Gemmatimonadales > GWC2-71-9 > Palsa-1233. Next base: position 5,043 of record JACDBX010000035.1, on the reverse strand, counting down.
GGGTGCGGCCGGGTGGGGCGCGACTTGAGTTCCGGATGGAACTGGCAGCCGACGAACCACGGATGATCGGGCAGCTCGATCATCTCGACCAGCCCGCCATCGGGCGAGCGGCCCGACAGGCGCATCCCGTGTTCGGCGAGGACATCGCGGTAGGCGTTGTTGACCTCCCACCGGTGACGGTGGCGCTCCGAGATCTCGGTGGTGCCATACGCACGCGCCGCAACGCTGTTGGGCGTGAGGCGCGCTGCATAGGCGCCGAGTCGCATGGTGCCACCGAGGTCGGTGACGTCGCGTTGGGACGCCATCAGCGCGATCACCGGGTCCTCGCACTTCGGCTCAAACTCGGTGGATGTCGTGTTGGTCATCCCGCACACCGAGCGAGCGTACTCGATGATCGCGAGCTGGAGGCCGAGACAGATCCCGAAGAACGGCAGACGGTTCTCGCGGGCGTAGCGGATCGCGCCGATCATCCCCTCGATCCCGCGGTTACCGAAACCGCCCGGCACGAGCAGGCCGTCGTGACCGGCGAGCACCTCGGCCGGATCCTCGGTGTCGAAACGGTCGCTGGATATCCAGCTGATCGACACGCCGGAGTTGGCCGGGATGCCGCCATGCAGCAGCGCCTCGCCCACCGACTTGTAGGCGTCAGAATAGTCGGTGTACTTGCCGACCACGGCGATCCGCACCCGGTGTTCGGGATGCAGGATGCGCCCGACCAGGTCGCTCCATTCGGTGAGGTCGGGCTCGCGGGTTTCGAGGTGCAGCCGTTCGCACACCTCGCGATCGAAGCCCTGCTCGTGGAACCGGAGCGGCAGTTCGTAGATGCTCTTGACGTCGGGGCTTTCGATCACGCTGTTGAAGTCGACGTTGCAGAAGAGCGCGATCTTGCGCTTGATCTCGGCGCCGAGCGGCTGCTCGCTCCGGCAGATCAACATGTCGGGCTGGATCCCGACCTGCATCAGGTCGCGTACCGAGTGCTGGGTCGGCTTGGTCTTGAGCTCGCCGGCGGCGGCGATCCACGGCACCAGGGTCAGGTGCACGAACAGCGAGTTCTCGCGGCCCACGTCCTGGCGGAACTGGCGGATCGCCTCGAGGAACGGCAGCGACTCGATGTCACCGACCGTGCCGCCGATCTCGATGATCACCACATCGTGGCCAGGGGCGGTGCGCTTGAGCGCCGCCTTGATCTCGTCGGTGATGTGCGGGATAACCTGCACCGTCCCGCCGAGATACTCGCCCCGGCGTTCCTTTCCGATGACGGTCTGGTAGACCCGTCCGGTGGTGATGTTGTTCTGCTGTGACAGCGCGCGGTCGATGAACCGTTCATAGTGCCCGAGGTCGAGGTCGGTCTCGGCGCCGTCGTCGGTGACGAACACCTCGCCGTGCTGAAACGGCGACATCGTTCCTGGATCGACATTGATGTACGGATCGAACTTCTGCATCGTCACCGACAGCCCGCGCTGGACCAGGAGGCGGCCGAGCGACGCGGCGGCGATCCCCTTGCCGAGCGACGAGACCACGCCGCCGGTAACGAAGATGTACTTGGTGGTGCGGGTGTTTGCGGTCATCGCTTTCCCGGGACAGTGACGTGCCAGCGGGCTTCGGCGGCCGCCAGATCGTCCGGTGTATCGATGCCTGAGGGCGCAGATGCATCGAGGAATGCCACGCCGATCCGGAGGCCGGCATCGAGAGCGCGCAGTTGTTCGAGTCGTTCCATCCGCTCGGCGAGGCACGGTGGCAACTTCGTCACGTGCAGCAACGCGTCGCGGCGGTAGGCGTACACACCCAGGTGCTGCCACCACCGGGCGCTGGCGAGGTCAGCCTCGTCGCGGAGGTACGGGACCTGCGCGCGGGAGAAGTAGAGCGCGTGGCCGCGGGCGTCGCAGACCACCTTGACCCGTGCGGGATCGCTGACGAGGGCGCGATCAAGCGGCGCGGCGGCGGTGCCGATCTCGTCGCCGGCGGCGGCGCGGGCAATGGCGCCGGCCACCGCGCCCACCGGCATGTCGGGTTCGTCGCCCTGCAGGTTCACCACGATGTCGTAGCCGGCGAACTCCGGGTGCCCCGCCACCTCGGCGACACGGTCAGTGCCGCTCTCGTGATCGGCGCGAGTCATCAGTACTTCGACCTCGCGGTCGGCGAGTGCGGCGACGATCTCCTCGGAGTCGGTGGCCACCACGATGCGATCGATCCCGGGAACATCGCGAGCGCGATCGACGACGCGGGCCACCAATGGGTCCCCGGCCAGCAGCTGGAGGGGTTTTCTCGGGAGTCGCGTCGAGCCGACGCGGGCGGGCACGACAAGTAGAACAGGCACGATGAAAGCTATCGGGAGGGGTGCCCGGTGTCAAAAGTCGTGCCGTGGGCGGATGGATGCGGGTAACTGCTTTCAAGCAAGGGGATTAGGGGACTGACGTAGAGTCGGCGCTAGCCGATTCATAACGCAATGCCATCAAATCCTACCACCGACCCAACATGTTCGTGCTCGGCCCGCGGGGGCCGCACCAATGCCGCGTCACGCCTGACCGGTTGGGACTGGCGACGCCTGAAGTTCGACACCAAGCGCCCGCATCAATTTCAAGACGGTATCGTACCTCGGCTTGGCGCCGGGTGCCAAGGCCTTGTACAGGCTTTCCCGGCCCAGGCCTGCGTCCTTCGCCAACTGGGTCATCCCGCGAGCCTTGGCGACATCGGCAATGGCCTGCAGGAACACATCGGGGTTCTCATCCTCCAGCGCGGCATTGAGGTACTCCGCGACGACGGTGTCGGAGTCGAGGTAGTCGGCGGCATCAAAGGATCGGACGTTCTTCATGATTCGCGCTCCAGAGTGCTGAGGAGTTTTCTCGCGACTTGGATGTCCTTGCGTTGGGACGACTTGCTGCCGCCGCACATGAGCAGATAGGTCACCTCGCCGCGACGGCAGTAGTACACCCGATAGCCGGGACCGACATGAATACGCATCTCGAATACGCCTCCGCCCACTGCTGCGATGTCACCGAAGTTGCCCGATTCCGCCGAGCGGATCCGGGCGATGATGCGAGCCTTTCCGATCGGGTCGCGCAGCGCCTTGAGCCAGCCATCGAACTCGAGGGTGCGAAGGAAGGACACCATGGTGAAATGTATCTGTTCGGATACAGGCGGTCAAGCGGAGGCAATGCCTCCGGCGCCTGCCCTTCAGTTTCCCTGCCGCTTGAACGTGATGCGTACGATCCAGACGTAGCCGTCATCATCCGTTGCAGACCCAACGGCTTCCATCTCCCGAACGGCAAACGGAGAAAGCCAGATGCCGGCGGGCCAGGAGAAGCGGACCCGACCTGCCGTTGCGCGACGCATCCACGGTGAACGATCTGGTGAACACCATGGAGGTGTCGAACATCGAGTACCGTCGGTTCCCGTCCTCGAACACGATGATCGACGCGCCATCGTCTGACATACCGATGGCGGCGGGGCGACCGAGATCGCCCGGCCCCTCCCCATTGCGACCGACTCGAGCGAGGGTCGTGTCACCCGGAATGAGGCGAACGAGTGCACTCGACTCGTGATCGATGAAGTAGAGGCGCCCGTCGGGGCCGCGTACCATTCCGCCAAACCCCGCACGCAACCCGGGCTCGTAGGTGGCCGAACTACGGAAGAGTGTATCGACGCGCACCGTGCCGAAGATGTTGACGGCATCGGGGGGTGTCGCGGGAGAAGAACACGCTAGGAGGGCGCCAGAGGCCGCGCCCGCGAGCAGAGTACAAAAACGACCCCCAGTTCGCCATCCTATGGTCTCCGTGAACGAAGCGGTACTCTGTCCGCAACGTGGCGCACGGTCCGTGAATACCGTACCGTCTGAGGTGTGGCGCCATTGCTTTTTACGCCACGCCTACGGTCGGCAGGACGTACTTGACGAGGCACGGGTGATCGGCTCCGAGATCAACAGGTGCAACCCGGCCCCGCCGTCCAGGTCCCCGGCCTCATGTCCAAGTAGCACCACCCGGCCATCGGACAATGCCTGAACGTCACTCACACCGTTGACTGGTAACGCCCACGACTTGATTCGTGCTCCGGTCCTCGAGAGATGAACCAAGAATTGATTGGGGTACGCCGCGATGCTGTCGCTGTCTTTCGGACCGACCACGACTGCTACGATCGTTCCATCATCCATGATGGTGATCGCGGTTGCGACATCGTGCAGCGTAAACCGCTTGGTGTTCGCTGTGATCGATCCCGGACGCCATGTCGTACCCGATTCACTCCACGGCCGAATATCGCGATACCTCGGAAGTTGAAACGAGTCGACCTTCACGAGTTGCGCCGCCCATTCAAAAACCTCCACCTGCCCGGTCGGCGCACGGAGGAGGAACACCCGGTGTCCATGTACCGCGATGTCTCCTGCCTGGAGGCGAGTCATGAGCACGTAATCATCGTGGTCGGGGGGCAGGATTGGATCGCCGAACCTTGCAACCACGGACCGCGATCGCAGATCCACCACATCGACGACCCGGGCGTCGGCCATATCCGAGTACGCCCTGCTATCACCGCCCCACTCCCCCGCCATCCAGAAATCCAGCAGCGTATCGGGCGAAAGGTGCACCATCGTGCCCACGACCCGGTGCAAGCGTACACCGTTCGGCCAGAGCACATCCTCTGATCGACCGCCAGTCGTGAGTTCATACCGAATCAGACGCTGCCTCCCGACATCAATCACCGAGATGGTGCTGTCGGACGCGATGCTCAGCGAACGCGGTTGGGCGAGCTCACCCGGACCCGCCCCCCGCGAACCGATAACAGTCCAGATACCGTCGCCTCGCCGAACGCGAACCTGCGAGGTGTAATAGTCCGTTGCGACGATCAGGCACCCGAGGGTCGCCACCCTGCCGACGCTACTCCATGTCGAGTCAAAGTGGCTTCCTGCGATCAGCTCGAGGTCCAGCTGGTCATGAGTGGCGGTCTCCGTAACGGGAACCTGCGCGCCGCATGCGCTTCCACCTAGCAGTGTCAACCACATGAGGGCTGCCTTCCTGCGCCGTTCGGTTGCTCCCCGCCGATGTCCCTGCGGCA
>JACDBX010000021.1 GCA_013694695.1 Gemmatimonadales bacterium | reverse complement strand
GCGATGAAGCCGTCGACAGTCACCGCGAGCTTGACGATCACCTTGGGCCGGCCGCTCGCGGCGAACCGGTGCAGGAATCGCCAATTCTGCAAGGCTGCCGCGTCGCCGAGTGGGCCACGCACCACTTCGACGCCATTCGCGGCGAGCACGTCCCCCCCGCCAGCAGCGACCGGGTCGGGGTCGTCGAGCGCGAACACGACCCGCGCAACGCCGTGATTCAAAACCGCATCCACGCACGGTGGCTGCTTGCCGTGATGCCTGCAGGGCTCAAGCGTCACGTACAGCGTGGCCCCGCGCGCCGCTTCGCCTGCCGCGGTGAGCGCCATCATCTCGGCGTGCACCCCGCCGAACTCGGCGTGCCACCCCTCTCCCACCACCAGGTCGTCGCGCATGACGACAGCACCGACCAGCGGGTTGGGATGCACATGCCCCCACCCCCGCTCGGCGAGGGTGAGGGCGCGCAGCATCGCCGCTTCGGAAACCGTCCGGTCAGAACGCGACGCGGAGTCCGACACCACCAAAGAGCCGTCCGTCGGAGGGATCATTCTGCTCGAACGTCGTACCGAGGCCGAGGTCGGACCCCTGCTGCTGGCCGATCTCAGCGGCGAGCCGGATGCCGCCCAACGAGAGCGCGGCATTCAGGAACCCCAGCGACCGGGTGTCCTTGAGCGCGATGCGAACCACAGGCTGGATCGCATCGGAGATCGGGTCGCGGTAGGTGATGTCGGCGTCGCCGGTATACCGGTCCCGTCCGATCCCAGCGGCAACCGACAGTGGGCCCAGGGTCTTCCCGACAACCAGCCGGACGCTGGTGGCGTCGAGGTCCGAGCCGAATGCGTAACGGTCGCCACTGGCGACGTCGCCAACATCGATCCGCGGGATCGATCGCCGCATCACGCTGACCGAAACTGCGGGGGCCGCACCGTACCCGCCCAGCACGGTCACGCGCGCGCCGTACCCGAACGCCAGCGCCACCGAACCCACGCGCCTTGCGTCGTCACTCACCCGCACGTTGTCGATCTGATCGGTCGGAAGGAGCTGCGCTGCGCCGAGTGCGTCCACGGCGAGGTTGCCGCGGCCGATTCCACGAAATATCCCGACCGCAGCTTCGACGCTCGGCGCCGGGGCGGTGATGCTCTGGTCCGCCTGCACCACGCGACCGTTGCCGTTGTAGTTGAGGTCCGGTGTCACGACGCGCACCGCATTCACCCGCAGCCCGATCGACGCATGGGGAAACCCGCCGAGCGGCGCCACCGCGCCGAGTGCGGGATTGCCGCCGGCGACGAGCAGTCCCACCACCGGGTGGAAGAGGCGAGCGCCATCCACGCCGGCGTCACAGACGTTGCGCGCCCGCTCGAAGGTCTGGTTCGCGCACTGCGAGTTGGTCTGCGCCTGGAGGGGCGCGAGGGATGCGGCCGTCAGCACCGCGGCGGCGGACAATGATTTGTACACGAACACTCCATTCACGTGAAGTGCACGCCGTGGCCGCCGGCGCGGACCTCACCACAGATCCAGGTCGGCACTCCCGCCGCGGCCGCTGCGGCCTCGACGACAGTCACGGCATCCGGCGGCACTGCCGCGATCATGCCGACCCCAAGGTTGAACACCTCCCGCATCTCGGCCACCGACACCTCCCCTCCCCGCGCGATCGCCGTGAACAGTGGCGGCCAATCCCACGTAGAGGCGTCGATCACGGCCTCGCAACCATCGGGCAGCACGCGCACCAGGTTCCCGGCGATCCCGCCACCGGTGATGTGCGCGAGGCCATGGAGCCGGTCCATCACGGGACGCAGGGCGGTGTCATAGCTGCGATGCACCGCAAGCAGTGCATCGACCACCGAAGTATCGGTTCCGGGCACCGGGGCGTCGAGGCCCAGGCCCATTGTGCCGAGCAGCACCTGGCGCGCCAGGGTGTACCCGTTGGTGTGAAGGCCGGTGGACGCAAGTGCGAGAAGGACATCGCCGGGGGCGATCGCCGCTCCGTGCATGGCGCGATCCTCCTCGACCACGCCGATGATCGTACCGGCGAGGTCAAAGGTCTCCGCGGCGTAGAGCCCCGGCATCTGCGCCGTTTCCCCACCGGCGAGCGCCATTCCATGTGCACGGCATCCGCGGGCGATGCCGTCCACCACTCCCGCGATCATCGTGACCGGGAGGCGATGCCCCGCGATGTAGTCCATGAACGCGATCGGCTGGGCGCCGTGCACCAAAATGTCGTTGACCGAATGATTGACCAGGTCCTCGCCAACCGTGTCATGCCGCCCGGCCTGCTGCGCCACGAGAACCTTGGTGCCGACGCCGTCGGTGCTCATCACCAGCACCGGCGAACGCATCCCGGCGGGAAGGCGCACCATGCCGCCGAATGCGCCGACTGCACCCACGGAGAGTGAGGTCCGGGTCGACTCCACCACGGTGCCGATGCGGGCCTTCGCCTCGTCCGCCTGCACGAGGTCGACGCCCGCTGCGGCGTAGCGTGCCCCGCTCACGAGATTTGTTCGGCGATCGGGATGTGGGTCAGGTCGACAAAGTGCCTGACGCGCTCCTCGACATCGGCCGTGGTCACCCCCTCGAAGCCCTTCACGTCAAATCCGGACACCGACCACGACCCCATCGCGGCGCCGTAGACCATCGCCCGGCGGAGGTGGTCAGTGTCGACGGACCCGACCCGGGCGAGGTACCCCATGAACCCGCCGGCAAAGGCGTCGCCCGCACCGGTGGGATCGAACACTTCCTCGAGGGGATATGCCGGGACGTGGAACGTACGATCGCGTTCGATCAGCAGCGCGCCAAACTCCCCCTGCTTGATGACGACACGCTCGGGACCGTGATCGAGGATCCAGCGGCCAGCCCGGTGGATGTTCCAGTCACCAGAAAGCTCTCGTGCCTCACCGTCGTTCACCATGAGCATGTCGACGCGCTTCAGCAGCGTAAGCAACGCCTCGCGCTTCGACTGGATCCAGTAGTTCATGGTGTCGCACACGACGAGCTCGGGCTGCTTCACCTGATTGAGGACGTCGAGTTGCAGCTCGGGGTCGATGTTGCCGAGGAAGAGGAACCTGGCGTTCTCGGCGCCCGCGGGTAGCCGAGGCCGGAAATCGGCGAAGACGCCGAGTCGGGTCTCGAGGGTTTCGCGGCTCTGCAGGTCGTAGGAATATTTGCCGCGCCAGCGGAACGACTCACCGGCGACCCGTTCCACCCCCGACCAATCGATGCCGCGACCGGCGAGCCGGTCGAGTTCGCCGACCGGGTAGTCATCCCCGACCACACCCACGACCTGCACCGGATGCAGCAGCGACGCGGCCACCGCGAAGTGGACCGCCGATCCGCCAAGGGCATCGGCGGTCTCGCCGAACGGAGTGGAAACCGAGTCGAGTGCCACGCTGCCGACAACGAGCAGGGTCATGTCATCACATCCGGTCGGGGGCAGAGATGCCGAGCAGGGTCAGGCCGTTTGCCAGCACCTGGCGCGCCGCGCGGGCCAGCAGGAGGCGCGCATGCTGCACGCCGGGCGCCTCGCCGAGCACGCGGCACCCGTGGTACCAGCCGTGTACCATGCGCGCCAGATCCTCGAGGTACGTCGTGACCCGGTGCGGTTCGTGCTCGCGTGCCGCGCGGGCCACCGCCTCGGGGAACGCCGTCAGCTTCCGCAGCAGGTCGCGATCCGCGTCGCCCAGAACCGCCAGGTTGATCTCGCCGGTCACCGAATCCGGGTCGGTGTCAGCGGCGCGGAAGATCCCGTTGAGTCTCGCATGCGCCATCTGGACGTAGTACACCGGATTCTCGTCGGTGCGCGACTTCGCCAGCTCGATGTCGAACACGAGGTGCGAATCGCCGCGACGCATCAGGAACCAGTAACGGGCTGCATCGACCCCGGTTTCCTCGTACAGGTCGCGCAGGGTGACGAAGTCACCGGAACGTTTCGACATCTTCACCTCGTCGGTGCCACGCACCACCTTGACGAGTTGCACCACCGAGACGGAGAGCCACCCCTCCGGGATGTCCAGCGCCTGCAGCCCGGCCTGCATCCTCGGGATGTACCCATGATGATCGGCGCCCCAGACATCGATGGCGAGATCGAAACCGCGACGGTGCTTGTCGAGGTGGTAGGCCATGTCAGGGACGAAGTAGGTGTATGTGCCGTCCTGCTTCCGGAGCACCCGATCGCGGTCGTCCCCCCAGGCGGTGGTGCGCAGCCAGAGCGCGCCACCTTCCTCGAAGGTATGGCCAGCTGCAACGAGGCGCGCGACGGTGGCATCGACATCGCCCGCTTCATAGGCGCGCTGTTCGCTCGACATCACGTCGAACCGCACCCCGAAATCTGCCAGCGTCGTGTCCTGCTCGGCGCGCTGCATCACGAGCACCAGCTCGCGGCAGCGCGCCACGCCGACATCGGCGGCCAGGTCGGCGAACGCCGCGCCCTGCTGGCCCAGGATTTCTCGGGCCGACTCCTCGAGGTAGGCGCCGTGGTACCCGCCGTCGGGGATCATGCCGTGGCGTCCTGCCGCCTGCTGAATGCGCGCCCACAGCGATTGCGCGAGTCGGTCGATCTGCACGCCGGCATCGTTGATGTAGAACTCGCGCACGACCTCGTGCCCGGTCCACTCGAGCAGCGCAGCAATGCCATCGCCCTGGGCAGCGCCGCGCCCATGTCCGACGTGCAGCGGCCCGGTGGGGTTGGCGGAGACGAACTCGACATTGACCCGAACGCCAGCACCGATGCCCGATCGACCGTAGGCGGCGCCGGCTGCGATGATCGCCGAGTGGGAGGCGGCCAGCGTGTTGGCGGCGAGACGGAAATTGAGGAAGCCGGGGCCGGCGATCTCGACGGCGCTCGCGCCCGTCGCTCCCATGTCGAGCTCCGACACCACCCGCGCGGCCATGGCCCGCGGGTTGGTGCGCTCGCGGCGGGCGAGCACCATTGCGAGGTTGGTCGCAAGGTCGCCATGCGACGGATCCCGGGGCTGCTCAAGGGTGAAATCGAGGTCGCCGCCTCCCAACACTTCGGCGACGCGACCCAGTTCGCCGCGCAGCGCCTCGCTCACGCGGTGTCGGCCTTGGGCGTTGCTGCGGGAGTCGGTGCGGCGGGTTTGGCCGACTTCGCGCTGTCGGCTCCCGACGAGTCGGCCGCGGGCGTTGCCGGCTTGGCGGCGTCGCCGGTTGAGGCCGCGCCGCTCGCGGTATCACCGTCGCGACGGGCACCCTTGCCGTCCTTGCCGTAATCGGTGATGTAGAACCCGCTGCCCTTGAAGATCAGGCCCGCGCCGCCCGATATGGCGCGCACGGCTTCCGCCCCGCACACCGTACAGACGGTGAGGGCCGGTTCGGACATTTTCTGAATGGACTCGAAGGCATGACCTTCGGCGCATCGGTATTCGTACGTCGGCATCCCGCGACTCCGGTGGCTAACTTGAAGCAACCACGAAAGATAGGCCCGCGGGGCTGGGTCCTCAAGCAATAGCGCCCCGGTCCTGTCTATCAGGACCGGGGCGCCATCAGCCTTCCTGGCTCAGGAACCTGGCGCGACGGTGAACGGCTGTACCATGCCCAGCATGATGTGGGGCGTGCCCTTGGCATCCGGCACATAGCACGTCACCAGGTAGTCTCCAGGCTCCAGGTTCGCAGTCCACCACTGTTCAACCCCGGGCGAGATGGCTCCGCCACCTCCCATGGCCGTCCCCTGCACCGGGCCGGTGTAACCCGGTGCGAGCGACGCGCCGAAGCTCTCCACCGTGGCACCCGGCGCGAGCTTGACGAGCTGCACCTCGTGCAGGCCCGGTCCGGAGTTGGTGATCCGGAAGGTGCGCATTCCGGCAGTCATGGCCGGAAGCTCGAACGCGAAGTCCTTGAGCTGGATGTCTGCGTCGGCCGTCGGGGGCGCCACCGCAACCGGCTCACCCGCGACGGTGATCGGCCGAATCATCCCCTTCATCAGGTGGGGTGCGCCATCGGCAGTGTCCGGGATGAAGCACACGATGACGTAGTTCCCGGCCGGAAGGTCTACCGCCGCCCCGGTCGAGTTGCCCGGGCCGATCCCGCTCGCCGCACCGTAGAACGTCAGCCATTCGGGCGTCCCGCCAGCTTCCTTGGCCACCTCGGCCTCGACATCCGCCATCGTCTTGCCATCGGCGATGCGGGCGAGAATGGCGTGATGTTCCTGCGCGCCGCTGTTGACGAGCGTGAACACCGTCATGCCCGGAGCGATGGTGTCCGGAGCCGCAAAATTGAACTCGGTGGCCGTGATGGTGACCTGCTGGGCGGCAGCCGGCGCCTCGGCGACTTCGGTTTCCGCTTTCGGGCTGCAGCCAGCGACCAGTACGACACTCGACGCGATGGCAAGCACATGACGCACGAAGACTCCGGGTGACGGGAAATGTTGGGGTGAATCGGGTTGCAATGCAGGACTGGATACTACAGTCGGGAACTCGACGCGTCTAGTCGAGCTCATCGAGCGCGGCGAGCACCCCGTCATCGATCCGGTGCCCCCCGTCGAACTCGTGGACCCGCACCTCTGCCCCGCTCGCCCGCATGCGCTCGGCGTCGGCCACCACGGCATCGCGGGGCGTACGGGTGTCACGCTGGCCCACCACGTAGTCGATTACACCTCCGCGCACGCGCGCCGACAGCTTCGCCGGTTCGGCGTCGAGCGGGACGGTGCCGCCCCAGCACACCAGGCGTTCCACGTCGAGCGGAGCATGCACCAGCAATCGGGCCGCTGCGGCCACGCCTTGCGAGAAGCCGTGCACCTCCAGGCGCTGGCACGATGCCCGCAGTGGCGTTGCCACCTCGGCCAGGTACGGAAGCAGGTCTGCAAGATCATCCTCGCGGGCCTCGCGGGTCATCCACGATGCGCCCACTCGCCGGGTCCCCTGGAACTCGACATAGAACCGGGAAAGCGCCTCCGGGGCCACCAAGACGCGCCCGGGGCGCGCAGCCGCGCGAAACCAGTGCAGGATGCCCTGCGCCAGCATCCCGTAACCGTGCAGAATCAGCCACGCCTCGGTGGCGTTCTCGGTGTCACCGATGATCCCGACGCGGGCGTGGCGATTGACGATCAGCGACCGGAAGGTGGGTTCCGTCACGATTCGAGCGCCGCGAGCACCGCCTCCGGCGATCCGATTCCGGCCTTGAGCCGAAGCAGCTGCAGCCTCACTTCCTCAAGGCGACCTGCCAACGCCGCCCGCTGCAGTCGAATGTCGTTCATGTGCTCACCGAGCTCTGCGACGACGGCATCGCTACGCGTCGCATCCCCGCCGGCGGGGGTCGGCGCCGATGCCTCCAGCATGGCGCTGCTGAGTTGCGCCTCCCGTGCGCCGAACACCTGAAGTTCGTGTTCCATCTCGGTGAGGCGTCCGTCGATGCCACGCAACTCGCGGCGGAGCGAAGCCGGGAGCGCGAGCAGCACGGTCCGCGGCCCGGCTGCGGTATCACGTGCGCCGGGGTCAGTTGCACCTGCGCCTGTATCGACTGCACCCTTCATCCGCCACGCGGCGAGCCGGAAGATCGTTCGGCCCAGTGCGCTTCGCCAGAACAGCGCCTGGACCAGCGCGAACGGGTTCGCCTTCAACGGATCCGATGCAAGCAGCGTCACGCCGAGTCCAAATGCCGCCGCCGCGGAAAAGGCGACGAGTGCCCCGGGGAGCGTGACGGCGTACATCCCAGGCTGCCCTGGAACAGCGTGGCGCATCGACGTGCGGACCAGCACGAGCGCTGGCACGGTCCACGCAAGGGAAACCCACGCGACGCGCAGCCGGCGTTTCCGGCGTGACATCTCGTCGGTCGATGCCCTGATGGCGTCGTGCGCCGCCGCGTCCTCCGCACGGATGCTCGCGACCGCGGCCACCACGTCACGATACCGGAACCCTTGTCGCACCAGCATGCGCACCCGGCTCACGGCCTGCACCCCCACTCCCCAGAGGGCCGCTGCGAGTACCGTGGCCGCAAGCCACCAGTCTTGGTTCTCCTGGTTGTCGGCGTTGGTTCGGATGACCAGCCACAGCGCCGTCCCCAAGGCCGCCATCGCAAACACCGTCGAGCCGAACCGCTGCAGGAACACCCGCATCGCAGGGGCCACCTCCGGCGCGGCACGGCGCAACACGTCGAGCGCCGACGCCAATGCCTCACCCGACGCCCATCGCTCGTCCGGCGACTTTGCCAGGCAGCGTTCCACCGCTTCGATCATTTCAGGGGGCAGGTCGGGGCGGAGCAGGGAGAGGGACGGGGGAGCGTGGGTGAGATGCATTGCCAGCAGCGCGGTCGGCGATGCGCTATCAAAGGGAAGCTTCCCCGAAAGCATGTAGTACCCCACGACACCGAGGGAGTAGATGTCACTCCGCCCGTCAACGGTGTCTCCCGATGCCTGCTCCGGGCTCATGAACTCCGGTGTCCCGACGACCTCGCCCACTCGGGTCAGGCCTTCGCCAACGGGCATCGCACCGGCGTTGCGCGCAATGCCGAAATCGGTGATGAGCGCACGGCCCGAGGCCCGTTCGACCAGGATGTTGTCGGGCTTGACGTCGCGATGCACCACCCCTCGCCCATGCGCGTAAGACAGGGCCCAGGCCATTTCCTGCAGCACCCTGACCGCTTCGAGGACGCTGACCGGTCCCGAACGGCGCACCCTCGCCCCCAGCGTGTCGCCATCGACAAACCCCATGACGAAGGCGAGCAGGCCCTCGCGTTCTTCGATGGCGTGCACCGGCACGATGTTGGGATGGGAGAACGAGGCGGCTACTCGCGTCTCCCGGAGGAATCGCTCCCGCAGGTCGGCGTGTGCACTCAGCTCTGGCGGCAGCACCTTGATCGCCACTTGTCGATGGAGGCGAAGGTCGCGCGCGAGGAAGACCGCACCCATTCCACCCCGGCCGAGCTCGCGCTCCACGGCATACTGGTCGCCGAGTATTCGCTGCAGGGTGTCCAGGCCAGCGTTGGTCATTCGGCCGTACCGCGGTAGATGCCCCAACTGTCCCGCAACACGTCGCTGATCTCGCCGATCGTGGCCCGGGCACGAACCGCCTCGATGATGGAGGGCATCATCGGGGTGTCACCGGCGGCGGCGGTGCGGACCTCCGACAGCGCGCGCGTCACCCGGTCGGTATCGCGGGCGGCCCGGACGGCGGCGACGCGCTCGTGCTGCTCCCGCTCGAGCGCACCAAAATCGGGGGCCGCCATCAGGCGCGGTGGCGCGTCATCGGTGAACCGGTTCACGCCAACGACAGTGAGGTCGCCCGCCTCGAGTGCCTGTTGTGCCGCCCACGCGCTGTCGGCGATCGCGCGCTGAAAGAACCCTGCCTCGACTGCGGCGGCGGCGCCGCCCATCGCGTCCACTTCCTCGATCAGGATGCGAGCCTCGGACTCGATCCGGTCAGTGAGTGATTCGACGTACCAGCTCCCCGCGAGCGGGTCGACTGCGTCGCCGAGTCCGCTCTCGTATGCGAGAATCTGCTGGGTCCGCAGTGCCAGCGTGGCCGATTCCTCGCTCGGTAGCGCCAGCGCCTCGTCGTAACCGTTGGTGTGCAGCGACTGGGTGCCGCCCAATGTCGCGGCCAGCGCCTGGACCGTGACGCGCACCACGTTGTTCATCGGCTGCTGCGCCTGCAGCGTGACACCCCCGGTCTGGGTGTGGAACCGAAGGCGGGCCGTGGTATCGTCCGCACCGAAACGTTCCCGCATCAACCGGGCGTAGAGGCGACGCGCCGCGCGAAACTTGGCGACCTCCTCGAAGAGGTTGTTGTGCGCTGCGAAGAAGAACGACAGGCGCGGGCCGAAACTGGCGAGTGGGACGCCGGCGGCGATCCCACGTTGGACATACTCCATGGCGTTCGCCAGGGTGAACGCCACCTCCTGCACGGCGGTCGATCCCGCCTCGCGCATGTGGTAGCCCGAGATAGAGATCGGGTTGAAGCTCATCTCTTCGTCGGCGACGAATCGGAAGATGTCGGTCACGAGGCGAAGTGAAGGCTCCGCCGGGTAGATGTAGGTCCCGCGTGCGATGTACTCCTTGAGCACATCGTTCTGGATCGTGCCCGAGAGTGACCGCCGCGCCACTCCCGACTCCTCACCGACCACGACGTACATCGCCAGCAGGACAGCGGCGGTGGCGTTGATCGTCATCGAGGTGGACACCCCGTCGAGCGGGATCCCGCCAAAGAGCACGGCCAGGTCATCGACCGTGTCGATCGCCACGCCGACGCGCCCGACCTCGCCAGCCGCCATCGGGTGGTCGGAGTCGTAGCCCATCTGGGTCGGCAGGTCGAACGCGGTTGACAGACCGGTCTGGCCCGCCGCCAGCAATGCCCGGAAGCGGGTGTTGGTCGCGGCGGCGGTGCCGAAGCCGGCGTACTGCCGCATCGTCCAGGGCCGCTTCGTGTACATCCCGGGATATGCGCCGCGGGTGAACGGAAACTTCCCGGGTTCGCCGAGGTCGCGCGCCACGTCACCCGGCCACGGTCGGTCGCCGGACGTTCGATCGGTCACCGTCACGATCCGCCGTCCTCGGCGGCGATGACTTCGTTCACATAGTCGACGTCGTCCTTGCCACCGATCACCAGTGGGGTGCGTTGGTGCAGCCCTGTCGGCATGATGTCCAGGATGCGTTGCCGACCGTCGCTCGCGGCGCCGCCCGCGCATTCGGCGAGGAACGCCATTGGCGCGCATTCGTACAGCAGGCGCAGCTTGCCAAGCGGGTTCTTGAGATCACCGGGATAGAGGAACACGCCTCCGGCAATCAGGTTGCGATGGAAATCGGCCACCAGTGCACCGACGTACCGGGAGTTCTTGCCGGCGATCCGATCGGGCTCATCGCCGTGGAAGCCGCGCACCGCGCGCTGCACACCGGACGACCACCGGCCGAAGTTCGATTCGTTCACGCTGTAGTACTTGCCCACGGGTGGCGTGGTTATCTCGGGATGGGACAGCAGGAACTCGCCGATGGTGGGCTCGAGGGTGAAGCCGTGCACGCCGTGGCCCGCGGAGTAGACCATCATCACGCTCGAGCCGTACATGACGTATCCGGCGGCGATGATGTCGCGACCTGGCTGGAGAACGTCCTCGAGCGTCCCCGGTCCCTCCTTGGTGCGGCGCAGATAGATCGAGAAGATGGTGCCGACCGAGGCGTTGACGTCGATGTTTGACGAACCGTCGAGCGGGTCGAACAGCACGGCATACTTGCCTGCCGGATATCCGTCGGGAATCGGGATCAAGGTCTCGTCTTCCTCCGACGCCATCGCACAGACCCGCCCCGTGTGATTGAGTGCGTTCTTCATGGTCTCGTTGGCGAAGACGTCGAGCTTCTGCTGCTCCTCGTCCTGCACATTGGTGCTGCCGGCGGCGCCGAGGATGTTCACCAGCCCCGCGCGACGGATCTGCGAGGCAATGATCTTGGCGGCGAGCGCGATGTCGTACAGGAGGTTGGTCAGCTCGCCGGTGGCGTCAGGATGGAACCGCTCCTGGTCGAGGATGAATCGTTCGAGAGTGGTCACCTGGGTTCGTTCGAGCACGGCGTCTCCTGGGACGAGTTCGGCGGGACACTGCGAATGTCGCGCGGGCGCGCGCGTTGCGCACCTCCACGGTGTGGCCATCGGTACTCACGTGCACGGTCCCGCCAACGTCGGTCCGCCAGACCGGTACCCCAGCGCGGGCGAGCCTCGCCAATGTCTCGGGCGCGGGGTGCCCGTAGCGATTCCGCCCGAGCGAGATCACGGCGGCATGGGGATTGAGCCGGTCCAGCAGGGCCTCACCAGTCGCGCCCCGCGAACCGTGATGCCCCACCTTGAGCAGCGTGACCCCCTCCGCAGCTTCTGACCACGCCGCCTCTGCAGGTATCCCCGCGTCGCCGGTGAGGATGGCCACAAAGTCGCCATGGCGCACCTCGAGCACGATCGAATCCTCGTTGAGGTCGAGCCCGGACCCGGACCAGTTGCTCGCTGGGTGCAGGACCCGGAACTCGACGCCGTCGATCGTCCAGCGGTCGCCCGCACGTGCCACTCGCCACCGCGTGCCGTGTTCTCGCACCGTGCCGAGCCAGTCCAGGTAGGACTCATCGGCGAAGGTCATGCCCGGGTCGAGTGCCACGGTGATCGGCATGGCCCGTGCGAGGGTCGATCCACCGCCCACATGATCGCGATGGGCATGCGAAAGCACGAAGAGGTCGATGCGCCTGGCGCCGTGCCGACGGAGGAACGGAAGCACCACGCGGCGGCCCGCGTCCGATCCAATACCGGCAGGCCCGGCGTCGATCATCACCCAGCGGCCGTGGGGCGTCCGGATCGCCACCGCGTCTCCCTGACCAACATCGAGAAAATCTAAGGTGAGCCGGCCCGATTCGCGCACCGAACCGGCCGCGATCACCAGCCAGATCCAGCTCACCGCGACCGTCCCCCACGCGGCACGTCGTCCCGCTTCGCGGGCAGTCGCCCGGCCGCGAACCAGTGCGCACGCCACGACGAGAACGATGGTCCACAGCAACATCGCTGACCAACCGGGCTCGCCGGTCCACCGTCCGAACGGCACGGCGGCGCCCAGCCTGGCGATCCATTCGACCGCTTCCAGCAGCACACCACCCGAACCTGCGAACGCCGAGGCGAGCGTCGGCGCGACCGGCACGATCAGTAGCGCCATCAGGATCGCCGGCACGGCGAGAGCGGTAAGCGGGATCGCAGCGAAGTTCAGCACGATCCCGATCAGTGCCACCTGACCGAAGACCATCGCGGCGATGGGCGCGGTGCCGAGGGTGGCGCCCACCGACGCAGCGAGCGTGCGCCACCACGCCCCGCGCCCGAGCGCCCGGTCGCTCCACCGCGACAGGACGATTATACCAGCCAGCGCGGAGGCGCTGAGCCATCCCCCGACACTCGCCACCGAGGTGGGATCGGCGAGCACCACGATCAGCGACGATATCGCCAGCAATGCAATCGCGTCGACTTTGCGCTGCCGCCACCTGCTCCACGCCACGAGACCCAGCATCCATCCTGCCCGAGCTGCGGGCGGCGGCCATCCCAGGAACGCGACGTAGCACAGCGCCAGCGCAGCCGCAGCGCCCTCGGCGGTGTGACGACCGAGTGGCATCAGGCGGAGGAAGAGCAGGACCCACCCGGCGATCAGTCCGACATGGAAGCCGGAGATCGCCAGCAGGTGCACCAGCCCGGATGCGGCAAACGCATCCCGGAGGTCAGGGTCCAGCTCCGCCCGCCGACCGGTGACCAAGGCAT
>JACDBX010000152.1 GCA_013694695.1 Gemmatimonadales bacterium | reverse complement strand
AGACCGACGTGGTCGGGATCGTGCGCCGGGGCATCGTGGCGGCAGGCAAGGCACGCGCCCGCACGGTGATTGTCGATACAGTCGGTCGGCTGCAGATCGACGACGAGATGATGGCGGAACTGGTCAGCCTGAAGGCAGCGATCAAGCCGCACGAGATCCTGCTGGTGGCCGACGGCATGACCGGCCAGGACGCGGTCCGGATCGCGAAGGGATTCCACGACGCCCTCGGGATCACGGGCGTGGTGCTCACGAAGATGGACGGCGATGCCCGCGGGGGCGCGGCGCTCTCGATCTTCGGGGTGACGCAGGCGCCAATCAAGTTTGTCGGTACGGGTGAAAAGCTGGATGCGCTGGAGCCGTTCCATCCCGACCGGATGGCCGGCCGGATCCTGCAGCAGGGCGACATCCTCTCGCTGGTCGAGCGGGCGCAGGAGAATGTTGACGAGGAAGATGCGAAGCGGCTGGCCAGGAAGGCGACGTCGAAGAAGGGTCTCGATCTCGACGACTTCCTCACCGCGATGCGGCAGATGCAGAAGTTGGGGCCGCTCAAGAATGTGCTCGGAATGCTGCCGGGGGTGAGCCCGGCGATGCTGAAGAACGCCAACGTCGACGACGGCCGGTTGCGGCACATCGAGGCGATCGTTCTCTCGATGACGAAGGTGGAGCGGAGTGACCCGGACGTGATGAACGGGTCGCGCAGGATGCGGGTCGCGAAGGGTTCAGGGCGAACCGTACAGGAAGTGAACCAGTTGCTGAACCAGTTCAAGCAGATGCAGAAGTTCATGAAGGTCGCGGGAAAGCCGGGGATGAAGATGCCCTTCGGCGGAAAATTCCCTCCGCGCTGAACGCCACAGGAGTCAAAGAATGGCCGTACGGATTCGCCTGCGCCGCGAAGGGCGCAAGAAGTTGCCGATGTACCGCATCGTGATCGCCGACAAGGAAGCGCCGCGTGATGGCCGCTTCATCGAGACGATCGGGTCATACCGCCCGAAGGACGAGAAGGACAACTTCACGGTCGACGTCGAGAAGGCTCGCAAGTGGATTGCGCAGGGCGCGACGCCGACCGAAACCGTGGCGTCACTGCTCAAGCGAGCTGGCGTCTAGCTCCTGATGACCGATGCGGCGTCGCCCCCGATCGTCGTCGGCCGGGTGCGCAAGCCGCACGGGCTGAAGGGCGAGCTGGCTGTCTTCCCCCTCACCGACGACGCCGAATCGGTGTTCGTGGTCGGGCGGGAGATGGTGGTGCTCGACCTCCGCGGCGAGGTGCAGGAAGAGCTGCTCGTCGAGCAGGCGAGGGTGTATCATCGCGAAGTGCTGGTGCGCTTCCGCGGCCACACCCGCCGTGAAGCGGTGGAGGGTTATCGGGGCCAGTTCCTCGCTGTTGCGCGCGCCGAGCTCGCGCCACTCGAGGAAGGCGAGGTCTACCAGCAGGAGCTGGTGGGGTGGGCCGTCCGTGACGAGGCCGATGAGCCACTCGGGATCGTGTCGGCGGTCTACGACATGCCTCAGGGCACGGTGATCGAGGTGCAGGGGCCGAAGCATGAGTTCCTGCTTCCGTTCCGCTCGGAGTACGTGAAGGTGACCGACCGCGCCGGCCGTCGGCTGGTGGTCGATGTGCCGGCCGAGTTGATGCGCTGAATGCTCGCGATCGATGTCGTGACGCTCTTTCCCGACGCGATGCGGCCATTTCTCGAGGCGAGCATCCCGGGGCGTGTGGCAGCAGCAGGAAAGGCGACCTATCGACTGGTGCAGTTGCGCGATTTCGCGCACGACAGGCACCACACTGTCGATGATTACGCCTTCGGCGGCGGCGCAGGGATGGTGCTCAAGGCTGAGCCGTTCCTCGAGGCGGTGGACACGCTGCTCAGGCCACTCGGTCCGGTGGTGGTGATGTCGGCGCGAGGCCGGCGGTTCTCGCACGACGACGCGGTGAAGTGGTCACTCGGTGAGCGGCTCACGATCCTCTGTGGCCACTACAAGGACATCGACCAGCGTGTGGTCGACATTCTTGGCGCCGAGGAGATCTCGATTGGTGATTTCGTGCTGTCGGGTGGCGAGGCGGCGGCCCTCTGCGTGATCGACGCGGTGGTGCGGCTTCTCCCTGGCGCGATCGGCGATCATGA
>JACDBX010000190.1 GCA_013694695.1 Gemmatimonadales bacterium | reverse complement strand
CTAATCCCGTTTGCTCCCCTGGCTTTCGCTCCTCAGCGTCAGTTCAGGCCCAGACCACCGCCTTCGCCACCGGTGTTCTTCCAGATATCTACGCATTTCACCGCTACACCTGGAATTCCATCGACCTCTCCCTAACTCAAGAAAAGCAGTATCAAAGGCAGTTTCACGGTTGAGCCGTGAGATTTCACCCCCTACTTATCAAGCCGCCTACGCGCCCTTTACGCCCAGTAATTCCGGACAACGCTCGCACCCTCTGTATTACCGCGGCTGCTGGCACAGAGTTAGCCGGTGCTTCCTTTCGAGGTACCGTCAGATCTTCGTCCCTCGCGACAGTGGTTTACAACCCGAAGGCCGTCATCCCACACGCGGCGTCGCTGCGTCAGGGTTTCCCCCATTGCGCAATATTCCCCACTGCTGCCTCCCGTAGGAGTCTGGGCCGTGTCTCAGTCCCAATGTGGCTGATCATCCTCTCAGACCAGCTACCCGTCGTAGCCTTGGTGAGCCGTTACCTCACCAACAAGCTGATAGGCCGCGAGATCCTCAATCGGTGCATTGCTGCTTTCCCGGCATGGGCATGCGCCCTCGCCGACGTACGCGGTATTACCCGGCCGTTGGGCCGGCTATCCCCCGCCGATAGACAGATTTCTCACGTGTTACGCACCCGTTCGCCACTGGGGTATTGCTACCCCCGTTCGACTTGCATGTGTTAGGCACGCCGCCAGCGTTCGTCCTGAGCCAGGATCAAACTCTCCAATGGAGTATTCGATATAGCTCTAGACCAAACAACTGGTATAAATACCTGTTGTCCGGATTGGTCGTTCAGTTAAATGTGTACCCTCAATGCCACCCCTGAACGGGCGACATCTCATCGGGTCCGCACCCACCAAAGACTTCTCCCCGATCCATCACTTGTCAAAGAGCGTTACTGCAAAAAGTTCGTGGGCGACTCGTCTGTTACCATTTCGTCGCCAGCCACCAATGTTAATACGGTCTGTTCACGAGGTCAAGGGCTTGGTTACGTCTCTCGGTACCTGATTCCGCCGAGCCCTCTCTCTTTCCGTGCAACGACCCCCGTGCTACGGGGACGGCAAACCTAGAGCAGTGGGCCGCCCCGCGCAAGGCCCCTCACGACACGGGTTTGCGGGCGCCTACCCACGCTCATCAATCGGTGTCGGCACACCTAACTGATTGGTTATCGCTGTGGTTCCCGGACCACTTTCACGCCTCGCGCCAAGCCCCACTGGCGTCGAGCACGAAACGCGGAATAACGGCATCAAAACCCGACCCGTCGGGGCGCTCGAAGCGGTACGTCCCCTCCATCCATCCCCGCGCACCCTTGAGCACGCAAAACGACTGGTATTCATACACCGCGCCGGGCACCAGGTGCGGTTGCTCCCCCACCACCCCTTCCCCCTCGACCTCGGTGTCCTCGCCCACCGCGTCGTGGATCAGCCACCGGCGCGAGAGCAGCCTACAGGCCTCCGTACCAACGTTCTCCAGCCGGATCCGGTAGGCGAAGACGTAGTGGCCGAGCGACGGCCGCGACTGGTCGGCCACATACTGAGGCCGGGCCGTGACCCGGAGCCCTTCTGTTTCCCGATGAAACAACGCGCGCCGGCGGCCGGGTGCCATCGGTTACGAGGTCGGTGGGTTGAAGGACACTTCCTGGTGCTCGACCCACGAGCGGTGGTAGCTCTCGTCCTCGAAGTCCATCGCCACCTTCGCCACCTTGAGTGGCCGGAATGAGTCCATCATCACCGCCAACTCCGTGGTGTTCTTCGCCCCGATGCTCGCCTCGGCGCGTCCTGGATGGGGGCCATGCGGGAGCCCGTCGGGGTGATGGGTGATCGATCCGTACTCGATTCCCTTCCGGCTCATGAACTCACTTGAGGCGTAGAAGAGCACCTCGTCGGAATCGACGTTGCTGTGGTTGTACGGCGCCGGCACGGCTTCCGGGTCGAAATCGTAGGGCCGCGGGCAGAACGAGCAGATCACGAAGCCGTCGCCCTGGAAAGTCTGGTGTACCGGTGGCGGTTGGTGAATCCGCCCGACGATCGGCTCGAAGTCGTGGATGTTGAACGCCCACGGATAGAAGTAGCCGTCCCAGCCGACCACGTCGAACGGGTGGTGGTCGAGCACCAGCTCGTTGATTGCGTCGTACTGCTTGACCATCAACGAGTGATCGCCCCGCTGGTCATGGGTCCGGAGCGCCGTAGGCCGGCGGATATCGCGCTCGCTGTACGGCGCCCCCTCGATGAGCTGCCCCATCTCGTTTCGGTACCGCTTCGGCCAGCGGATGTGCCCACGGCTCTCGATCACCAGGAGTTTGACGGGGCCGGCAGCGTAATCGAAATGCCAGCGATGGAGGATGTTGCGGTGCAGCACCACGTAATCTCCCTCCCGCACCGGCAGGTCGCCGAACGCCGATTCCAGCACACCCGTTCCCTCGGCGACATACACCACTTCATCGGCCTGCGAATTCCGGTAGAAGTGATCGTCGAGCCGGTCTGGCTCCGCCCACAGCATCGCGACTTCAGCGTTGAACAGCAGCGGGGTGCGGTCGAGCGTCGGGCTGCCGCCCTTGCTCGCGGCCGAGGTGCGGAAGTGGCGGTGCCGGAGCGAGGTGGAATCATCGGCTTCCCACACGACGTCGCACACCCGCCGCGCCGACGTGACCGTCGTGGGAGGATGCACGTGATAGAGCAGCGACGAAGTCCCGGTGAATCCCTCGTGCCCCATCAGCTCCTCGGCGTACAGCCCGCCGTCGGGCCGCCGAAAGGCGATGTGGCGCTTGCGTGGGATCGTGCCGAGCTGGTGGTAGATGGGCATGAGACTTTCCGGATGACGAAGAATGGATGATGGATGATGGCTGATCGATGATGGAGAAGGGAGGATGGATGATGGATGATGGAGAAGGGATGATGGACTTGATGGTCTTGTTCTTTAGCCCGCGCGACTATCTCCACCGCTGCTACACAGCCATCATCCATCTACCATCAACCATCATCCATCATCCATCTACAAATTTCCTCTAAGCTCCTGCTCTCGCTCCAGCGCCACGAACAGCGCCTTGAAGTTGCCGGCGCCGAAGCTCTTGGCGCCCTTGCGCTGAATGATCTCGTAGAACACCGTGGGGCGATCCTGCACCGGCTTGGTGAAGATCTGCAGGAGGTAACCCTCGTCGTCGCGGTCGACCAGGATGCCGAGTTCGGCGAGCGGCGCGAGATCCTCATCGATCTTGCCGACGCGGTCGAGCACGGTTTCATAATACGTGTTCGGGATCCGCAGGAACTCGACGCCACGGCTCTTGAGGGTTCGCACCGTGGTGACGATATCGTCCGTGGCGATCGCGATGTGCTGCACGCCTGGCCCGTGATAGAAGTCGAGATACTCATCGATCTGCGACTTGCGCTTCCCCGCTGCCGGTTCGTTGATCGGGAACTTGATCCGGCCGTTGCCGTTCGACATCACTTTCGACATCAACGCGGAGTATTCGGTCGAGATCTGTTTGTCGTCGAAGGTGAGGATGTTGGTGAAGCCGAGCACGCGTTCGTAGAAGCCCACCCACTCGTTCATCTTGCCGAGTTCGACGTTGCCGACGCAGTGATCGACATACTTGAGTCCGACCCCGTCGGGACGATACGGCGAGTCGGCGGCGACAAACCCCGGGAGGAAGAGCCCGGTGTAGTTGCGGCGCTCGACGATCGAGTGGATCGTGTCGCCGTAGGTGTGGATCCCGGCCACCACAACCTCACCGTGTTCGTCGCTGGTGACGGTCGGTTCCTGCGCCGAGGTGGCCCCGCGCTCGATGGCGGCGGCGTAGGCCGCGCGGGCATCGTCCACCCAGAAGGCCATGTCGTGCACGCCGTCGCCGTGACGGTGCACGTGCTCGGCGATCTCGCCATCGGGGCCGAGTGCGGAGGTCAGGACGAAACGGAGCTTGTCCTGCACCAGCAGGTACGATGCGCGGTCGCGGACACCGGTCTCGGGGCCGCGGTAGCCGGCGAGGCGCATCCCGAAGGCGGCGCGATAGTAGTGCGCCGACTGCTTGGCGTTACCGACCCAGAACTCGATGTAGTCGGTACCGTTGATCGGAAAGGCGTCATCGGTCGCATCTGGTGCGATGCCAGGAAGCGTGGATGTCATGGGGTGGCTCCGTGACGAACCAGGTCCGTCGTGTGATCGGGATTCGTGGAACGGTGCGCGTGGAGGCGGTTCATGCGGCCCGCCCCGCCTCGAGGAACGACGCGAGGTCGGCCTCGCCGATCGCCGGTTCGCCGGCGGCCACGTTGTCGAGACGACCGGCGTGCATCCATTCGACGAGTCGGCCGACCTCGACAAAGAGATGGTCGAACGAGTCGACGACGAAGAGCAGCGGCTGGTAGCGGTCGATCTCGAATGACTGATTGATCACCCACTCGAGCTGGAACGGGACGCGCTGCACCTCAGGCGAGGTGATGCAGTGCTCCAGCTCGCCGTACGACGACAGCAGACCGCTGCCATACGCCTTGAAGGTGTCGGGGTCGTCGCCCTTCATCAGGCCGAACTCGATGGTGAACCAGAAGAAGCGGGCCATCGCCTTGATCACGCTGGTCATCCGGCGGACGCGCTCGTGTTCATCGTCGATGGCGGCGATGCGCACTGCGGCCTCGCGAGCGCATTCACCGAACGCCACCAGGGTGTCGGCGAACGCGAGATCGGTGTGCATCGGCACGTGGCCGGCGATGTCGTGGAAGATGTCCGGCTCGGGGAGGTAGTCGAGCACCTCGCCGTCGCGGATCGTGATCGTGGTGGGGAACTCGCGCTGGCGCAGGCAATCGAAGAAGAGATACGCCGGCACGTAGCCGCTCACGGCCTTGGCCCGAAACCCGGTGAGGGGCGCCATGAACTTGTTGACGTCCTCGAGGCGGGGGACACGATCGGGATCGAGCTGCAGGGTCGCCAGCCCCTCGAGAAATCGGGCATTGGCATACCGCTGCCACCGGTCGTGCATCCGGCCGTAGAGGCGGTGCCAGGCGTCGTGGTTCTCGGCGGAATAGAGGTCGTACGGCTGGTCGATGTATAGGCGACCGTGCTCGCGGGCGTCCTCAATGAACGCTGCCCGGGTGGTGGTCAGTCCCGCGGCGATGCCGGCTGGTGCGGATGTCGTGGTCATCGCGGGGGCTCCGGGGTCGTGTGCATTCTGGAAAATAGCACCGCCGGGGCGGCCGAGGGGTCGGTCGGGGGGCGTAAAGAGCAACCCCGTCGGGGGTTGGCGGGTTCCGGGGGGTGGCGGGGGTGGGCGGGAACGAGATCGAATGCTAGGTGATCACCGCCGACGGCGGCGAATGTCCGCCTTCAGGGACAGCCGCCCCACGGCGCGGTGGGAAAAGTGGCTCGCCCTCGTGAGCGGCCCCGATTCACTAGTCATGGGCCGGGCCGAACTCCCCCACGGTTAACTGATGACCACCGGGAACCGGGAACCTGTAGGCCATGAACTGCTCACGCCACCATCGCGGCGACTCTTTCTGGGTGAACACCCCAAACACCCGCGAGGTGTCGCCCCGTTCGATCCGCTCTATCACCAACAGACCATCTTCGCCGTCCAGCACCGGCTTGGCACGACAGGTGGTATCCGTTCGAACGCTGGCGGCGAAACCGCGTGAGACCAGCAAGTCCTCGTCGCCCGACGTCAACGCCGGAAAGCAGACAACAATGCGCGGACTGGTCTTCATGATCGCGTGCCGCACGGCTACGTAAAGCCGAACAATCGACGCGGGAGAGGTGAATCGACCCACGTCCGCGCGGGTTGGAGGCGCAACCCTCGCCCCTGCGCATGCAGACGCAACAACAGCGATGCCGATCATCAAGGACCCACTCGCGCGCATTGTCATTGGATGCATGCCCCACTCGTGATCACAGAGAAATACGCCCGGGTCGCTGCACCCGCAATCCAATTCCAGGCGGCATCCATCTGCCCGCCGCCGGAAGCAGCTACTCCACCTCCTTGCGATCCCGGAACTGGTCGAGCGACTCCGGGTTGGCCAGCGCGCCGAACCCGCAATTCATAATCAACGCACAGTATACCTTACCAGACTCTCCTCGTCGTCAGTCCCCACCACGATTGCATAGACCGTCATCCCGTCTACTGAGACGAGACGCGACAGTCGCGGCAGCACAACAAATCCCTGCGGATTGCCCGCGCGGTCGTAGCGAGTCCAACGAGTCGTGATCGACAATCGCTGTCCCGTCCACACGGCGCCTGACTGATCGAGCAGCACCCATGATGCTGCAGGGTGATACTTCGGAGCTGCCGGTCGATCTTTAGCCGCAACAGCTACCCGGAGCTTTCCGGCGAGGCAGTCGAAGACCGAATCGAAAGTTGCTTCCGGTAGTGGAACTTGGTGAGTCGCCATCGGTCGCGAGTAAAGCGTATCGCCATCGCCGGTGACCACCGTAATCTGAAGCTTGCCGGTCCCGGTTAGGTTCGACGCCGTCGGATCGAGCACAGCGGCGTAGGTCCCCAAGCGCGATGATCCCCAAATTATTGCGGAACAGTAGGGCACACTGATCCATTTATTGTTCGGCAGAGTCTTGCGACAATTGTGCTGTGGCGATGCAATCACTGGCACGACGGGCGTTTTGTCCCCTGACCAGCGAACGAGCCCATACATAGCAGGGGCTCCTGGTTTGGCGCGAAATGGTGTCCATACCAGGGCCTGTTGACTCGAAGTCGCAATCACGCGAGCCGGCGGGCCGATCAGCATCGGCAGACGCTTGTCGTTCAGGTGCCGACCATCCTCGGTGAAGAAGCTGATGCGCGTGAGTTCTGCGTCGTAGACCCAGATGGAATCACCGAGCCACCCGCCAAACGCCGGCCGCCGGAACTCACCGGGGCCAGCACCCTTTCTCCCAATGGTTCGCAGGCGCTTTCCGTCAGACCCGAGCATCAGCACCTGAGCGTCGTACGATAATCCGACGAGAAGGACTCCGTCCGGCCTAGCGTCAACGAAGGTGAACGGTGCGAGATCGTCCTCCTCGCTGATCAACACTTTGCTGGCACTCAAGGAGTACTGCCGTTGCGCCGGAAGCAGGGTCCCGATTGTCGTCAACATCGCCGCCGCGATCATCCATACCTTGCGGTTCGCAGTCCCCCGATTCGACTGGCGCCCGCAAAATCGCGATCGAAGCGGAGACACGCTAGGAGGCATCACTGACTGCATCGAGGATGTGGCGAGCAAGTGACGTGCTATCGGGAACCCTTCGCCGCGTTGGTGGGTATTTTTCCCCGCCGTGCTTCGCGCTGGTTCGCCCATCCCCGACATCGCGCCCCCTCAGTCTCGTGCGCAGACCGATACTCGAGCCCCCCTTACTCCAACTCCACCCGATCCCGGAACTGGTCGAGCGACTCCGGATTAGCCAACGCCCCGACGTTCCGCACCGCGCGCCCTTCCACCACGTCGCGAACCGCGATCTCGCTGATCTTGCCGCTCCGGGTGCGCGGAATGTCGGTGACCGCCGCGATCACGCCTGGCACGTGGTGCGGCGAGGCACCGGAACGGATCCGCGTCCTGATCGCTGCCTCGAGGGCATCGTCGAGCACTACGCCATCACGCAGCCGGACAAAAAGCACGACACGCACGTCGCCCGCCGCGGCGCCCGGGCGCTGCTGCGCAATGACCAGACTCTCGACCACCTCGTCGACGGCCTCGACCTGTCGATAGACCTCGGCCGTACCGATCCGCACCCCGCCCGGATTGAGCGTCGCGTCGCTGCGCCCGGTGATGACATAGCCACCGCGTTCGGTGCGCGTCGCCCAGTCACCGTGCCGCCAGATATCGGGATACACATCGAAGTACGCCGCGCGATATGCCGCGCCAGCGGGATCGTTCCAGAACGCCACCGGCATCGCCGGAAACGGCTGCCGACAGACAAGCTCGCCGGGCGTGCCCACCGGGCAGGGCTCGCCGGCATCATTGAGAATGTCGACCGCCATGCCGAGCCCCGCACCCTGGATTTCGCCGCGATGCACCGGGACGATCGGGTTGCCGAGCACAAAACACGAGACGATGTCGGTGCCACCCGAAATCGAACTCGCTTGGACATGCGGGCCGACCGCCCGGTGGATCCAGTCAAAGCTTTCAGGCGCGAGCGGGCTCCCGGTCGAGAGCAGCGCCCGCATAGCCTTCATTCCGTGGCGTGACGGTGCATGCCCCATCTTCTCGGCGCTCGCCACGAAACGCGCGCTCGTCCCAAATACGTCGATACGTTCGCACGCCGCCATCCGCCAGAGGATCTCGGCCTCGGCCGCGGGCGCCGGCGCACCATCGTAGATCACCAGTGTTGCCCCTACCGCGAGCGCACTCGCCATCCAGTTCCACATCATCCAGCCACATGTGGTGAAGTAGAAGAGTCGCTCGCCCGGGTGCAGGTCGACATGCAGCCGGTGTTCCTTGAGGTGCTGCAGCAAGGTGCCACCGGCGCCATGCACCATGCATTTCGGCAACCCGGTGGTGCCCGAGGAGTAGAGGATGTAAAGCGGATGATCGAACGGCAGGCGCTCGAATTGCAGCGCTGCGCCTTCATGTTTCTCAAGCACTGCCGACCACGCCTGCACCGTGCGGTGCACTCGCTTGACCCCGCCGCCGAGATACGCGATCACCAGGGTGT
>JACDBX010000189.1 GCA_013694695.1 Gemmatimonadales bacterium | reverse complement strand
CTGCGAGGCTGGGCTGCAGGCGACCAGCGAGCCCGCTATTTCGGCGCCCGCCACCATCGCCGACGGTCGCGCCCTGCTCGACGCAGGCCGAGTGGTGGATTCACTCGCCGTCTTCGACGGACTTGTCCGGCGCAAGGATGCCGATGTCGCGGTGCTCTTTCATCGCGGGGTGGCGCTCGCCAAGCTGCGCCGGTATCGCGATGCGATCCAGGACTGGCACGCGATCGAGCGGACCGATCCCGCCGGGCCCCTTGGGGCCGTGAGTCGACGGCTCGCCGCCTCGGCGCGCCGCCTTGCCGACCTGTTCACCGGATCGGGCTGACCGCCGATGCACGGTCCCCTGAGCGAGATCGGTCTTGCCGATGTGCTGCAACTCCTCGAGCGTGGACGACGCTCGGGGTTGCTCCGCGTGGTCGGGCCCGATCCCACCACGCCCCGCACCCTTGGATTGCGAGAGGGCCGCGTCGTGATGCTGCAACCCGACGCCACCGACGAGGCGGTCACCGCCGGGCTGGTGGAGCGCTCCCTCGGCCCCGCGGATGGCGCGTTCGGCATCGACGCGGCGGTGGTGATCCCGGAAGCCGTGCGTGAAGCGTTGCGACGTCGACTGGCGGTGAGATCGCTCTCGCGCATGATGTACTGGAACCGAGGCCGCTTTGACTTCGAGGAGCGCTCGATCGACGGCGGATCGCTTTCGCTCTCACCCGATGCGATCCTCATGACGATGGTCGGGGCCGAGGATCGTCGCGCAGCGCTGGGGGCGGAAATGTCGGGGTTCCAGTCGGTGCCGGACTTTGCGCCCGATGACTTGATCGCGGCCGGCGCTCCGTGGACACCCGGAGTGCTCGACTGGCGGGTCCTCGACGCTGTCGACGGCCTGCGGGATGTCGCGACGGTTGCAACGCTCCTCGGCGAGCCGATCGAGGACGTGGCCGGATCGATTCAGGCGCTGGTCGCCTCGGCTATACTTGTGCTCAGTCCGCCGCTGATCGAACAGGCGCGCGCGGCGATCGAAGCGGAGCGTTTTCTCGACGCGATTGCGCTGTTGCGGCATCGACTTGCCGTGGTCCCCGACGATGCCGATGCGTGGCGCGCGCTGGGATTGGCCGAGGCGGGTGCGGGCCGTTTCGACGCCGCAATCGATGCCTGGACCGCGTGGCAGGGAATCGATCCCGCACACCTCGACGATGCGTCGATGCTGATTCATGCCGCGCGCACCATGGATGATGCCCTGCGAGAGCCGTGACCCTTCCTGCATCGAGTTCCCCGACCCCGCCACGCGGCCATGCGTTCCTCGAGCTCGGCGAACGGCTGCGCCGCCGCGGCCAGCTCGATGCCGCGGCCACCGTGACTGCCGCTGGCCTCGCGCACTACCCTGATCTTGGCCCCGCCCACGACCTGCTCGGCCGGATCCGTGCCGATCAGCATGACGATGCCGCCGCTGCCGCGGCGTGGGCCGTCGCGCTCGAGTGCGACCAAGGAAATGTCGGCGCGAGAAAGGGGCTCGCATTTCTCGCCTTTCGGGGGGGAGACCTCGCGGCGGCGGAGCGTCACCTCGAGGCCGCCGTCCTCGCCGCACCCCACGACCCCGAGGTCAGCAGTGCCCTCGACCGGGTGCGTGCGGCCACCGCCCCACCGATTGCCGGTCCGGTGCTGCTCGACGACCCGGCTGGCGGGATCATGCTTTTCGATCGCGAGGGCATGCGGTTGATCGGCGGTGTCGGCCCCGACGCATCCGACGAGATGGCGGACGCAGTGGCGGCAGAGTGCGCAGCGGTTGTTCGCGAATCGGTGCGTGCCACACGCTTGCTGCACCTTGGCCCTTGGCGACAGGTGATTGTCGAGGGTCCCGACAGCCGATCAGCGCTCTTTCCGGTCGCCGATGATGCCACCCTCCTGCTGGTGCGCGGCGCGTCGACGCCGGTCGGCCGGGTCGTGGCCGCGGGGCACCGTGCCACCGTCGCAGCACGCGCGTGGCTGGAGCGGATGACATGACGCTCACCGCCTGGCAGCAACTTCTCGACACGGCGACTTCGGTGCCCGGCGTGCGGGGAGCCGTGCTGGTTTCGATCGACGACGGGTTGGTGATCGCCGAATCGGCGATGGACATCCTCCCCACCGCCGAGGTTGCGGCGCTTGCCGCTGCCATCGTGCAGCGGACACTGCGGGTGAGCGCCGCCGCGTCGCAGCGCCCACCGCGTTCGGTACGGGTGTCCGGTGACGCCGGCACGTTGATGGCCTTCGTCGCCGACGGTCCGCTCTGGCTGGTGGCCGTTGCCGACCCCGCGGCGGAACTCGGCCGGCTTCGCCTCCTGCTCGGCGACGTCGCCGCCGCGCTGCGCTGATGCGGGTCCTCGAGCCGTGGCTCGCGGAGCCGCTCACCGGGCTCCTGCGCGAGTCGTCTGCGCGACTGGCGCTGGTCATGACTGCGTCGGGGCAAGTCGTCGCGCAACACGGCTTCACCCGTTCCCTCGACGTGATGGCCGTCGCCGCACTCGGCGCCGGCATTCTGGCCACCACTGCCGAACTCGCGCGAGTGGTCGGCTCGCCCACCGATTTCGGTGCCGTGGTACACCATGGCGAAAGTCAGGGAATCTGGCTGGCGCCGTTCGACACGCCGCGCGGCCGCTGGATCGGCCTCGTCGTGTTCGGAAGGGAGTCATCGGTGGGCCTCGTCCGGATGTTCTTCGATCGATTTGCCGCCGATGTGCGGGTGGCGGCACCGTCGGACACGCAACCGCGTGAGCTGCTGGCCGAGGGATTCGAGCGCGAACTCGACGACTCCCTCCGGGCACTCTTCGGTGGTGCACCGCGATGAGCGAATCCGGGAATGCACCGCTCGCGCTCACCATCGTCGTGTTCGGGGCGTCTCGCAGCGGCAAGACCACGTTGTTGCGCGGTATCCACGACCGCCTCGGAGCGGGGAAGGACGATGCCGATTCGCCCCGCGAGCAGCACGCGATGCCGCTCGACTGGGTCTCACTCGACCTCGGCACGATCGGCGGGCGTGCGGCGTCGGTGCTGCTGTATGCCGTGCCCGGTGTGGTCGCGTTCGACGCGACCCGCCGGGTCCTCGTTCATGGAGCCGATGGAGTCATCTTCGTCGCCGACTCGCAGGCGACTCGACTCGACGACAACGTGGCGGCCCGCAACGCACTTGGTGACCACCTTGCTGCCCGGGGCGATGATCCGGCCGACCCGTTGCCGGTAGCCTTCTTCTACTCGAAGCGGGACCTTCCGGCCGAGCTGCTGGTCGCACCGGCCGTGCTCGACCAGGCACTCGGTGTCGGCGCTGCACCCCGCATGACCGGCGACGCGGTGCGAGGCGAGGGCGTGCGTGAGGTGCTGCAGGCCGTGTTGACGCTCCTGCTGCGCCGCGCCTCGGGCAGGGGCGCTGGCGATGCGTGAAACACGGATGCTCAACCCGCACGCCCGGTTTGCCTCCTTTGTGGTCGGCTCGTCGAACCGCCTCGCAGCCACGGCGGCCAAGGCTGTCGCCGAGGCTCCCGGCGCGGCCTACAATCCGCTTTTCATCTATGCCACCCCCGGCCTCGGCAAGACCCATCTCCTCATGGCGATTGGTCACGGCGCCCAGGAAATCGATGCATCGCGCACTGTCGAGTACGTCACGGTGGACGATTTTGTCGAGGCGTACCACGCTGCCCTCGCGGCGGGACAGGCTGAGACGTATCGGCGCCGGTTCACCGATGCTGACCTGGTCCTTTTGGACGACGCGCAATTGCTCACCGGCCGCCGCGAACTGCAGTCCGAACTGCTGCGCCTCATCGACCTCCTCACGGCGGCTGATCGGCAGATCGTGCTCGCCGGTGATCGACCGCCGGAGGAGATTCAGTCGCTCGATGAGCGATTGATCCGCCGCTTTGCCGGCGGGCTGGTGATCGACATCGGCGCGCCGGACTACGAAACCCGGCTCGCGATCCTTGCCCGCCGCGCCGAGGAACGCCACGTCACCTTCTCGGCCGAGGTGCTCGCCACGGTGGCCGAAACGCCGATCGGAACGGTGCGGGAACTCGTGGGCGCGCTCAACCGACTGGTGGCCCAGCAAGCCGTTCAGTCGGATCCGATCACCGCCGCCGAGGCTCGGCAACTCCTCGGTGCGCTCGGGCATGCTCCCGTGGCAGATCCGGCCGCCACCAAGGAGGGGAGCGGCGCCGGGTTCGACTACGAGGCGCCACACCAGGACGAGTTCTCCGATTTCCTCACCGACCTGTCGTCGACCGTGGGCCAGCAGGTGGACCGTTGGCGGCGGCGCGTCACCGAGGTATCGCTTCGCCACGCGGCGGCGGGGTTTCGCACCGCGCGCCTCGATGCGTTGCTGGCGACCGACATCGCCGCCGATCCCGAGGACACGGTGTCGCGATTCGAGGCCGACGTCGCAGTGCTGCGGATCCTCCACGCGGAGCTGGCCGAGGTTGCACCCACGCTGCTGCGCGAGGCCGCGCTGCACGATCCCGATCGGCTCGCCGAGGCCGAAGCACTCGTCGCCGAGGCGCGCGAGGCGGGGGAGCCGCTGTCCGGGCCGATGCCCGGCATGACGCTCGAAGCGTTTGCGGTCGGGCCGTCGACCCGATCTGTGGTGGAAGCAGTTCGGGTCGCGGCCGAATCTCCCGGCCAGGGGTACAACCCGTTGGTGATCGTGGGCGAGGGAGGCACCGGGAAGACTCACCTGCTGCACGCATTTGGTCACGCGCTGGCAGCGCGTGGGCTCCGGCGGATCGCGGTGCTCGACGCGGCACAGTTTGTCGACGGACTCGTTTCGTCGATCAGTGACGGCACCGTCGATCGGTGGCGGCATCGCCTGCGGCGGGTCGATGCGCTGCTCGTTGATGACGTGCACGGGCTGGCAGGGAAGGAACGGAGTCAGGAGGAGCTGTACCTCGTGTACAACCTCCTCCTCGAGTCCGGTCGCCAGCTCGCTTTCTCGTCACTCGTGAAGCCGGGGCTGCTCGTGGGCTTCGAGCCGCGGCTCGCGACGCGTCTGTCGGGTGGGCTGGTGGTCGAGCTCGGCGCTCCTGACCGAGCGGCGAAGCTTCGCGAGGTGGCGCGATTGATCGGTGAGGGAGCTGACGACGTCGACCTGGTCGAGTACCTCGCGTCGCGCACCGCGTCGTCGATCCGCGAGCTGCAGCAGACCGTGCAACGGGTCATTGTCGCGGCCGCGGCGCGCGACGTCCCGCTCTCGCTGGCCACGGTGCGCTCGATCATCGAGGGCGACATCGCCGAGCGTCCCCCGCGGCGGGGCAGCGGGCTGCTCGCGCCAGCCAGCGGCGCGATCCGATCGCGGGAGAAGATGGTGGAAACGTGGCCGGACATCGCCGAGCGCATGATCGAGGAGTGGCGCTGATGGCAATCAAGGGCTCGCTCAAGGAGGCGTCGCTTCCCGACGTCGTGCAACTCCTCTTCCTGGGGGGACGCACCGGCTGTCTCTCGGTCGCGAGCGAACGCAACTTCGGCTCGATCTGGTTCGATGAGGGCTGGATCGTCTTTGCCGGGATGGTCACGCGTCTCGACCGGCTCGGTGAGCGGCTGGTGGCGGCCGGGACGCTCACGCCGAGTCAGCTCGACGAGGCGGTGGCGACGCACGCGGCAATGCCGGGCGACCGGTTCGGCAGCGTCCTCCTCCGGCTCGGGTTCATCACGTCGCGGGAGCTCGAGGCCGAGTTGCAGCGTCAGGTCGAGGAAACCGTCTACACCCTCTTCACGTGGACGAGCGGCACCTTCTCGTTCGAGGCGGGGGTGCGTCCCGAGGATGTCGAGGCCACGCTGCGACTCAATCCCGAGGGCCTCCTGCTCGAGGGTGCGCGCCGCGTCGACGAGTGGAGCGTGATCGCGAAGAAGATCCCCTCGCTTGACATCGTCTACGCCCTTGATGGCGATGCACGAACGGAGGATACCGACACCGGACTGGTTGACATCGAGCGGCGCATTCTCCCGTTGCTCGACGGGATGGCGTGCGTGCGCGACGTGATGGACAGTACCGGCCTCACCGACTTCGAGGTCTGCCGTTCACTCTTCGGCTTGCTCTCTGCCGGGCGAATCCGCCGGGTCGGCACCGCCGCCACGCCGGTGCCGCGGCAAGGCGTAGCGCGCATCGAGGAGCACCGGAATCTCGGCGTCGCGTTCTATCGGACCGGGATGTATTCCGAGGCGGAGCGCGAGTTTCGCCGGGTGGCGGAGCTCGACCCGGGTGGTGGTGACGCACCATTCCGTCTGGGGTTGATCGCGCTGCGCCAAGCGCGCTGGCTCGACGCGATCGATGCGTTCTCGGCGGTCGCCGATCGGGGTGAGGCCAACGCCGCCGTCCTTCACAACCTCGCGCTTGCCCTGGAGGCGCTTGGTCGGCTTGATGAGGCGGACGCGGCATTGGCCGATGCCGTGGCGCGGGATCGTGACGACGCGAGGGTGTGGACTGGATGGGGACTGCTCGCACTGCGCCGGAGCGACGCGCCGCGCGCCCTGGAGCGATTTGCGCGTGCGCGAGATCTGGTTGGTCACGATCGCCCACCCGCGCGCTGGTTCTGGGGATGCGGGTGGGCGCAGGCACTTTCCGGCGCGTGGCCCGACGCGCTCGGCACGGTGCGCGAGGGCGTCACCGCGTACCCCGATCATCCCATCCTGCGCACAGCGCTTGCCGTGCTGCTGGAGGCGGTGGGCGACGTGGGGGAGGCGGAGGCACACCTTCGGCACGCGCTGGGTGAGGACCCCACGATTCCCCAGATATCCAAGAACCTGGGCGACCTGCTCTACCGCGCAGGACGGTGGGATGAAGCCGAGGAGGCCTACGAGCGGGCTGCCAAGCTGGCGCCGACACTGGGCGATGACCTCTACTTCAAGCTCGGCAACCTGTCGTGCCGACGCGGCGACATCGGCGGCGCGCAGCGGCACTGGGGCGAAACGCTGCGGATCAATCCTGACCATGCGCTGGCGAAGGCCAACCTTGCCGGGTCGGGGGCTGCGGCGTGAGCGAATCCCTGGAGCAATTGCTGACGCGGCGCGCGCGGCTGCTCGCGTCGATCGATGCCGCGCCAGCGGAAGCAGCCCGCGCACAGCTCAGGGCAGAGATCATCGCGCTCTTTCGTGACGCTGAGTTGTCGCTCACGGAGCTGACGGCATTCCGGGAAAGCATCCGCGAGTTGATCGCCCGATTCAAGGACCTCCCTGCCACCACAACCGGCGCGGCCTCCGTGCGACACGATCATATCGGTGCCTCCACGCACATCGAGCGCGGGTGGTCACGGCTCGCGAGCGCCGAGTGGAGTGATGCGGAAGCCTTGTTCCGTCGCGCGATCGCCGCGGATGCCACCAGCACGACGGCGCCGGCGCTGCTTGCCTGGTCGCTGGTTGCGCAAGGGAAGCGCGACGAGGCCATGGAGACCTGTCGCGCCGTGCAGCAACGCGAGCCATCCAACCCGCTTGCCGCGGTGGCGCTGGGAGTGGCGTGCCTGCAGGCTGGCGATCATGATGGCGCCGTCGATCAATTTCACGTTGCGGTTGTCGGGCATGATCCCAAGGCGGCGTTGTACGGCCACTACTGGCTGGCAGAGGAGTCGCTCAGGTCCGGGCGATTCGCCGATGCGGTGGCGCACGCGGAACGGGCGCTGGCGCTGGGGCCGAACCTGGCTGAGGGCTGGGCCGTTCTGGGTGAGGGTCACTGGCACCTCGGCGATCCCGGGCGCGCCGGACAGGCATGGCGCACCGGGGCCCAGGCACGTCACTCCCCTCACGCGATGCGATGCGCGAGTCTGCTCGAGACAATGTCACCGGGAGGAGAATCGCCACGGCCATTTCGTCCCTGATTGCCATGTTGATGGCGCTGGCGGTGCAGGCGCCGCGGGTTCAAGACGCGATGGTACGGATCGAGGTCAACGACGTGATCGTGATCGCAGAGCCGCGTCATGCGAACCTCGGCACCGCGCTCGCTGACATCGCCGCGTCACCGCGGGAATGGCTCGGACTCGGCCGGGTCGACGTCGGCCCGCTCACCCTCGCGATCGTTCCCGATCGCGCGGCCTTTGCACGCGCTGCGCAGGGGCGGATACCGGAGTGGGGCGCAGGGTTCACCTTCCCGGAGGCCCGCATGATCGTCATCCGGGCCGACGCCGGTGACCCGCGCGGCACGCTGCGCCACGAACTGGCGCACCTGGTCCTGCATCGGCGGGTGGCGAGCCGGGTTCCGCGCTGGTTCAACGAGGGCTACGCCGTCCTGGCAGCGGGCGAGTACGGGCGACTTGACGCACTCCACCTGAACCTCACGGTCGTGTCGGGTCGGGTTCCCGACCTCCGTGGTGTCGACGGCGCATTGAGGGGAGGCACGGCTGCGGATGCCGAGACGGCTTACGCCCTGGCCGCCTCCGCCGTGGCCGAGCTCGCCCGGCGCAACCCGACACGGACGCTACGGCCGCTGCTTGATCGGCTCTCCGCCGGGGAGTCGTTCGACGACGCTGTCCTCGCGACGACCGGGTTCACCGCAGATGGATTCGACGAGACCTGGCACCGGAGCATCCGGCGCCGTTACAACTGGGGGATCTGGTTGCTCACTGGTGGCGTTTGGGTAGTGGTGGCGGTTGGATTGGGTGCCGGAGCTGCCTGGCGCCGGCGATACGATGCCCCGCGGCGGGCAGCACTCGATCAGGGTTGGCCGGAGCCGCCGGATGGGGTCACCGAAGATGACAATCTGATTACTCTTGCAGGAGATCCGCTTGACCACTCCGACACGGACCGCTAGCGTCAAGTGCTATGGCACAAATAGATCAGCGCGTTACGAAGGCAGCGCCCCTCTTTGCACGGCGCAATCTACTCCTCCTCGCGGCGTCACTGGTGACGATCGCGGTGGGTTACGGGGTCCTGGTCAGCGGGGCGGCGAGTGCGGCCGCGGTGCTCCTGGTGATCGGGTACTGCATCCTCTTTCCGCTGGCGCTCGTAGCCTGAAGAAACCACTGGGGCGAATAGCTCAGCTGGTTAGAGCGCCTGCCTTACACGCAGGATGTCGGGGGTTCGAGTCCCTCTTCGCCCATGGGCGGCGTGCGGGGACGGCCTGCCTGCCCGTCCTAAGGAAGGACGACACTCACGGAGGATATCGGATGTTCCAACGCGTAACGCTGTCTGTTCTTGCCATGCTAATCGGGGCGTCAGGGACGGTCGTGGGCCAGATTCGCCCCGGCGCCCGGATCTCGACCCGGGTCGTGTCCAACGCCCCCAAGTTGCTCGTGGCTAACCCGACGGCGCTTACAGCCGACTCCGCCGCATCGGTGGTGATCGGTCGCTCGATGCGCGAACGGATGACGAAGGGCGTCGGGAGCAACTTCTCGGTCGTCACCCGCGAGCAGATGAACGAAGCGCTGGGCCAATACGGTTACCCGTCGGATGCGATCCTTCCGATCAACGCCGCACGGGTGCTCGCGAGCCAGCTCTCGGCGCTGACCAGTGTCTCGAGTACGCTCTCGAAGCAGCCGTCGGGGCAGTTCATGCTCGTGGCCCGCGTTGCGCCGACCAACGACAACTACGCCGGCATGGTGGCGAACGTCGCGCAGTTGCCGGGCGAATCGCTGGGCGACTTCGGCGTGAAGGCTGCTGACGCGCTCGTCCCGGCGGTCAAGGCGATGCAGGACGCGAAGGGATGCATCGACCAGCAGGCGACCAACAAGGCGAAGGCGCTCGAGGCGGCCCGCAAGGCCACAAAGGCGGTGGCGAACCACGGTCTCGCCGAACTCTGCATGGCGCAGCTCGCGCGCGAGGCGGGGGACAAGGCCGATGAGGCCCAGCATCTCGAGAACGCCGTAATCGGCGACCCGCAGTCGCTGGTGGCGTGGAGCGCACTCGCCGTGCTGACCCAGGAGCGCAATGATTCGGCGCGCACGGTCGAGATTTACCAGAAGATGCTGGCGGTCGCACCGACCAACCAGATCCTGCGTGAGACGGCGTACAAGCTGTTCAACCGCTACAACCGTCCCGAGGCGGCAATGCAGGTCGTGGAGAAGGGCCTGGAGATCGATCCGGCCAATCCCGAGTTGTACGACCTGCGCAGCAACATCTGCCTTGGCAACGAGGATTATCCCTGCGCCATCGCTGCCCTTGAGCAGGTGTACGCGCTCGACTCGGCGAAGGCGGACACGCTGTACTACGCGAAGATCCTCTTCGCGGCGTCGCAGCGGCCGGATACGGCGAAGTACCTGGAATGGGCGAAGCGTGGTGCAAAGGCCTTCCCCCAGAACACCAGCATCCTCGAGGGTCTGGCCCGTGCGTACGGGGTGGCCGGCATGACCGATTCGTCGATCGTGGTAACACGTCGGCTCGTGCAGATTGATCCCTCGAACACAGGTGCGGTGAACCAGATCGTCAAGGCGATGACCGAATCGGGTCAGGCACGGCAGGCGCTGGAGTTCGCCCCGATCATCAAGGGGAGCGGCGATCCCAGTGCGCAAGATGACTTCGCCGGGCTGATCCTGGTGTCGGCGCAGCTGGTCGCGAACGCGGAAACCAAGGACTGGCCGCTGCTGGTGGCGCTGGCGGAGGGTGCGCTGGCCGGTGGGACGTCATCGGCGGATCGCATTGTCCCGGCGAACTACATGCTCGGCGTCGGCGCCTACTATCAAGTCGCCGACCTCTCTCAGCGTGCGCGGGCACAGAAGTCATGTTCGCTGGCGCGCGAGGAAGAAGTGCTGATCGGCAAGGCCATTCCGGCCCTGACGTCCGCGGCAACGAGCCCGAATGAGCAGATCGCGTCGACGGCCAAGCAGCTGCTCGCGCCAATGCAGCAGGAGCGGGCCGCGATCCCGCAGCTCCTGCAGAGCTTCTGCAAGTAGCCCTTCCCAAAGGCGGCCAGGACCCCTACTTTCGGGCCTGGTCGCAAGGGGCTGTAGCTCAGTTGGTTAGAGTGCCGCACTGTCACTGCGGAGGTCGCGGGTTCGAGCCCCGTCAGCCCCGTCTCCCGCCACCCCGCCCGGATTCCGGTCGGGGTGGTTTGTTTTCACCGGACCGATGACGGATCCTTCCTCGCTCCACGTCCCCGTACTCCTCGAGCCCATCATGCAGCGGGCCCATGCCGCCCGCCGTGTGGTTGACGCGACGCTTGGCCACGGGGGGCATGCCGCCGCCTTCCGCGCCGCCGGCGCCGAGGTCTTCGGGATTGATCGTGATCCCGATGCCATGGCCACGGCCCGAGACCGTCTCGGCGAGCCGGGAATGCGGTACCTGCAGGCGCCGTACGCCTCCGCCGACGCGGTGGCGGCGGTGGCGGACTTTCATCCCGACTTCATCCTGCTCGACCTTGGCGTTTCGTCGAGGCAACTCGATCGGGAGGAGCGGGGATTCAGCTTCCGCGTTGGCGCACCCCTCGACATGCGGATGTCGAGCGACGGGCCGGACGCAGCGGACTGGCTTGCCCTGACCCCGCATGCGGGGCTGATGCAGGTGTTCAGGGAGTATGGCGACGAGCGCCGCGCACGTCGCCTCGCCGACGAGGTGGTTCGGCGCCGTGGCAACGCCCCGTTCCTCATCAGCGACGACCTGGTCGGGGCCATTCGTGGCGCGCTGGGGCCGCGATCGGGCCCGGGCGACTTTGCGCGAATCTTTCAGGCAGTTCGCATCGCGGTCAACGACGAGCTTGGCGGGCTCGAGCGGGTCCTGCCAAGTTTTCGTGATGCACTCGACGACGGCGGGACTCTTGCGGTGATCAGTTACCATTCCGGCGAGGACCGGGTGGTGAAGACAGCGTTCAGGACATGGAGTGCGGGGTGCACCTGTCCGGGCGGCCTCCCCCAGTGTGCCTGCGGACACATACCACTGGGCAGCGTCGAGCCCCGCCGGGCGATCGTGGCGGATTCTGCCGAGGTAGCCGCGAATCCACGGGCTCGCAGTGCCAGACTTCGTTTCTTCCGGACCAACCATGCAGGTTAAGGGACGACATTTCGTGATTGCCTGGACGGGGCTTTTCCTGCTCGTCGCGGGAATCATCGTTCTCCGCCTGCGGCGCTCGTTTGCGATAGCTGATCAGGTGAGCGTCCTGCAATTGAGCATCGATTCGCTGCTGGCCGAGCGGGCGGAGCAGCAGAACGCGATCGGGCCGCTCATGGGTGAGCAGCTCCGCGTTCGCGCCGAGGCGCTCGGTATGCGTGTCGCCTCTGACAGCGAGCTTGTCGTGCTGACCCTCCCACCGGTTCGCTGAATGGCCAAGCCGACAACACGGATTGCATTCCTGCAGGGGGCCCTGGCGCTCGCCGCGGCCGCAGTGTTCGCGCAGGCGTTCCGGGTGTCGGTGGTGCAGCACTCCGTGTGGAAGGAGCGGGCAGAGCAGTCGCGGTCCAAGCTGCGGACCGTGCCGGCGTGGCGAGGCACGATCTACGATCGCAATGGCGCCGCGCTGGCGGTGACCCGCGTGAGCTATCACGTCAACGTCGCCGTGCTGCAGCTCCGAGACACCACGGCGGCGATCCGCCTGTTGTCACGCGCGCTCGGCCTGCCGGTCGAGACGGTCGCGACGCGAGTCCGGCGGTCGCCCAACGCATACTTTCGCGGACCATACTCGGCGCAGCAGGTCAACCAGCTCCGGGGAGTGAGGGGCATCTATCGCGACCCGGTCCTCGACCGGGCATATCCCCGCTCTCCCCGGGCGACGCCGCTGCTGGGTGGGTTCGATCGTGAGTCGGCGTCGGGCAAGGGTGGGCTTGAGTCCGCGTACGACAGCCTCCTCAAGGGCGTCGACGGATTGAAGGTATTGACGATCGATGGCCGGGGTATCGCGTTCGAGGGGCCGAATGCGGTGGTTCGTCGACCGATTCGCGGGAGTGACATCTACCTCACCATCGATGCGAACCTGCAGGGGATCGCGGAGAACGCACTCGAACGGGCACTCGACCAGTTCGATGCCGAGGACGGTGACATCGTGGTGCTCGACGTGCACACCGGCGAGGTGCTCGCGCTGGCCTCGTTGCGCTCGGTGGGCGGCGGGGCGCCACGGCCCACTGCGTCGGCAGCAGTCGAGGAGTATGAACCCGGCTCGACTGCGAAGATCTTCACGGCCGCGGCGGTCTTGCAGGTCGGTGCCGACACCGCACCGCGCTCCGGAATGGGCGGCGTGTGGAAC
>JACDBX010000174.1 GCA_013694695.1 Gemmatimonadales bacterium | reverse complement strand
TTCCGTCGTCAGCACGGGACATGATCGCGGCCGAAATTATCCCTCACGGATTCTCCATCGCCCGCGCCTTGACCGGCGAGGCAGTGGGCACCCTGTCATGGCGCCTGCAGCGCCCTGAAGCCGGCGAATGGCGTCTCGCGGCGGCTACCCCGTCGGGATGCTCGCTCTCGATCGTCGTGTCACTGGCTGCTCGTCCCACATTCGCGTCATGTCGCGTCCTCGGCACCCGTGGAAGCGCGACGGCCGACCTCTTCCACGGGTTCGCCGTCCTGGAACCGCCCCTGTCGTCTCGGGGATACAAGATCCGCCGTCCGTTCACAACCGGGCTCCACCAGATCATCCAGTCGACCGGGAGCCTGGTGGCGCGCGCTGCTCACGGAGAAACCGCCTATCCCGGCCTGCGTTCGCTGTGCCGCCAATCCTACGACGCGTTCTTCAACGAGGGGAACTCCCCTTTTCGTGATGACGAGGTCGTTGATGTTGCGATTGCCCGCGATGTCGCCTTGGCGCTTCTCCCTGGCACACGCCAGGGGCCCCCCTCGTGATCTGGGTCTGCCCGATACATCGCGGAAGCCTTCGCCACGAGGGGACCGTGCTCATTGCCCGGTGCTGCCAGCGCGTGTTCCCGGTGGTTGCCGGAATTCCGGATCTGCGGTGCGCCATCGCGAGTTGGATCGACCCTGCGGAGGATCGGCGACGCGCTGAGGCACTGGAGGCGGAAGTTGATCCCGAGGATGTCGAGGGCTCCATCCGATACGTGTTCCGCCACCGCGAGAACTGGACCGACCAGATGGTGGAGCACCGCACGCGCGGAATCCTGTCGTCAGTTGCCCGACTGCGGAATGAATTTTCCGGGTGGCTGGCCGCTGCCGTGACTACGTCGGGTCCGATCCTCGACCTCGGTTGCGGGCCGGGGATGGCGTTTGCAGCGATCGGTTCCAGCAGGAAGGCCCTCGGCCTGGACGTTTCGCTCGAATGGTTGGTCGTCGCCCAAAGGATGGCTCGCGACGCTGGCGCCGACGTTGAGTTCGCCGCAGGGCTCGCCGAGGCGCTCCCGCTGCCCGACGAATGCCTCGGAGCGGTCATCGCCCGTGATGTTTTGGAACATGTCGGGGATCAGTCTGGTACCATGCGGGAGGTCGCGCACACCTTGCGACCTGGAGGTATCCTGGCCGCCACAACTCCGAATCGGTTCAGCGTCGCCGCTGAGCCACATGTCGGGATCTGGGGTGTAGGCTGGCTTCCCCGCGCGTGGCAGTCTGGATACGTGCACTGGCGAAGCGCGCTGCCGTACACGTACAGCCGGCTGTTGAGCGCAAGGGAGCTCCGACGACTCATTCATGATTCCGGCCTTGAAGGCACCGTCGTTCCCGCCTCGATTCCTGAGGCTGAGATCGAGTATTTCAGCGGCAGGCGCAAACGTTTGGCACGGATCTACAACCACTTGCTGGGGAACAAGCCTTTTCGCATCCTCGCCACGTGGCTCGGGGCATTCTTCCAGGTCATCGCGATAAAGCGGCGGGTCGCTGAAGTACCCGCGTTGATCACACCAGCCCTCCCGCAAGATTGATTGAGACATGCAAGAGACATCAGGCAGGAGCCTCGACATGCGCCCTGACCTGAGCGTGGTTATTGCCGAAGCCGCCGGAGTGGCGGATCCCGCCGCTACCCTGCAATCACTGGTCGCTGCGCAGGACAGCATCGATATGGAGATTCTGGTGACGGGTACGGCGGCCGGCCGGTTCCCAAGCGGCTTGGGCGATAATGTTCGCGGCGTGCCGACAGCTCCGGACGCACTGGTGCCGGTCCAATGGGCGGCTGGTATCGCGTCGGCAGCCGGTCCGGTGGTTGCGTGCCTCACCACCGACCTCACCGTGACACGAACATGGGCCGCAGTGCTCCACGACGCCGTCGTCGCCGGCGCGGTTGGTGCGGGATCAGCCATCGCACTGCCGCCAGACGCACCGGCGGCAGCCTGCGGCATGTACCTGGTGCGCTTCGCGCCCTTTCTTCCCCGGCCCGGTCGATCCGACGACAATGCGCGGGCAGTGCCGGGCGACGGCGCCATGTACGATCGAAGTGCGATCATGGAGCACCCAGACCTGCTTGAGAATGGCTTCTGGGAAGTGGAGTTTCACCGTCGCTGGCTCGACGCAGGAGGTCGCCTTGTGCAATCCGGCGAACCCCTCGTGGACTATCGCGGCGCGCCACCGTTGGTCGCAGGCATGGCCGTACGCTTCCGCCACGGGGCGGAGTACGGGGCGACGATGATTCATGCGCATGGTCACAGCCGGCTGCGGCATGTCCTCGCGGCGCCAGCCCTTCCCTTTCTCCTCACCGGCAGGGTACTGCGGAAGGCGCTGCGCGCCGACATTTCTCCGGCCGTGGTCCTTCGCGGGCTCATCCCCATCGTGGGGCTCACGATCGCGTGGAGTGCGGGCGAGCTCATCGGAGCATTGCAGGGAGGGCCGCCGTCGTCATGATTTCGGTCGCGATCGCCTCCTGCCGAAGTACGCAACTGCTTCGGGAGACTCTTGACTCGGTGCTTCCCCAGGCGTCGCGCGCTGGCGCAGAGGTGATCGTGGCTCGAAGCGATGAATTCCGCGACGTCGACTTGGAAGACGTCCTCGCCGCGGCGCGGTGCCGGATCATCTGGTGCCCTTCCGACGCCACCATTCCGCATCTGCGCGGCGCCGCGCTC
This sequence comes from Gemmatimonadales bacterium, assembly GCA_013694695.1. Taxonomy (GTDB): domain Bacteria; phylum Gemmatimonadota; class Gemmatimonadetes; order Gemmatimonadales; family GWC2-71-9; genus Palsa-1233. Next base: position 16,378 of record JACDBX010000174.1, on the reverse strand, counting down.
GCGGCGGCTTCCGGCGACTGGGTGGCACTGACGGAGGACAATTGCGTTGCCGCGCCGGATTGGCTCGACCGACTGTACCGTTGGTCCGGCACCAACGTGCAGGTGGTTGGGGGAAGCATGGCCAATGCCCGTCCCGAGCATGCGATAGATGCCGGTGCCGCCTACGCGGAGTACGGCTTTTTCGGGCCCTTGAGAAAGCTCGTGGACGGCAGTCCCCCGTTGGTGACGGGAGCGAATGTCATGTACCACCAGGGCATTCTCGCCCAGGTCGCCGGATCGGCCGCGAACGGGGACTGGGAGGACGTCATCCACGGCCGCCTGTTCCGCCAGGGCGCGTCGTTCGCAATTGCGCCGGACGCGATGGTCCTGCAGAACCTGCAATATCGCCTGGGTGATTTTTGCAGGGATCGGTATGAACACGGCCGCGACTACGCGCGAGTGCGCGCGCGTAGTGCCTCGCTCGCCAGTCGGCTCCTCTTTCTCTTCGCCACACCGCTGCTTCCCATGCTGCTGGCGGCGCGCATCTGGCGCAGTGCCGGACGTGCCACACCGGTGCAGTTCGCCCAGGCCTTGCCGTGGACCATTACGTTTCTGGCCGCATGGTCGGCAGGCGAAGCCGTGGGCTACCTCACGCCGGGAATGGGACATGAATGAACCGCGCCTGAGTGTCGTGGTCCCGTCCGTCAACGGGTGGGGCGATCTCGACGGCGCGCTGGCCGCCCTCGAGCAGGATCGTGCCGATATCCCGCTCGAAGTGCTCGTAGTGGAGCGCTGTGGTCCGGAGGTTCGCGACGCTGTCGCCCGCGCATATCCCTGGGTGCGCGTCTTTCCTGTGGAGCGCACCGTCACCATTCCCCAGATGCGGGCGATCGCATTTGAAGCCGCGTCGGCCCCATCCGTCGCGGTGATCGAGGATCACGTGCAGGTTCCGCACGGGTGGGCCTCCGCCATGCTCGACGCCCGCAGTTCTGCGCGGGTGGTAGGCGGCGGCGTGCGCAATGCAGCCACCGACACGGTCCTCGACTGGGCAGCGTTTCTCTGCGAATACAGCCACCTCCTCCCGCCGCTCGCCGCCGGAGAGGTCGAGTGGGTCACCGGCAACAACACAGTGTACGACAGGACGCTGCTCCGGCAACACGCCGAGTTGATCGGTGGTGGAGGCTGGGAAAATCTGCTCCACGACGCAATCCGGGCCGGAGGCGTTCCGCTCATCTCACGGCCCGACATCGTGGTTGATCACCGCAAGCACTACACATTCATGGAGTATTTCACCCAGCGCTACCTGTACGCCCGCAGCTACGCCGGCGCACGAGTGCAGGGCGCGCCGACACTTCGCCGGCTCGCGTTCGGTGTCGCCGCGCTGGCGCTCCCGCCGCTCCTCCTGTGGCGCACCGTATCGCGGTCGCTGCGGAAGGAGGTGCCCTATGCGCTGGTGTGGCGAAGTCTCCCCTACACTGCCGCCTTCGTATGTGCATGGGGTGCCGGCGAGGTCGTTGGATATTGGCTTGGGGCGGGCGATTCGCTGCGGAAGGTCTGCTGATGCTGCGGATCGGCATTGATGCCACGTGCTGGGCGAATCGGCGAGGCTACGGCCGGTTCGCCCGGGAAACCGTCCGCGCAATGACCGCCGCCGCTCCGCACCACCAGTTCGAATGTTTCGGGGACCGGACTGCTCTCGAGGCACTGCCCCTGAACGGCCCCAACGTCCGGTTGGTCGAAGTTGCCCAGGGGGCATCGGCAGTCGATGCGGCGAGCGCCGATGGTTACCGCGCCCCGGGAGACCTGCTTCGGCTCACTCGGGCCGTGGCCAGCGCCCGACCCGATGTGTTCTTTTCGCCGTCGGTCTATACCTACTTCCCCTTGCCACCCCGCATGCGTGCCGTGGTGACGATTCACGACGCGATCGCGGAACGATTCCCCGAACTCACATTGCCATCCCGACGGGCGCGACTCTTCTGGCGACTCAAGGTGGCCCTGGCTATCAGGCAGGCACAGATCATCCTCACCGTGTCGGAGTATGCAGCCGCCGAAGTGGCCCGCGTTCATGGCATCTCAGCGAGTCGTCTCCGAGTGGCCCTCGAGGCCCCGGAGGCGAGCTACCAGCCCGCGTCCCCCTCCGCGACCGGTGCGGCGGCAGCCGCCATCGGGTTGTCGCCGTCTGCCCGGTGGTTCACCTACGTGGGGGGATTCTCACCCCACAAGCACGTCGACGTGATCCTGCGTGCGTTGGCAGAAACCACAGGCCTGCAACTTTTGCTCATCGGTCGCCTCGACGGCGACGCCTTCCTCACCAACCGCGAGTCCCTGACGACATTGGTGTCCGAACTCGGGCTGGCCGATCGAGTCCACTGGACCGGATACCTCGACGACGCGACCGTGGCCGCGCTCCACTCCGGCGCCATCGCCACGCTCCTGCCATCGGCGTCCGAAGGGTTCGGCCTGCCCGCAGTCGAAGCCGCCGCATGCGGCACGCCCGTGATCGCCACGACCGAGAGCCCGTTGCCAGGTCTCCTGCCAGGCGGAGGTTTTTTCATCGCGCCCGGACAGGTGGAACCCCTTGCGGCCGCGATGCAGCGAATCGCGGCGGAACCGGGCCTGCGCCGGTCGGCAGGTGCTGCGGCGCTGGCTGGCGCGCGATTGCTCTCGTGGCACCGCACCGGCGCGGCGGCATTGGCGGCGATCGAGGAGGCGGCGTGACCCGCCTGCGGACCAGTCGCGCCGTACTGCGCGTGCGGCCGATCCACCGTGCCGCGCGGATGCCGTGACGATCTCGCTGATTCCGCTTGCCTGCCCACGATGCAGGTCGCCACTTGAAAGGGATCCGACCGCCATTCATTGCGCGCAGTGCGGGGGGACTTTCCCGGTCGTCGAAGGCATTCCCGACCTGCGGACCGCGCCTGATCCCTGGATCGGGATGGCCGAAGATCGTGCCAAGGGTATTGCCGTCGATGCTGCCGCTCCTCCGGGCTTCGCGACCGCGGTTCGGCAATACTGGGATATGACCCCAGGCACGGCGTCAGCCGATGCCGCGAGGCACATCTCGCACGTCCTCGCTGCGGCTTCCCGAACCGCCGACTGGCTGGGCCGCTTGACACCCCTGGCCGCGCACGGTGAACGCTGGCTCGATCTCGGATGTGGCACCGCGGATCTGGCCGTCACGGCGCCACCGGGCGTCGAAGTGACGAGCGTTGACATCGCATTTCGGTGGCTGGTTGTCGCGCGCCGCCGACTCCGGGAATCGCGCCGCGACAGTGAGCTCCTCTGCGCCAATGCCGAAACCTTGCCGTTCGCCGATGGAACTTTTGATCGCGTGATCGGGCTTGGCCTGATCGAGCATTGCACCGATCACGTGCGGGTGCTCGCCGAGGTCCGGAGGGTTCTGCGCCCGGGCGGATTCGTGCACCTCAGGACCGCGAACAGGCGGACGGTGCTCCCGGAGCCTCACGTCGCGCTGTTCGGGGTGAGTTGGCTGCCGCAGGGACTGGCCCACCGATACGTCAGGTGGCGCGGGGGCACTGGCTACCAACACCATCACCTGCCCAGTGCCAGGACCCTCATGGTGGCACTTCGGGTGGTCGGGTTCGAGCGAATTTCCGTCAAACCCGCGGAGATCTGTGGACCCGAACTGGAGCGAATGTCGCCGCTCCTGGGCCGCGCTGCGTCAGCATACACCCTGATGCGACAGGTCCCGGGGCTGAGTATCATCGTCCGCTTCGTGGCTCCGCTCCTCGAAGCGCGCGCCGCCAACCCGCAGGCGCCGGTGCAACCGGATTCCGACTCTCAATAATGAGGTGCCGGAGCAACGACCCGGATAACGCCGCCTCACCGGGCGTCGTGTTGCGTATCCGCATCACTGTTGCTGTCGGCTAGCGACAGCTAGCGGGTAGCCTGGATATGTAAGTTGTTTTTTACCAAACACTTAGGATTCACGCCGGATGGGTGCAACATTTGCAATTGGCGGGAATGTCCCCCCACCCACGGAGTTCCCCTATGATGTCAGCGGTCACGCAAAACTCGATTCGTCGCGTCGCAGCGGCGGCGGTCGTCCTCGGCCTCGTCGCCTGTCAGGGCGAAGCCCCCACCAGCTCGGATTCCGCTCGCACGCCGGTTTCATTCGCGATCGGCGACGTGACCAGCTCTACGCCTGAGTTCGGGAAGATCAAGGTCTGCAAATCTGCCTCAAGCAACGTCAGCGGCGATTTCACCTTTAGCCGCAGCAGTGTCGGCGCAAGCTCCGGGACTGTGTCAGGGAACAGGACAATCGTGGCGGGCGACTGCCGCGTCGTAGCCGAGGACAACGGCGGAACCGGCGTCGGCTCGAACGTGACGATCAATGAGACTTCCGCTGGCCTGGTCTCGATCACCGGTCAGCGAGTCGACGGCCCGGGCAACACCGTCACCTCGCAGCCGTTCACCAACGGCGACAACCTGTTCCTCAATCAGTTCCACGGCTACACCATCACGTTCAATAATTTCGTCCAGGCCCCGCCGCCGCCGCCGCCGCCGCCGTCAGGCAACCTCGGCTGCTCACCGGGCTACTTCAAGAACCACGCGTTCCCGGCCGGCTTCACGTCGTCCACCACCTTCGCGTCGGTGTTCGGCAATAACGTCTTCGGCAGCGCCACGCTCCTCGACGTCCTCAAGACCGGTGGTGGCGGCCTCGAAGCGCTCGGACGGCAGACTGTCGCGGCATTCTTCAATGCCACCATCTACGCCGACTTCGGCTTCACGGCCGCCGAAGTGGTCGCCGAATTCAATGCAGTGGTCCCCGGGTCCTCGGCTGACCAGAAGTCGCTGAAGGATACGTTTGAGGCCCTGACCGACGTCAATGGTCGAATCTGCACGAATCCGACCGGGAAGTAACCCGCCGGATCGTTCCTGAAGCGCATTGCACCGACGCCGCAGCTCAAAACATCGAGCCGCGGCGTCCGTGTTTCAAGTCGTGAGCGCGAAGACTGCCGCAGCCTCAGGGCGATCGCCGCCGCAACACCTGCCCTACCGACAGCCGTAACTCGCCCCGCCCCCAAAACACCGATTCCCACCGCGTCGCAACCGGTGTAAATGCTTGTGGTTCAATGACTTATATGCTGTGCGCGGAAGGCAGGTGTGTCGTTGGCGGTGGCGGATTCGTCACAATCATAACGATAGCAGGTTCGCAACACCCTTTACCCCACGGAGCGCACGATATGATCTCACGCTTTGCTTACAACACCGCTGGCCGCGTCGCGGCCGCAGCGCTTATTTTGGGCCTCGCCGCCTGTCAGAGCGAAGGCCTCACCAGCCAGGACATGGCCCGTACGCCCGTTTCGCTCGCACTCGGACCTGTCGCGAGCTCAACGCCTGAGTTCGGGAAGTTCAAGATCTGCAAGTCGGCATCCAGCAACGTGAGCGGCACCTTCACGATCAGCCGGAGCGCTGTCGGTGCCAGCACCGGGTCGGCGCTGACCAGCGCGACGATCGCACCGGGCAACTGCGTCGTGGTCGCCGAAGACGCTGGATCGGACGGCACTGTCGGCTCGACCATCACGGTCACCGAAACCTCTCCTGGCCTGGCCTCGATCACAGGGCAGCGCATCGATGGTGCCGGTGGCGGCATCGTCACCGCTGAGCCGTTCAGCAACGGCGACAGCCGGTTCGTCAACCAGTTCCACGGCTACACCTTCACCTTCACCAACACCGTGAGTGTGCCGACGGCGGGCAACAACGGCTGCTCACCGGGCTATTTCAAGAACCACGCGTTCCCGGCCGGCTTCACGTCGTCCACCACCTTCGCGTCGGTGTTCGGCAACAACGTCTTCGGCAGCGCCACGCTCCTCGACGTCCTCAAGACCGGTGGTGGCGGGCTCTCATCGCTCGGACGCCAGACTGTCGCGGCATTCTTCAATGCCACCATCTACACCGACTTCGGCTTCACGGCCGCCGAAGTGGTCGCCGAATTCAATGCAGTGGTCCCCGGTTCCTCGGCTGACCAGAACTCGCTGAAGGCTGAGTTCGAAGCGTTGACCGACGTCAACGGTCGCATCTGCACGAATCCGACCGGGAAGTAACCCGCCGGATCGTTCCTGAAGCGCATTGCACCGACGCCGCGGCTCAAAACATCGAGCCGCGGCGTCGCTGTTTCAGGCCAGGAACGATCGGATGGGGGCCACAGAGCTCACGACAAGCGCCGACGCAGCCGGCGCAAGGTCTGCCGCACCCTCAGCCGCACCTCCCCACGTCCCGCCAGGAACTCCTCCCACCGCGCGGCATCCCGGAAGTAGTGCATCTCGATCCTCGGAATGTCATGCACATCCCCACCCCCCCGGGGGCGATCGAGCACAGTACCCACCGCACAGTCGTACGCGTTCGCAATCTCGCCGCGCACCGCATCGGTCACCGCTCCATATGGCGCAGCAAACGCCGACGGCGTGACACCGAGCGCTGCCTCGATCGCATCACGCGAGCCCACAATCTCCCGCATTAGCTCACCCTGCTCCAGCGCGGGTAGCGATGGGTGCGTAATGGTGTGGCCGCCGAACTCGACGCCATCGGCCATGAGCGACCTGGCATCCGCCCACGTCATGATTGCCCGCGGTGGGGTGAACGCCCCCTGCCACGCCTCGTGTCCCCCCATGCATCCGGAGACAAGGAACATCGTCGCTGGGAAGCCGTGACCCACGAGCAGCTTCGCCGCCGGAATGAAGTCCGCGAAGCCATCGTCGAAAGTGATGGCGACCGCCCGTTCGGGAATAGATCCATTGCCCCTCATCCAGTCGGCGACCTGTCCCAGCGGCACGACGGTGCACCCGGACCTCGCCAGCGCGGCCATCTGGCGGGCGAAAACCGCCGGCGAGATCGCCGTCGGACCCGGACCGTCGGCGATCGAGTGGTACATCAGCACATTCACTATTGGCCTGGCAAGCCCGCGTGGCGACCCCGCTGCCATCACCCTGTCCCCCCGGTGGCGTTGGCCGGGATGATACCCACGCTTCCCCGGATTATCGCCGATCCCGGCTCGGTCGTGAAGATCAGGGGGCATTGGACGTCTCCTAGTTTGTGCCGCGCCTCTTGGCGACGGCGCCTACACTTTTTCCGGAGCGCCTGACATGCTCATGACCATCGCGATCATCCTCTTCATCCTCTGGCTGCTCGGCTTCACCGTGTTCAAGGTGGCCGGGGGTCTCATCCACCTCGTGCTGGTCGTTGCCGTGATTCTCTTTGTCTGGAACTTGATCACAGGCAGGCGCGCGGTCTGACGCGGCAGGTCGCACCGTTCCCCGACGTTCAAGGGCGGTGCGTCCCGAATGGCCGACGGGGCCGGTGAACATGCGTTCACCGGCCCCGTTGGTCTTCAGCTCCGCCGATCACACCAACGCGAAGGCCACTATCGCCACCAAGACCATTCCAGCTACGAACAGCCCCTGCTGGACCGGATCGCGCGCGCGCGGCCGGACCCAGCGGCCCTCGGGGGCAGCAGGAATGAAGATCGGAGTACGGGCGTCGCTGGAACGAGGCAGCGGGACCGGCGAAGGCAATGGCAAGGCAACCTCATAAAGTGGCTTTCGCCCGGGGTGACGATCTCCCGCGATCAGTCGCACACACTATGCCAATCTTGCCACGAGCACCCCGCCAACGGAAGTTGTTAGCCGTCGCCGCGACCGAACGCATCCGCTTCCGCTCGGAGTTGAGCCACCATGCAACTGTTTCTCGCCTCGCTGGCACCAGAGGGCGCCGACATCGCCTCGCTCTTTCTGATGCTGGCGGCGCTCGTCACCGCCGCCAAGTGCGGAGGAGCGGTCGCTGTTCGCTTCGGTCAGCCGGCGGTGCTCGGCGAGTTGCTGGCCGGGATCGTGGTCGGACCCGGGATGCTCGCCCTCGCCGACCCGACCGACCCCACGATCCACGTGATGTCGGAGTTCGGCGTGGTGATCCTGCTCTTCCAGATCGGACTCCACACCGACCTGCGAGCGTTGTTCAAGGTGGGATCGGCGGCCTCGGCCGTGGGCGTCGTCGGCGTGGCACTTCCATTCGGGTTCGGATACCTGGCCGCCACCATGATGGGACTTGCCTCGCTCCCCGCGATTCTCTGTGGGGCCGCGATGACCGCCACCAGCATCGGGATCTCGGCGCGCGTCCTCGGCGATATCGGCGTCCTCGACTCACGGGAGGGGCGGACCGTCTTGGGCGCCGCGGTCCTCGACGACGTGATCGGCCTCATCATCCTGGCCGTGACCGCAACGGTCGCATCCGGCGTCGAAATCACTCCGTTCGAGATCGCGAAAACGGCTGGTGCCGCATTCGGCTTCCTCGTCGTCGCGCTGGTGGCGGGCGAACTGCTCGCGCCCCGGCTCTTCGCGCTTATCGATCGGTTGCCCGTGGGTGGGACCACCGGAACCCTCGCCCTCGCCTTCGCATTGGCGCTCGCCGCCGCCGCCGATCGCGGTGGCTCGGCCCTGATCATCGGCTCTTTCGCCGCCGGCCTGATCCTGCACAAGACACCACAGCGCGACACCATCGAGAACTCGACGACCGTCCTGGGCTACTTCTTCGTCCCGGTATTCTTCGCCTCGGTGGGTGCATCGGTCGACATTCAGGCACTCGCCGATCCCGCGGCGCTCTGGCTCGGACTCGCGCTGCTGGTGATCGGGATCATCACGAAGTTCGTGTCTGGATACGTCCCGTTCTGGATTCCGTTGCGGTATGCCCTCGTCGGTGCCGCGATGGTTCCGCGCGGGGAGGTCGGGCTGATCTTTGCGCAAATGGGCCTTACCAGCGGCGTGATCTCACCGTCTGTCTTCGGCGCGCTGATGATCATGGTGATCGGGACCACCCTCGTCACGCCCCCTTGGTTGGGATGGCTGGTCAGCCGGGGAACACCGCCGGGCAACCCGCAGGACATCGGCGGAATGGACGACCTGGTGTCCGGCGAGCGCCGCCCCTGAACGGTGTCACGCGCCGGGGGGGCGCGTCGGCCAGAGTCGTGTGATCGACAAGTCGGACGTCACCGGGGCGACATGCCAGACGCTGCGCAGCAGGAGCAATGCAGCGGTGAGCAGCAGCACCGCCCCACCCTGATGCAGCACACCGAGCACCACGGGTACCGCGAGGACGAGCGTGGCGATCCCCAGCCCGAATTGCACCATCCCCATCGCAAACACCGCGGTCAGCGCCCATCGGGCCTGCCCAGGCAGCGGTCGACCACGGGCCCGAACCCAGACGATGATGATCAGCAGCAAGGTGAGCGTCGCGATCACGCGGTGGTTGAACTGCACCGCCGGGATGTTCTCGAAGATGTTGCGCCACCATGGCGACAGCCGACCGTAACTCGCCGGTACAAGTCGTCCGCCCATCAGCGGGAAGGTGTTGTACGCATGACCCGCGCGAAGGCCGGCAACGAATGCTCCCGCCACCGCGGTGATACTGGTCATTGCGACCACCGCGAGGGCGCGGCGACGCCATCGCGCCAGTGCCGGGTCGAGCATGCGTGTCGTGGGCCGGAGCAGGTCGGCTGCGATCCAGACCGTCGCGGAGTAGATCACCAGCGCAGCGGAAAGGTGCGCCGCCAGCCGGTACTGACTCACGCTCACTCGAGCGCTCAGGCCACTCATGACCATGAACCAGCCAAGGGCGGCCTGGAAGATCAGCAGGACCAGGAGGAGGACGAGGCGCGGCTTCAGCGTGGCGGGAACCATCCGCTTCAGCAAGAACACTGCGAACGGCACCACATAGGCGAGGCCGACCACCCGGGCCCAGAATCGGTGCGCGTATTCCCAGAGATAGATGCGCTTGAACGCGCCGAGCGACATCCCGGCATTGAGTTGCTCGTACTGCGGAATGGCACGATAACGGGCGAACTCCGATTCCCATGCCCCGGCATCCAACGGTGGCAACACACCCGAGACTGGCTTCCACTCGGTGATCGACAGTCCACTCCCGGTGAGGCGGGTCGCGCCTCCGATCAGGATCAGGACCAGCAGCATCGCCGCCCAGATGGCGAGCCAGGCGCCCAGGGCGCGATTGGCCGGTTGGCGCATCAACCGCCCCGGAGAATGGTCCGGATCCGGATGGCCAGCTTTTCGATCTCCTGCACCCCTTGGCGCACCTCATCCTCCATCGCCGCCTCCGAAAGGAGGAGGAGCTGTGCCTCGGCAAGTAACGCGGCCAACGGGTTGGCGATGTCGTGGCGGAGTTTCGAGAGTGGATCGATCTCGTTCACCGGGCCTCCGGAAAATCGGGGAGATACACCTGCTTGGCGCTCAGCGGCAGGGGGATGCCGGGATGGGGACGCCGATTCCCGAACCCCGTCCCGCGCTTCCCCTGGCCAGCCCTGAAGGCGACCGGGGACGCCGGGTGACCGGGGTTGACGAAGTCCGGTTCGGTTCGTATCCTCGTGTGCTTCCGACCCTCCGCACGGCGTCCATCTGCAACCAACGCGCAACTTACGCGTACCCCTCAGACGACCATTCCAATCCACCCCAAACTGCTGCTCCGTCATTCCGTTATCCGTGCATCGACGCGGGGAATGACTCGACCCGGAGACCCGCCGTGGATATCGCTGAACTGAAACAGAAATCCGTCGCCGAACTCCATGGGCTGGCGTCGGAACTGAACATCACCAACTACTCGGGCCTCCGCAAGCAGGACCTGATCTTCCGGATCGAGCAGTCGCTGCTCGACAAGGACACCGTCATCCGCGGCGAGGGCGTGCTCGAGATCCTGCCTGAGGGCTACGGATTCCTCCGCTCGCAGGACTGGAACTACCTCTACGGCCCCGACGACATCTACGTCTCGCCGAGCCAGATCAAGCGATTCGACCTGCGCACCGGCGACACGATCACCGGCCAGGTCCGCCCGCCCAAGGAGGGCGAGCGCTATCTCGCGCTGCTCAAGGTCGAGAGCGTCAACTACGATGAGCCCGAGAAGACCAAGACCCGGATCGCGTTCGACAACCTGAAACCGCGTTACCCCGACTCCCGCATCCGGCTCGAGCGCAAGGAGAGCGACCTCTCGATGCGGGTCGTCGACCTGATGTCGCCCATCGGCAAGGGCCAGCGCGGCCTGATCGTGGCACCGCCCAAGGCCGGCAAGACGATCCTGATGCAGAAGCTCGCCAATGCGATCGCCGAGAATCATCCCGAGTGCTACCTGATCGTGCTCCTGATCGATGAGCGGCCCGAGGAAGTGACCGACATGCAGGAGAATGTCCAGGCCGAGGTGATCGCCTCGACCTTCGACGAGCCGGCCGACCGTCACGTGCAGGTGGCCGACATGGTGATCGAGAAGGCCAAGCGTCTCGTCGAGCACGGTCGCGACGTGATCATCCTCCTCGACTCGATCACCCGACTCGCCCGGGCGCACAACGTTGTTGTCCCGCATTCCGGGAAGATTCTCTCCGGTGGCGTCGATGCCAACGCGCTGCAGAAGCCGAAGAGATTCTTCGGCGCGGCCCGAAACATCGACGGCGGCGGTTCGCTCACGATCATCGCCACGGCACTCATCGACACCGGCTCGCGCATGGACGAGGTGATCTTCGAGGAATTCAAGGGCACCGGCAACGCCGAGCTCGTGCTCGACCGTCGCCTGGCGGACCGCCGGATCTATCCGGCGATCGACATCAACAAGTCTGGCACCCGCAAGGAGGAGTTGCTGCTCACCAAGGATGAGCTCAACAAGGTGTACCTCCTGCGCAACTTCCTCGCCGAGATGCCGGTCGTGGAGGCAATGGAGTTCCTGCTGGGCCGCATGAAGCCGACCAAGAACAACAAGGAGTTCTTCGCCACCATGGCGCAGTAGGCTGGGGCCAGCGTGACGGACCAGGATCACGGTTCGGCCGGCATTCCCCGCTCGGGCCGGGTGCTCGGACTTGATTGGGGCACCTCCCGCATTGGCGTGGCGATCACCGACGCGACCCAGCTCATCGCGACGCCCCTGACCACGCTCCGTCGGCGCGCCGGCAAGCGCCTGCCACTTCGTGCCTTCCTCGAGATAGTCGAAAAAGAAGAGCCGGTCGGCCTGGTCGTGGGCCTCCCCTTTGATGAGTTGGGCATCGAGGGCGCGTCGGCCGACGCCGCGCGCACCATGGGCGATCACTTCGCCGACCGCAGTGGCCTCCCGATCGAATGGATCGACGAGAGCTTCAGCACGGTCGACGCGCAGCACGCCCTGCGGGACGCCGGGCGAACTCGCGCTGAACGCGCCGCCGACATCGATGCCGCCTCGGCGGCCGTGACGCTTACCCGCTGGATCGAGATGCGGCGGGCGGAGTCGCACCAATGAGGTGGTCGGCTGCGGCCGGCGCGGTGCTGGTCGTAGGCGCATGCTCGAATCCATCGGGCGACGGCAACGTCGAGCGGGTCGCAATCCCGGCCGGCTCCACGATGCGCTCGGTGGCCGATTCGCTTGAGGCCCATGAGTTGATCGGCTCGCGTCGATGGTTCCTGTTGCAGGCACGCTTGCAGGGCGTCGACCGGGCAATCAAGCCGGGTGTGTACGAGTTCCTTCAGGGCACCTCGACCGGCTCGCTGCTCGACCAGTTGCGGCGCGGAGACGCGGTGCGGTTCCGGGTCACGCTGCCGGAAGGCGGCACGATCTACGACCTCGCGCGGTCCGCCGAGAAGCACCTCGGCATACCCCGCGATTCGCTGCTTGCTGCCGCGCGTGACCCCGCACTCCGCAGTCGTTTCCAGATTTCGGGCCCCAGTGTCGAGGGCTGGCTCCTGCCCGAAACCTTTGATTTCGGCGGCATGGTGAGCGCCGACCAGGTGCTCGCCAGGTTCCTGGAGGCGCGACGCGCGGCATGGGACACCTCGTGGACACGAAGGGCCGGAGTCGAGGGCCTCGACGAACGTTCGGTCCTGACTTTGGCCAGCATAGTCGAGGCAGAAGCACTCGATCCAGCGGAGCGGGCGACGATCGCGGCGGTCTATCGCAACCGGCTCAGGATCGGGATGGCATTGCAGGCGGATCCCACGATTCAGTATGGGTACCTCGTGGCGCAGGGTGCTCGGCGGCCGCGTCTCTTCAACACCGACTACGAGTTTGCGTCGCCCTGGAACACCTACCTTGCGCCCGGGCTGCCACCGGGTCCGATCGGCAACCCGACGGGCGAGGCGATCGAGGCGGTGCTTTCTCCGGCGCCGGTTCCCTACCTCTACTTCGTTGCGGACTCGTCGGGACGGCATCGCTTCTCCACCACCTACGCCGAGCACCTGCAGGCAATTCGCGAGATCCGGGAGTAGCAGCCGGCTGCTAGCCGGTGGTCCGGTACGCTGCGGCCGCAGCCCCGGTGTCGGCGGCACCAAGAATTCCCGACGCAACGGCAACGCCCGCATAGCCCCGGTTCAGTGCTTCCGCGACATCCGCTGGCAGGACCCCTCCGATCAGCACGCACGGCCGCTTTCCCGACTGCGACAGCAGATTTCCGGCTGCATCCCACCCGAGTGCGGGCCCCGCGTCGGTCTTGGTCAGCGTCGTCCGCAGCGGACCAATTCCCCAGTAGTCGGCCGAGGCGCCGCGCGGCACCTCGTCGGGGGAGCCAACCGAGGCGCCGACGATGAAGCCTGCCGGCACGACGGCTCGCGCGAGCCTCGGTGCGAGGTCGTCGGTGCCGAGATGCACGCCCGCCGCACCGGACGCCAGCGCGATGTCGAGACGATCGTTGATCAGCACCGGGACGGGCAGCTCGCTCACGAGACGTCGTGCAAGTGCCAGGAAGTCGTGCTCCCGGGCCAGCTTCAGCCGCAACTGCACCGCCGTGACGCCACCCCGCACCGCGGCTGCGATTCGCGCGACCGGCTCGTCGTCGACCATGAACCGGTCGTCGGTGACGAGGAGCAGGCGGAGCGAGCGAGCTAGATTCTCGTCCATGATGAGTGAAATCAGCACACCCGGTGCCGGAGATGCCAGCGTCAGCGCCCGGGGTGCGGACCGCTGGAATGCAGGGCACCCCTGGATCTACCGCAGCGATGTGATTGATGCGCCTGACACGGCTGGCATCGTCCGGGTGCATGACGGCCGCGGACGCTTTCTCGGACAGGCGCTCTGTTCGCCCCGAAGCGAGATTCGGCTCCGCCTGCTGGAGCGCTCCAGCCGTCCGATCGATGCCTCGTGGTGGGTCGAGAGACTCTCCTCGTGCCGGGCGCGGCGCGAAGGGATCGACGCCAATGCATGGCGCGCAGTGCATGCCGAGGGCGACGGCCTTCCCGCTCTCGTGGTGGACCGCTACGACCGTTGGCTCGTTGTGCAGGTTCTCTCGGCGGCTCTCGACCCGCACCAGGGGACCATCGTCGATGCGCTCCGCGAAGTGTTCGACCCGGAGGGAATCCTCTTGCGGCATGACGCGCCCGCCCGTCGGCTCGAGGGCCTGTCACAGGACGTCGAACTCGGATGGGGCACGGTTCCCGAGCGCATCGAGGTGCATGAAGGACCGGTGCGGTGGTATGCCGCCCCGTGGACCGGCCAGAAAACGGGAGGGTTTCTCGACCAGCGCGAGAACCGGCTGCTCGCAGGCACCCTGGTGCCGCACGGCGGGACAGCGCTCGACTGCTTTGCGTATCACGGATCATTCGCGCTGCACCTTGCCGGTCGGGCTTCCGCGGTCACCGCGCTCGATGTCAGCGCCGAAGCCCTGGCCCGCGGCGAGGAGCACGCCGCGCTGAACCGGCTCGACCAGGTGGAGTTCGTGCAGGGGGATGCCTTCGACGTCCTGCCGGAGTGGGGCCGGGCGGGCCGTTCGTTCGACGTGGTCGTGGTCGACCCCCCAGCGTTCGCCAAGGCTCGCGCTCAGGTCACGCGCGCGCTCCGGGGATACCATGAGATCAACCGCCGGGCAATCCGCCTGGTCGCACCCGGAGGGTGGCTGCTCACGGCGTCGTGCTCCTTCCATGTCCGACGGCCAGAGTTTTTCGACATGCTGACCCGAGCCGCCGCTGACGCCGGCAGGCGATGCAGCCTGCATGCTGTCCTGGGACAGCCTCGCGACCATCCGGAGGTCCTGACCATCCCGGAAACAGGCTATCTCAAGGGGGCGGTCCTTCGCGTGGATTGACGGAGCGCCGGCATTTCACGAGTTTGGTACATGCTCTCCCAGCAGCAACTTCTCCCCACCGCCATCCGTCGGCGCCCGCTCCGCTCGCTGCGACAGCAGTACGACGTGTATGTCATGGACCGGATCGAGCACTACAAGAATTCCATTCCCCGCGGGGAGCTGCTTCGCCTCGCCGCAGAATCGATGGACGACATCGACGAGAGCGGCGAGTCGCAGTTCGTGCTGACCGAGATGGTGATCCAGGAGGCCGTCGATGCCCGCATCAAGCGTCGCCTCGGCGTGAAGTCGTTCGAGACATGGCGGAAATACTTCCCCAAGCTGCGGGCTGGTCAGCGCGACCCGATTCACTGGGGCATGGACAGCGGGCATCTTGTCGCCGGGCTCGCGCCAAGGCTGGAGCCTGAAGATCACGTGCTGGTAGTGGGATCGGGGGCGGAATCTTGCGCGTATCTGCTGGCGGCGCACGAGGCAACGGTCACCTTTCTCGACGGCGACTTCGGGGTGATCGAACGCACCGAACACCGGGTTGCCGCCGAGTCGCTCTCATCAAGCTTTCATGCGATTTGCGTCCAGTTCGGGAAGTGGCTCCCCTGCGTGTCGCCGTGCGTCCTGGCGGTGATCGACGCGGGGACGCTCGCGGCGCTCGCGCCCGGCGAGCGCCGGGTGCTGTTGAGTGAACTCCAGGAACTCACCATGCCCGGCGGCCTGCATGCGCTCGTGCCCGATCCGCTCGGCGTCGGCCCAGAGGGATTCGCGGGGCACTACGCATCGTGGACCCGCGAGGCGATGCCGCCGTCCGGACGGCGAACCCGCGGCACGGTGTCGCGCGGTGCGCTCTTCGTGAGGCCGCGAAGCGCAGACGAACAGGCCCGCGACGATGCGCGGGCCCGGGGGTAAAGCATAGGGCCGGCGACGCGCCGGCCCTTTTCCTGCTTGTCCGCAGCCGCTGCTGCGGACCGGGTTGCTACATCGCGCCAGAGTCAGCAGGCGCGCTCGAGGCCGCCGCGCCGCGCTTGCCGCGCTTGGCAGCCTTGCGGCCGCCACGCTTGGCGGTCTTCTTGGCGCCACGCTTCGCCGTCTTCTTGGCGCCGCGCTTTGCCGTCTTCTTGGCGCCGCGCTTCGCCGTCTTCTTGGCGCCACGCTTCGCCGTCTTCTTGGCGCCGCGCTTCGCCGTCTTCTTGGCGCCGCGCTTCGCCGTCTTCTTGGCGCCACGCTTCGCCGTCTTCTTGGCGCCGCGCTTCGCCGACTTCTTGGCGCCACGCTTCGCCGTCTTCTTGGCGCCACGCTTCGCCGTCTTCTTGGCGCCACGCTTCGCCGTCTTCTTGGCGCCGCGCTTCGCCGTCTTCTTGGCGC
>JACDBX010000146.1 GCA_013694695.1 Gemmatimonadales bacterium | reverse complement strand
CCACCGCAAGCGCCGCATCGTGGTCGAGTGCGCCAGCGAGGTAGCGGCGGACGGTGTTGTGGTCGGCGCAGGTCATCGGTTCAGGGCCTCCCGCAGCAGCCGCCGCGCACGAAAGAGATGGGCCTTCGACGTTCCCTCAGCGATGCCGAGCGCGCTGGATATTTCGGCGTGCCGATAGCCCTCGACGTCGTGGAGGACGAAGACCGCACGTGCCCCGGCGGGCAGCCGGCGAATCGCGTCGTCGAGGTCGATCGCGAGGCCCACATCAACCGCCCGGGTAGCGCCGTCGATCGGCTGGTCGATTCCGATCCCACGGAGGTCAGCGTCAATGGCCACCCGAAGCCGGCGTCGCCGGTTTCGTCGGCCGGCGTCGAGAACCGTGTTGATCGCCACCCGGTGCAGCCAGGTCGAGAACGCCGAGTCGCCCCGATAGCTTTCGATCCGCTCCCACACCTGGACGAACACGTCCTGCACCAGATCCGCGGCAGCCACTGCGTCGCCGGCAAGGCGAAGGCAGGTGCCGTAAACCTGGGGCGCGTGGGTGTCGTAGAGGATCGCGAAGGCTGCGTCGTCCCCGCGTTGCGCGGCCTCAATCGTTGGATCGATCACGACCTCGGGGCGCGGGGGGATGGAAACCGAAGCGACGGACACCGTGATGAGACGCCGCCGGCGCCAGCAAAGTTTAGACGAGGCAGTGGTCGAAGGCCCGGCACCCGTGGCCAACATCCCGGCTTGACCGTCGTATATATGGAAGGTGCGCCCTGCGCCTGCCACCCAGACGTTTCAAAGGAGGAACAATGCCGGTATTTGACGAACTTGACGACCGCGCCCGCGAGCTTGCCGACAAGGCGCGTGACGCCTATCAGCGCCGTGATCAGCTCCTGGCCGACGCGCGGGTGCGGATCGACGCGGCCCTGGCCGACGTGCGGGTGGAACTCGACAAGCTGGCGGTCGACAGCCGCGAGGACCTGGAGAATCTTCGGGTTCGTGCCGAAGCGGAGTTCCGGGATGCTCGGTCGCGGATGGCGGCGTTCATTGACCCGGACCGGTCGCGAGGCACCGAGACACCACCACCCCCGCCGCCGAGTGAACCCGGCCCCGATGGCGAGGCGGAGATGGGCCACTCCTGATTCTGACGGGCTTCAACGTTCCCCGATGATGCAGCGTAGTAATCCCGTGGTGCGACCCGGACCTTCCTCCGGGCTCGCGCCGAAGGCCATCAGCCCGGGATCGCCATGTTGCCGTCCAGCCTGCGCACCAGCGTCCGCAGTATCCTCGCCGCCTTGGCATTCCTCGTCACAGGCATCGCTCATCGTGCTGATGCGCAGTCGGGTAGCAACGTCGACGTCATCACCGGAACGATCACTGACGCCACCGGCGCACCGGTTGCCGGGGCGACGATCGAGGCGTTCAGCATCGAGACGGAAGTCACGAAGCGCCAGGATACCAACGACAAGGGGCGCTTCACGATCTTCTTCAACGATGGCGGCGGTCAGTACCGGATCACCGTGCGCGCAATCGGGAAGCAGCCCTTCATTGCGAACGTGACCCGGCAATCTGATGACGACCGGATCAATTTCAATGTCAAGCTGGGCGAGCGCCCGGTGCAGCTCCAGGACCTGACCGCCCGCGCCGCCCGGGGCCCGACCGGGAACGAAACCGATCGTCCCACGCCCGGCAGCAGTGAGCGCAACATCACGGCGGCCCAGGCTGCGCGGCTCCCGATCGACGCGTCCGATCTGGCAGCCCTCGCGGCGCTCGTCCCGGGCGTCGTGATGGTGCCTGGCACCGATTCGACCCCGCTCTCCTTCCAGATTGCGGGCCAGAGCTCGGGCGCGAACAACTTCGTGGTCGACGGGCTGTCGTCGACGGGGACCAACATCCCGCAGGACGCGATCCGCAACACCCGCGTCATCACCAACACCTTCGACGTGTCGCGCGGCGGGTTCAGCGGCGGGCAGGTGTCGGCAACCACCCGCGGCGGCAGCAACGTGGTGCAGGGTTCAGTCACCGGCAATTTCCGCGACAAGAACCTGGCCTTCGGCTCGGCGACCGACAACGTCTTCACGTCGGGCCAAACCCAGCAGAACGTCAGCGGCGGTTTCGGTGGACCGTTGAAGCGCGACAAGATCTTTCTGTTCGGGTCGTTCTCGACCCGACGTGACCTCTCGCCGATGGCCTCGCTCGACGCGGCGGATGCCACCACCCTGGCGCGCCTCGGCGCGTCGCCCGACTCGGTGTCCCGCTTCATCCAGCTCGCCAACGGCACCGGCCTCACCCAGCGCGTGGGCGTGGTCGACCCGAATCGCACTGCGCTCAACTATTCCGGCTCGTTCCGCTTCGACTGGAACGCCGCCGACCGCCACACCCTCACGATTCGTGGTGACGCCAACAACAGCACGTCCGACCCGACCCGCATCGGCCAGACTCAGCTTCCGCAGGTGGGCGGCGACCAGACCGGGTCCGGTGGAGGCGTGGCGATGAGCCTCGCGTCCCGCATCGGGGTGCAGTTCATCAACGAACTGCGCGTTGGCTACAACACCACCAAGAGTGAGTCGACGCCCTTCCTCTACGTCCCAACGGGCAGGGTGCAGAACTTCTCGACCCTCAACGACGGCGTGGTGAGCTTCAACACCTTCGGGTTCGGGGGCAACAGCGGCCTCCCGCAGGAGTCGAGCAACAAATCACTCGAGATCCGGAACAATCTCTCGTGGCTCCCTGACGGCGGCGTACATCGCTTCTCGCTGGGGCTCTTGCTCAACCGCAGCTCGTTCACCCAGGACGTGACCAACAACCGCTTCGGCACCTACGTCTTCAACTCGCTCGCCGATTTCGATGCAAACCGCCCAGCGTCGTTCACCCGCACGCTGCAGCCGACGATCCGTGATGGCAGCAGCCAGGACGCCGCAGTGTACCTGAGCGACGTGCTCCGCCCAAGCCAGAACCTGCAGGTCACCGTAGGTGGGCGTCTGGAGAATACCAGCTATGATGGCGCGCCGGCGCGCAACACCGACGCCGAGCAGCGCTTCGGGATCCGCACCGACATCCTGCCGAACGAGACCTATTTCACCCCACGGTTCGGCTTCTCGCTCACGGTACCCTCGGCCGAGCAGCAGGGGCAGGGACAGCGCGGCTTCCAGGCCCCGGCGCTCGTGGTTCGGGGTGGCGTGGGCCTGTTCCGCGGCACCATGCCGAGCACGCTGCCGGGCACGGCGCAGGCACAGGCGGGTCTCAGCACCACCGAAACACAGCTCTTCTGCGTCGGCAGCGCGGTGCCGCTTCCGAACTGGAATGATTTCGCGAACAACGATGCGTCAATCCCGACCCAATGCCTGAACGGTGAGTCGAGCCCGATCTTCACCGGCCGCCCGACGGTCACCACCTACGCCGACGGCTATGGTGCGCCGAAGACGTGGCGCGGGTCACTCGGCCTCTCTAAGCGGTTCTGGAACACCTACGCGCTGACCGTCGACGCCTCGTACGTCCGCGGCATCGGTCAGGGCGGGACCCGTGACCTCAACCTCGTGTCGAACCCGGCGTTCACGCTGTCGAACGAAGGGAACCGACCGGTGTACGCCACGGCGGCGCAGATCGACCCGCGCACCGGTGCGGTGCCACTGACCGCGTCGCGGGTTGACCCTGGGTACGGCGCGGTGCGCCAGCTCTTCAGCTCGCTGGAGAACGAGACCAAACAGCTCACCGCCAGCGTCAACGCGTTCACCCGTCGCGGCGCGCTCCTCAACCTGAGCTACACCTTCCAGCACTCGCGCGACCAGGGCGGCAGCGGCGGGGGCGGCGGCTTCGGCGCTCGGGGCGGCGCGGACGCAGGCAGCGGGGCCAACCTCACCAGCGGCGACCCCCGCAACTATGAGTGGGCGCGCTCGAGCAATGAGCGCCAGCACAATGTGCAGGCGAACGTGACCTGGCCGTTCAACCAGGGACTCGAGGTCACGGCGGTGGCGAACGTCACGTCCGGCTCGCGCTACACCCCGACCGTCGGCGGCGACATCAATGGTGACGGCTCGCGAAACGATCGCGCGTACGTCTTCAACCCGGCCACCGCGAACGACCCGGCTCTTGCCGCAGCGATGTCGGAGCTCCTCGGGTCCGACGCCGGCTCCTGCCTCAAGGACCAGATTGGCCAGATCGCGACGCGCAACAGCTGCAAGGGTCCGTGGACGCCGAACCTTTCGCTGCAGGTCAACTGGCGGCCGGCAATGTTCGACCGCCGTCTTTCGGTGTCGTTCTCGACCATCAATCTGCTGGGCGGCCTCGATGAACTCTTCAACGGCGCCGACAACCTCAAGGGATGGGGTGGGTTCGCGCGCCCCGACAACACGCTGCTCAGCGTGCAGGGCTTCGATGCCAGCACAAACACCTATCTGTACAAGGTCAATGAACGGTTCGGCGCAACCAGCTCAGGCGCCACGGCGGTGCGTTCACCCTTCCAGGTCGGGCTGCAACTCCGCTACGTGATCGGCGTCGATCAGCGGCGCGAGATGCTGCGCCGCGCCGCTGGCATCACCGGGCAGGGCAATTTTGCCCAGCAGATGATCGCCAATCTCCCGAGGCACGTCGCGAAGGCTGCGATCGAGCGCAAGGATTCGTTGGCGCTGACGGCGAACCAGATCAACAAGCTTCAAGCGATCGCCGACTCGGCGGATGCCGTGCGGGCACCGATCCTCGCCTCGCTCGAGGCCGAAGTCGCCAAGGCGGGTGCCAATCCGGACATGCAGGCGCTCTTCCCGAAGCTCCAGCCCCTCCTCGAGCTGCTGCGGAGGGAGAGCACCGAGGGAGTGGCAGCGGTTCGGTTGATCCTGACCGATGTGCAGTGGGCCCTCTTGCCGGAGGCCGTGCGCAATCCGCAGAACAATCTCTTCGGTGGCGGGCGTGGGGCGGGTGGTGCCGGCGGCCCCGGTGGCCAGGGCCGGCCCGGCGGTCGCGACGGCGGTGGTCGCCCCGACTTCGAGTAACACGATCATCAGCATCGAGAAAAAGGCTGACTCCCTTGGGAGTCAGCCTTTTTTGTTCTTTAGCCTGTAGCTGTTAGCATCGGTTCCGTTCTCCGTCCTCCGTTCTCCGTTCTCCGTCATCGGCTCTCTAGTCTCTAGTCTCTCATCTCACTTCACCCGCTCGATGTAGGCTCCCTCGCGTGGATTGACCCGCACCCGCTCCCCCTGCCCGACGAACTCCGGAACCTGCACCGTGACCCCGTTGCTGAGCACCGCCGGCTTCGACGAGGAACTCTTGGTCGCGGTCTTCATCGCGGGTGCGGTCTCGGTGATCTCAAACTCCAGCGACGTCGGGAGCTGGTAGGAGATCGGCTTTCCGTCCAGCCACACGACCGCGAGCATCATCTCGGGCTGCATCCAGGCAGCGTCGGTGCCGACCAGTTGGGCATCGAGGGTGAACTGTTCGTAGGTGTGGGCATCCATGACATGCACGCCGTTGGTGTCGGCATACAGCACCTGCATGTCCTTGGTATCGAGCCGCGCCTCGTCGACGTTCTCGGTCGCACTGAAGCGGTGGTCGAGCTGCGACCCCGTCGCCAGGTTGCGCAGCTTCACCTGCACGAAGGCCCGGAGGTTTCCGGGCGTGCGATGGGTGAAGTCCATCACGAGGTGGGGCTTGCCGTCGAAGTAGATGACGTTGCCCTTGCGGATGTCATTCGCTTTCATGGCTCTCTCGCGGTCGATGTGCCGGCCCCGTACACTCCCGGGTCGGGGGGCAAAATCGACGACGAGCCGCTGCGGGACAAGGGCGCGACCTGCCCCACCCGCCGTCATGCCAATCGCGTTCGCACCGCCTGCAGTAGTTCGTCCGCCGTGAACGGCTTGGCGAGCACCGCACCACTCGCCGAACCGAATCGCTCGTCCGGCACCATTCCACCACCGTAGCCGGTCATCAGGAGCACCCGCGCCGCGGGATGTTCTCGCTCGACCAGCGACGCGAGGGTCGCACCGTTCATTCCCGGCATCATCATGTCGGTCAGCACCAGCCGGACGCAGCGCCCGGCGACGCCACGGAGCAGCTCCAATGCGGTCTCGCCGCCGTCGGCCTCCAGCACGCCGTACCCGGCCCGTCGCAGCATTCGGGCGGTCACGGTTCGTAACCACTCGTCGTCGTCGACCACGAGGATGGCCATGTCGCCGTCCGCGAGCGCCGACTGTTCGCAGGGATCGATGCCGGGGCTCGCAGGCAGGGCCACGCGTACCGCCGTTCCCTCGTCGGGCTTGCTGGTGACAATGACGTGCCCCGATGCCTGGCGCACCATGCCGTAGATGGCACTCAGGCCGAGCCCGGTGCCCATCCCGTTGGGCTTGGTGGTGAAAAACGGCTCGAAAAGGCTCGCGACCGTCTCGGCACTCATCCCCACACCGCTGTCACGGACGTCAAGCATTGCCCAGCGCCCGGGTGGGACCACCCCGTGCCCATGCACGAGCTCATCAGTCAGGACCTCGCACGAGGTCGAAAGGTGAATGAAGCCACCATCGAGCATCGCGTCGCGGGCGTTGACCACGAGGGTGAGCAACACCTGCTCCACGATCCCGCGCGCAGCCACCGTGCGGATGCCCTCCGCGCCCGGACGCCAGCCGACCGCCACCCCCGGTCCGGCGAGGCGTTCGAGCAGCGGCCGGGTGCGCTCCACGACCGCATCGAGGTCAATCGACGTGGTACGGGCCGGCGTGCCCGAGAAGGCGCGCAGCTGTCGGGTCACCGCGGCGACCCGCTGCATCGACTCACGGAGGTCGTCGAGTCGATCGTACACCGGATGGGAAGTCGGCAGCTCCGCCAGTAATTCGACCACGGTGGAGCCTGCGGTTTCCACGACATCACCGATGTCGCGCGTGATTCCGCCGGCAATCCGGGTTAGGGCCGTCATCTTCGCCGCGTGGTGGGAGCGGATCGTGATCGCGTGGTCGATGGAAGGCGCAACAGTCATGCAAGGCTCCAACGCAATCGGCAGGCCGCTGTGCCGTGACCCGACCGGGCCGCTTAACCCGTTGTGCAACAAAGTGTTGCGGAACCGTCCTGATTCGTACGGCGGTAGGCCGCGGTGAGTGCGGGATCGGCACCACGCCCCTCCACCACACGTCACACAGCATCCCGGGAACTCGTCTGACCGTTGTGCGGCGAACAAATCGACACCATCGTTGATGCGCCAAGGAGGCTCCCTGAAGGTTGATCGCCGCTATCGTGCCCCCATTGCCATCGCTGCCGTGCTCCTGGCCGGCTGGGTGATCTACGCCAATCGCTGGGGGCTTGGTCAGCATGCGGTGCGGATCGCCGACCCTGCGGTGCGGCGGTGGGCCCAGGGTGAGGTCGAGCGGCTCTCCGACGGTGCCTACCAACTCACCTCGAGCCGGATTGTCGTCGATGAAGCGGCACGCCGGGTCTCTGTGGACACCGTGATCGTCACGACGGACCTTGCCGCCAACGGCAAGCGCGACAGGCCGCTGCCGGCGATGACGCTTCGGTTCCGCGGCTGTGCGCTCAGCGGTATCGACATCGCACGGCTCACGGCGGGGAACGGGCTTCATGTCGCCTCGGCGGGATGTGACAGCGTCGCAGTGTCGGCCGAGGTGCCGCAGGCCCCCGAGAACGACGCGGGATCGGCGGACTCGAGCGGGGCGTTCCTCCGCCTGCGCGGCGACCTCGAACTGTCGCGTGATGTGCCCTTCATCCGGATCGACACGGTTGCTTTCCCGCACGTGGCCTTGGCGCTCGGCGTTACCGGCGGCTCTGGCCGGCGCACGGCGGTGCGGTTCGACCGTCTCGCGGTGCGGCTTGATTCGCTGCATTACGATCCGAAGGTCAAGGAGTCGGCGCGCACCACGTTGCTGAGTCGCGATGTCACTGTCTCGCTGGAGGGGTTCCAGGGGAGCGCGGAGGCTGCCAACCGTCTGGCGCTGACCCGGTTCTCGGTGGGCCTCGCCAACCGCACCCTGCGACTTGAGGGTTTCGAGTACGAACCCCTGCCGGGACCGTTCGCCGACTCACTTGGGTTCACCGCCCTCAGTATCGGGCGGCTCGCCCTCGACGAGGTCGACTGGCGGCGCTTCCTGACGTCTGGCAACGTGAGTGTCGGCCGCATGACGATCGACAGCGCCACGGTTCAGGTGTCGCCTGCTGGTCCGCGCACCGACGCGGCCACGGCGGTGCCACAGGTGCGCGCGCAGAGCCCGCCGATGGAGGCGGTGCTGCGCGCGATTGGCCGGATGGTGACGCTCGACACCTTCGTGCTCACCCGCACGACGCTGGTGCAGAACACGTTCGGGTCGGAGTTCCGCACCACCACGTCGCTTGACACCATGCTGATCACCCACGTCGCCTTCGGTGACCATCCGGCCCTGTGGGACACGCCGACGCCGATCGGCCCGGTAACGCTCGAGGCAAGAGGCGTGCTGCGCCGCGACAGTGGCGGTGACCGCGTCGCGGTCGGGCGGCTGCTCGTGAACGTGGCTGACAGCAGCGCCTTCGCCGCGGACATCAAGGTGGGGCCAGAAGGATCCGACGCCGACTTCGTGCGCCGGAACCGCTGGCGCAGCGATCGCCTCGCGCTGTCGGCAGATAGCGTTGCAATCCATGGCGCGGACCTGGTGAGCTACCTGCGACTCGACCGCTACAACGTGCGCCGCGCCGACGTATCGGGGTTCATCTTCGACATCTACACCGACAAGCGACTGCCGTCCCGCGGGCGGGGCAGCCCCAAGCGCACGCCGCAGCAAGCGATGGCCGATGTCGACGTGGTCATCGCGATCGACACGATCACCCTCGCCGGCCGGATGTCGTATCGTGAGCGTAGCGCCGAGGCCGACCAGCCGGGCGCGGTGCGGTTCGACAACCTGCGGGTCACCGTGCTCAACCTGTCGACCGATCCGATCAAGCAGACCAGCACCACCCCGATGCGGCTCGTGGCCGATTCGAGGCTGATGGGAAAGGGGGCGTTCCATGTGGAGATGGCGATCCCGCTGCTCGCGCCGGACTTCTCGATGACCTACAGCGGCCGGCTGGGCCGGATGCCCGCCACCGCATTCACCCCGTTCCTCCTCGGTGCCACCAAGCTGGGCTTTTCCGCCGGGGAGCTGGAGCAGATCACCTTCAACGCCAGGGTGAGGAACGGCCTCGCCACCGGGACGGTGGTGCCGCGGTGGAGCGGGCTCAAGGTCGAGGTGCCGGGGGTGGCGCGGACTGGCCCGCTCGGCGGTATCCGGCGCGCGCTCGCGAAGTTTGCCGCCAACGAGTTCATAGTGCAGGGAGACAACACCAGCGCCGGCGGGAAAACCCCGGAGAACGGAGTGGTCCGCCTGCGCTGGACACCTCAGCGATCGCTGCCGCAGTTTCTGTGGATCTCGCTGCGCGACGCGATCATCCCGATCCTCAAGCGCTAGGCAGCCTCACGGCTTCTGCTCCCGAGCCGTCGGAAAGTCCGGCGCGGGATAGGTCCCGATCTGGTCCGCCGTGTACCCACTCGCCCAGAAATCGGGAGGGCCTTCGCTGTCGGGTACCTTGTTGCGCACCGGCTTGACGGCGCGCTTCAGGTAGGCCGCGATGTCGCGGATGTCCTGATCGGGCATGTGGCGGAACGCC
>JACDBX010000147.1 GCA_013694695.1 Gemmatimonadales bacterium | reverse complement strand
CCGGAACCGCCACCGTGCCAGGGCTCACGGGAACCGGCCAGTACACGACGCAAGGTTCGATCAGCTTCTGATCCGGCAGCTCGACGATGGAGACCCCGGGGGAGGCCCTCGGGGTTTGGGCTGTACCCGGTTTGGAGGACACTTCATCCCTGCGATCCACACCGCTCACCGCTCCGTCCTCGCCGGCAGCGTTTGCCACCCAATCACCGTCGGCACGCAGCGCTGACGTTTGAGCGTCAGCCTTTCGGCCGCAGAAGCTGACGGAACGGGCGGTAATCGCGGAGCATTTCCAGGTCACGATCGCGGTGCAGCTCGATCCACTCCGTGCGCCCCTGCGCAAAGGCTTCCCGCAGTGAGGAAACAGCGCGCGCCCGGTCGCCGAGAAGGGCGGCGATGCGCGCGCACCAGTACGTGTGCTGACCGAGCAGGTAGGGTCGTTTCTCCGCAGCCAGCTCCGCAAAAATGCGCTCGGCCTGCACCCGGTCGCCCCGGCGTGCCGCCAGCGTGCCCAGGCGCCCCCGCACGCTGATGTCATCGGGGCGTTCCACCGCAAGTTCCCGCAGGATCCGACTGGCGTCATCCCACTTCCCGGCCATGTAGTAGGCTTCGCCGAGTGCGCGGCGAAAAGCGGGCTCCCGTTGCACGTCAGCAGGGCGCTCGAGATACCAGCGCAGACTCCGGGCGAACAACGTATCGGCTTCGGCTTCCTTCCCATGGGCGCGCAGCTCCACCGCAGCCTCGCGCATGAACTGGCCCGTGCGCTGTTGGGCGGCCCCCGGTGTCGCGCCCTGCGCGTCCAGCTCCTGAGCGACCTCGCCTGCGCGTCCCTCTGCTGCCAGCGCGCGCAGCTCGAACCGCAGTGGCTCCGGCGTATCCGGGAACAGTGCGCGGGCGTTGCGCGCGTCCTGCGCCTCTCTGCGGTGATCGCCGAGAAGGTGGCGGGCCGTCGTCAGGTTGTTCCAGTACGGAAACCAGCCGCGGAGCTCCCCCCGGCTCGGATCGAGATCTGACAGCACGCGCAGTGCCTCACGCGGCCGGTTCAGGATCAGACCCTCCCTGGCCAACTGCCCGTGCGCGATCGTGTTTGGAGCCAGCTGGGCAACGCGCCTGGCGGCATCGTAGCTGGTCGCGTAGTCACCGCGTGCCCAGGCGGTCGCCGCTGTGATGGCCAGCCTGTCATACTCAGCGAGACGATGACGGTACGGCTCCACCAGCCGAGCCACGGAATCCACTGCGCCATAATCGCCCAGGTTCGCATAGGCGATGGCGGTCAGAACGAGCGGCGAGGTGTAGGCCGTATCGTATTCGACAGCTCTGGTGAACCGCTCGATGGCGCCCTGCCAGTTCGTCGCGATGAACAGGTCCATGCCTTCCGCGTACTCGCGATACGCCTCGTAGGACGGCGTGCGGCTGATGATGCGGGCGTAATCGCTCATCCTTGCATCGACGTATGGCGCCAGGCTCGCCATCACGCGTTGCCGGAGCGCCTCGACCGCTGTGAGCGGGTGGTTGCGATCGGCACGAATGGGATCGAGAGCCAGCAGGACCTTGCCCGCGATCGCGTCCGTGATCCGCGCCTGCACCACGAGCGAGTCGCCTTCGAGGTAGTACGATCCCGCGACCACCAACCCGGCGCCGGTTTCGCGCGCGAGCGCCGCGACGCGTTCGGCGGTGTCGCCTGGATCGAGGAAGCTCGGGCCGAGGCGCGCGGAGCCGAGCGTTGCCGTGAACGGAACGACCTCAACCAGCCCTGTATGGGAAAGCCCCTGAATGATCCAGTCGGTGGCCATGCTGCCCACCGGATCGAGCACGCGCTCACCCGTGCGATTTTCAAACGGGGCCACGACCACGCGCTGGGGATCGAGCATCGGCCCTTCGCCGGGCGTCTGGAAATAGACGATCGATCCAGTTCCAATGACGAGTGCGGCGCCGGCGGCCACGAGCCAGCCGGTGCGCCGCTTCGCCCCCGCCGGTAGGGGGACGGAGGCGCCGTCCAGTGGAGCGGCTGTAGTTGGAGCAGGTGTCAGGGGAGGTGTTGTCGCCGGAGCAGGCGTCACGGGAGGCGGTGTGAGCTGAGGACCGACCGCGTGGACCGGTGGCTCGGCCTTCATCCGGGCAACCAGTGCCTGGGTTTCCTGCGACGGCGTGAGCTCGTACTCGCGCGCGAGGTGACTGGCGAAGTCTTCGTATACGCGGACCGCGCCCGCCCGATCACCGGCGCGCTCGAGGACGGCGAGCAGCCGCCGCAGCCCGGCCTCGTCATCGGGTGACAGGAGTTGCGCCCGGCGGGCCCAGTTGGCTGCACCCGCGAGGTTGGCCGCCCGCTCGTCGTTTTCGGCCAGTGCCCACGCGGCCGCAGCAGCGCGCCGGCGCAGGCGCTCGCGCTCCCCCTCCACCCAGTGCTCGAATTCCGGGGCGTCGGAGAGGAAGAACCCCTTCAGCAGGTCGCCGCCGTAGAGGCCGAGGGCCGCCTCGGCGCGGCCTTGGTCGAGGGCCTGCTCGAAGGCCGCTGCGTCGCACCAGAGGTGGTTGCGTTCGACCAGAACCTCTTCGTCGCCGCGGGTGACCAGGACGTCCGGTCCGAGCGAGGCACGGAGGTGATGCAGTGCCTTGCTGAGTGCGGCCCGCGCCCGCTCGCTGTCGAGTTCCGGCCAGAACAGCCCCACCAGGGTGTCGCGGCGATGGATGTCGCTTGCACTCGCGGCCATGTAGGCGAGCAGCGCGAGGCGCTTGGGCTGCATCACGACCTGACGCAGCTCGGCCTCGTTCGCGTCGCGCAGGTCGACGGTTCCGAGCACGCTCAACCGGATCATGCGGGGGGGATCGCTCCCTCGACCCCGTCTTCCCATGGAGGGAAGAGCAGGGTCGGAATGTGGGAAGGGTGCCCGGCTATCCTGTGGCCAAGGTAGGCGCGTTTCCTCGGCGCGCGCAACCTTGCAGAAGCCATAACGCCTTCTGCGACAGTCTCATCCGTCACCGGAGAGTCCCATGTCCAACCGCCTTCCCCTGCTCGCGTTGAGCCTCCTGTTCGCTGCCTGCGACGCCGGGCAACTCGCCGGCCCCGCCGCCGAACCACCTGCCAGCACCGCCCAGGCCAGCAAGGCCGACAAGTCCAGCGGCCTGTTCCGCATCGAATCACCGATGTTCCCGTTCTACTCACGGACGGAGTCGCCGGCCAGCGTCGGCGGGTTCGGCTACCGCACCGACGAATGGGCGGCCATCACGTTCTATCGTGACCCCAACTGCGTGCCCGCCGGCTTCAACCTGTTCGACTTCTACGACATTCCAGGCGCGTTCTTCTGCCCGTCGCTCGTCGATGGCTTCAGCCTCCACGTCGAGCCGATGGGCATGACCCCGCCGAAGATGAGCAACCTCTCCGGCAATGCCGTGGCGATCTGGTTCGTGCCGTGGGACGCTCCCTTCCAGCAGGCGGTCGCCAACGGGTCGCTCACGATTGCCGACCTCGAGGCGATGCCCGGCCTCCTGAAAGGCGTGGCCACACAGTTCAGGGAAACGCTGAATTCGGTCGAGAATCACCCGGTGCCGAAGATCATCATCAGCGCGCGTGGCGACATTCAGCCGGAATACGGCGGCGGATCGTTCCGCTACAACGTGACATGGCAGGGGTTGACCGTGGAAACCGTCAGGAACGTGAAGATCGACATCCGGTAGCGCATGTCGTTGATCCGGGTGCGCCCGTACGAGGGGCGCCCCGGATCGCGACGGCGGACCTGCGGCGGGTCTAGCGTGCGCAAGCCGGCCGACTTGCTCGGATGGCGGGTCCCACAGCACAGGCGGCTATGCTGGTAGATTGCGTTGTCGGCGCGACCGCCTGACCGCCCCGCCGCAGGGACGCAGGTCGCCAGGCCTATGTTGGTCACCTGTCATCGGAGCAACCTGATATGCATATTCAAATAAATACAGATAACAATATCTCTGGAAACGAGGCGATGACCCAAAGTGCCGAAGAAATTCTTGGCCACGTGCTGTCGCGCTTCGCTGGCAAGATCACAAGGCTGGAAGTGCACCTGAGTGACGAGAACAGCGCCTCCAAGTCAGGTGCTGCTGACAAGCGATGCATGCTTGAGGCGCGACTCGCAGGTCGCGAGCCGACTTCAGTAAGCGATATGGCCCTCACCGTCGAGCAAGCGGTCACCGGTGCTGCTCACAAGATGGTGAGCCTGCTGGAAAGCGAACTGGGCAAGCTCGGCAAGCACCAGATGAACTGAGCCGGCTTGTCGGCGACAACGAGCGGCCAGCCGCCATTCTCTGAGGTCTACGGTGCGATGGCGATGCTTCGGGATGTTCGTGCGTGCGCAGCCGCGCTGCTGGTGATTGTGCCGGTGCTGTTGGTGGCGTGCGACGGATCTGCGGCGCCGAAGCCGCCAGTAGCGGCAGTGGTGGACCACCGCGACACCGCCTCGCGCCCTGCGGCAACCGCAACGCCGCCGCCGGCGACCGTCGATACGCCACACGCCGCGCTGCTCGCCGTGGAAGCCGAAGGTCTGCGCCTCGTGCTGGTGCCCTCGGGCTCGACCCGTCAACTGCCGTTCGGCACGCCGCGCCGGCGTCTCCTCGAGATGGTCACCGCCAGTGTCCGCGGCGAGGCGCCGGAGTTGGGCGAGAATATCGACTGCCGCGCGACCGTGGCTTCGTGGCGCACATCGGGGCTCCAACTCTGGTTCGCCACCGACACCGCCGCGCGGTTTATTGGTTGGTCGGTCGCCGCCGGCGCGATCGACCCCACGCCCGATGCGCGCGGTCCTGCACCGACCACGATGAGCGGCATTGGTGTGGGTTCCACGCGCGCGGAAGTGGAGAGCGCGTACTCGGCCAAGGTACGGAAATCCACGCTCGGCATCGAGTTCAACGCCGGGGGGCTCGCGGGGCTGCTCGCGTCGGAGCGCGCCGACGCTCGCATCGTGCACTTCTGGGCGGGGCAGGTCTGCCTGGCGCGGTAGCGAGAGCCATCGCGGACCCGAAACGACTGACGGGTGACGAATTCAGCCTCGTCACCCGCCAGTTTTTACCAAGTCAACCTACCGCCGGGCGGTTCGCGTACCCTGCAACTCCTTCGCTATTGCCAGATGGCCCGCAACCGCGGTGCGGGTTGCCATCAGGTGCTTCTTCAGCTCCGGGTTCGCTGCTGACGGGATGAGCTGATTGTCCAGGACGGCGAGGACTTCAGTGTGCCCCATGAC
>JACDBX010000127.1 GCA_013694695.1 Gemmatimonadales bacterium | reverse complement strand
GGGCTCATCAGCCACTTCTGCGCGCCACACGCAAGGAAATCCACCGGCGTGGCGACCACATCCACCGGGACCTGTCCGCAGGCCTGGATCGCATCGACGATCAACCACTGCCCACCCGCCCTGGTTGCTTGCGACAACGCGCCGAGATCGATCGTGTAACCGTTGATGAACTGGGTCAGCGAAACGCACACCGCGCGCACCGCCGGGTCGCGCAGGCGCTCATGCAGCCTCGCCTCGTCCGGCCAGCCTTCGTCGGTGCACGCAATGCGTTCCACGACGATGCCTTCACCGGCCCGCGCCATCCAGGGATACATCACCGCCGGAAACTCGCGGTCAAAGGTCAGCACGATGTCGCCGGCGCCGAGCGGCAGCGCACGCGCCGCAACATTGAGCCCGGTCGTGGTATTGGGCATCAACGCGATCTCGGAAACCTGCGCGTTGATCAGCCGGGCAGCAGTGCGTCGGGCATCGGCGAGCACGCCATCGAGTCGATCGCCGGTCCAGGTTGACGGACGGCCACGGTCGCGGTTCGCCACCTCCAGTGCATCCACGCTCCGCCCCGGCATCGGGCCCACCGACGCCATGTTCATGAAGATGCCGTGTCCATCGAGCGCCCCGAACTCATCTCGCCGCAGCGCCGCAAAATCGGTCACGCGCTGCGCTCCAGCGTCGGGTCGAGCGATTCGCGCAACCCGTCGCCCACGAGGTTGAATCCCAGTACCGCAACCCCAACGGCAACGCCCGGCAGCACGCTGACCCAGGGTGCCACCCGGATGAGATCACGCCCCTCGGCCACCATCGAGCCCCAGCTCGGCGTCGGTGGCTGCGCGCCAAGGCCGACGAACGACAACGCCGCTTCGGCCATGATCGCGCCAGCCACGCCGAGCGTCGCGGTGATGATCACCGGC
Source organism: Gemmatimonadales bacterium (assembly GCA_013694695.1). Taxonomy (GTDB): domain Bacteria; phylum Gemmatimonadota; class Gemmatimonadetes; order Gemmatimonadales; family GWC2-71-9; genus Palsa-1233. The sequence goes on along the minus strand of JACDBX010000127.1, from coordinate 12,346 downwards.
GCCTGCACGTTGGGCACCAGGTGTTTCCAGAGGATCCAGCGATCGACCGCGCCCAGTGCACGCGACGCCATCACGTACTCGCTGCGCGACAGCACCAGCACCTGGGCCCGGACCAGCCGTGCCATCCCCGCCCAGCCGACGGCCCCGATCACCACGAAGATCATCGGTAGCGACGGCTTGACCGCAGCCGCGACAGCGATCAGGAGCAGCAGCGAGGGAAAGGCGAGGGTGATGTCCGCCAGCCGCATCACGAAAAGATCCACCCAGCTGCGGTAATAGCCGGCGAGCAATCCCATCGTGAGGCCGAGCGTCACGGCGACGACCTGCGAGATGGTACCCACCAGCAGGGAGATTCGCGCGCCGTACAGGACGCGTGACCAGACGTCGCGTCCCTGCGCGTCTGCGCCGAACAGGAACTTCCCCCCTGGTCGGGCGAGGTAGTCGTTGGCGAGATCGCCGCGATACGGGTCGTGGGGTGCCAACCAGGGTGCGAATGCGGCAGCGACAATGACGAGCGCCACCAATGTCGCGCCGAGCTTGAAGAGCGGGTCGCGGCGCCACCGCGACCGGATCGCGACCCATCCCGGGGATGCCATCATTGTCTGCCGAACTCCTCTCCCAGGGACCGAAGCCTCGCAACCACTGCGTCCCACGTCAACTCAGCGATAACCCGCTCACGGCCCGCGAGGCCGAGCCTGGCCGCATGCTCAGGATCGTCGAGCAGCGATGAGATGGTCCGAGCCGCCTCCGCTGCCGACAGTGGATCGACGAGGCGGCCAGTCACGCCATCCTCCACCGCGTCGCTGGTCCCGCCGCTCCGCCCCGCGACCACAGGGAGCCCGGTGGCCGCTGCCTCGAGCAGAGCGATGCCAAATCCTTCGACCTCGATGCCATGTTCACGCGAGAGGCCGACGTAGATATCACCCATCGCGTACGCAGACGGAAGCTCCGCGTCGCTCACGTCGGTGAGGAATTGCACCCGATCACGGATGCCGAGCTCCTCTGCAAGGTGCTCCAGCCGTCCGAGATCGTCACCCCGGCCGATGACCGCGTAGTGCAGGTCGGGTCGCGACGATGCCAACTCGGCGACGGCGTGGAGCGCGGTATCGATACCCTTGTGGGGGACGAGTCGCGCCACGGTGACGAGCCACCACCCCGCAGGCAATGCCCTGCTGACCCGGAATCGGTCACCCGCCGAACGATCCGGACGGAACCGTTCGGGATCGGTGCCCGGTGGAACCACCCGGACATCGGCGTCGATGTCGAGCTCCGCCAGGAGGTCGCGGCACGCGCGTGCGGTCCACGAAGAATTCGCGACGAACACCGAACTCGCACCCATCATCCGGCGGAGCAGGTGGCGCTTCCAGCGCCCTGCGCGCATGCGTTCCCGCAGCGTCAGGAGGTCGCCGCCGTGGACGATCACGCCGAAGGGGAGCCCGCGCCGCCGATGCGCGGCGAATGCCGGATAGATTGCCGGCCGAACGTTGCCACACCAGGCGAAACGTACCGTCGGCGACGAGGCAAGCCGGATGGCCCGATGGCTCCATGCAGCGAGGCCCGGAATCGTCCGAAGTCGCGACGCACTTACGGCGATTCGGTCGATCCTGCTCACGCATCCCGCATCGAAGTCCTGCGACCCGGGGACCGCGCCCGTCGACACCACCAGCGTCCCGGAAGGATGCGAGGTCGCCAGCGCCTCCATCCAACGGGCGATGCCGCCACCCATCGGCGGGAAGTCGAACGTGAAGAGAATGTCGGTGTGCGTTTTCAGGGCCTCATCGTCGGGAAACACGCTACCAGAATGCGGGGCGTGGTGGTAGGGTTACACACTGAAACCTCTTGAAAAGCATTCCGTACGCCCTTCGGTTCCGGGGATCGGAACTGACAGGCCGGGACCCGGCCACCACCATTTCTGACAGGAGTTCTTATGCGTCGTCCGCTCACGCTGGGTGTCATTGCCGTGGCACTTGTCGCGCTTCCGTTCGCCCCCATCGGTGCCCAGTCGGCTCAGTTCGGCGTGGCCGCCGGCGCGTCGCTCGCCACCCTCACCGGCGACCTGGTCGACGGCACCAAGAACTATAGCGCCTTCATCGCCGGCGCATTCGCGCGCTTTGACATGTCGGGATTCTCGATCGAGCCGGGGATCTACTACACCGGCAAGGGCGCCAAGTTCGAGGACGAGGAGGAGGGGTTTGATGCCACCAACAAGCTGGCATACGTCCAGGTGCCGGTCCTTGTGAAGGTCGGATTTCCGATGGGCAGCACGTCGCGGTTCTATGTCGGAGCCGGCCCCGCGATCGGGTTCAAGGTGAGCTGCAAGTTGAAGGCATCGGGAGGCGGCTTCAGCGCGTCGACCGACTGCGAGGACCTCGAGGACGAAGATGGAGGCGGGCTGAAGGCGAAGTCCACCGAGTTCAGCGGCATCGGTGTAGCTGGGATCGAGTTCGGCAAGTTCGCCGTGGGCATTCGCGCCGACCTCGGCCTCACGAACGTCTACGAGGCCTTCTTCGATGACGTGTCGCTCGAGCCGAGCATCAAGACCCGTACGCTCTCGCTGATGGCATCGATCCGCCTCTAGTTCCGAAATCAGTGCCTGGGGGCCGCGACAGCGGCCTCCCGTCACGTAGGTCACCCCGCGGTCACCGCCTCGATCACCCTGCGGTAGCCGTCGACCATTCGCTCCATTGGAAACATCGTCCGCACCCGCTCCCGCGCCGCCGAACCGAGTCGTTCGCGCTCGCCGGCATCGCCGAGCAATCGCACGATGGCTGCGCCCAGCGCATCGGCATCCTGCGGGGGAACGAGCACGCCTGCATCGCCGAGCACCTCCGCCGTGCCCCACGAATCGACCGCAACGACCGCCCGCCCCGCCATCATCGCCTCGGCCACGACGTTGGGGAAGATCTCCCGCTCCGATGGGTGCACCACCACATCGGCGAGCCGGAACGCTGCGCGCATTTCGCGCGCATCGAGCATGCCGGTGAACACTGCCGGCACGCCCAATGCCCTCGCACTCTCGGCGATCGACGCCGCTTCCCCGCCCGTCCCGCACAACACCAGCGTGAACGAATCGCCCAGCTCCCGCCGTCGTCGGACTGCTTCGAGGAGCACGTCGTGTCCCTTGCGGCTTGCCAGCATCGCACCGCACAGCACCACTGGTTGGCCACCGTCGAGGGTGAGGCGTTGGCCGAGCTCCCGCGCCGCCGCCTCGTCTGTGGCTTCGTCAGGAACATCGTAACCATTCGGGATCAGCCAGCGTGGATGGTCCCGGAGCGACGGATAAGCCGCCAGGAATTCGTCCTGGATCGCTCGACTCTGGAACACGCATCCCGCACCGCCGCGCAGGTACATGCGCTCGACGATGCCTTGGTGGGCCGCCCGGTACGACAGGTTGTACCGATACACCACCGGCGTCCGGTGAAAGATTCGTGCAAGCACGCCAACCCTGAAATCACGCGGGGTGTCGGTGATCACCACCGATGCATCCACTTCTGCAAACTTTCGGGCAAGCATCCTGGCAGCGCCGAGCCCTGTCGAGCGCAACCCGATCACACCGACGCTGGCCCCGCATTCCTCGAAACGGGTGCGGAGTGCCTCGCCCCCCAGGAGTGCGTGCACACGCCAGCCACTCGCGATCATGCCGACCGCTATCTTGTGGTACGAGGTGGCAGACCCGCGCCATCCCGCCACCGACGTCAGCAGGACTACGGTACGCGGCGAGGTCATTCGTGACGCCCTTGGATCAGCCCAGCGGATCGCCGCGCTATCATCGCATCGCCATCGTGGGCGCCAACGCATCGCATCGCTCGGAAGCCCAGATCGCGAGCGCCGCGCGCCGCATGGGCGCAACCGCGAAGGTGTTCGACGTGCTCGGTGATACTCGCCGTTTCGGCAGCCTCGCCGCGCCAATCCTCGCGCGTCGCATCGCGGCGTTCGACCCCGACTTCATCCTGTGCACCCGTCACGCGATCCGGCTCGGGGCGCGACGGCTCCGGACACTGGTGCGGGGCCGACGCTCCGCATTCTGGTTCTTCGACGCGGTCGAGCACCGGGGGACGGTCGAGCTGGGGCAGATCTGTGACGTGATGTACACCACCTATGCAAACCAGCGGGAATTGTGGGAGTCGCGAGGGGTACCGGAGGTTCGGTTCCTGCCCCAGGCACTCGATCCGGACACTGAACGTCCGGCGAGCAAGCTTCGCCCCGCCGACATCTGTGAAGCAAGCTTCGTGGGCTCGGGACCCTATCCGCATCGCTGGACGCTCCTGGAGGCGGTGGCAGGAGCGTGCGACCTCCAGGTTCGCGGGCCGGGGTGGAACATTGCGCCGCCGGCGATTCCGGTGCGCGGCGGACGTGTGGTTGGCGCGCGGTTCGCCGAGGTGGTCGGCGCGGCGGCGGTGTCGCTGGGGGCCCACGCCGTTCCTGCGCAGGAGGCAGAATTGGCGTCGGCATCGGACCGCATGTGGAAGGTGATGGGTTGCGGCGGCGCGTATGTCGGACCGTGGGTGCCGGGAATCGAGATGTACGCTCAGGATCGGGAGCACTGCCGGTGGTTCCGGAGCCCCGATGAATGCGTCGCGATCGTCCTTGACCTCCTTGGCCATCCCGACCAGCGCCGTGCAATGGCAGCACGGGGCCATGCCCACGCGATGAAGGAGCACACCTACGACGCCCGCCTTGCGCTGCTGTTCGACGACCGGGAAATGGCGCTCCCGTCGACCTGATACCGGGCATCGTGGCGCCGTGGCGGTGCCGTGATCGCTGACGGAATGGTCACACCATCACTCACACCATCACGTAGTTGCGGTATTCGAACGGGCGCCATCCGGTGAGTTGCTCAACAATCCCCGACAACGCCAGGCTGACGTGGTGCCCCTCCCAACGGAATGGCGCAACGAGCCGCTCGCCCTGCGCGCGCTCCGCGATCCAGTCAGCCAACACCGCGGGATGCGCGCCCCGGAACCGGCGGATTCCCGGGATCCAGGGCAGGAGCGGGCGCGCGGCGTCCTGCGCCTTGCGCCACGGATAGATCTCGAGGTCCTCGCGGCGCTTCGCCGCAAGCGCCCATGCGGGCCGTGCCCATCCGTAATGATTCATCGTCGCGCCCGACTGAGCGCAGCGAATTCGCCGGTCTTCCGGACCGACACGAAATCCCTGGGCATCGCGATAGGAATGCACCTGGTGCGCCGCGCCGAGTCGCAGTGCACGCGTCTCCCGCCGGTACCAGGTCCGGTTGGTTGCAGTGGAGTCGAACCCGCCGTAGAAATGGATGTAATCCACCAGGAGGCCCTCGATGCTTTCGTCGGTGTCGTGCCTGGCAATGGCCTCGGCGATCATCGCGGCGCCACCGTCCTCCAGCACCTCGTCAGCCTGGATGTAAATACCCCACGATGTGTTGCACGCTTCGCGGGCGCGGTCGGTTTCGCGGGCCAGCATGGCCGGCCCAATGGAGCGGTCCCACGTGCTCTCGATGATCCTGATTCGCGGGTCGCCGATCGCGCGAACCCGCTCGAGGGTGTCATCTTCCGACACCCCGACGTTCACGACGAACTCGTCGACCGCGGGAAGGACGGAACGGATGCTCGCCTCGATCGGGAAATCGAGCACGGTCGCGTTGCGGACGATCGTGAAACCGGAAATCGACACCATACCTCGCTGGCCGGTCGGGTCGGCCCAAACTCAACCCACGGATGCCAGATGGCAAGCACGCTGCATGTGCTGCTCTACTACCCGGCACGGCTCCCCGTCGATGGCTACGGCGGAAGCGAGCGGGTGGTCACCTGGCTCGCGCGCGGGCTCGCCGAACGCGGCGTGACGGTTTCGCTGGTTGCGTACCCCGGGACATCGGTCGCTGAAGCACGCCTGATCCCGATCGACCCCGCCGTGGCCGAGCGGCCAGGCGGTGTCGACCTCACGCCACTGCTCCCGCCCGGCGTCGACGTCGTGCATGCCCACGTCCCGGTGAGGGCGCTTCACGCCGACGTGCCATTCCTCTGGACCTTCCATGGCAATGCGCAACCCGGTCGGACGTTGCCCTCCACCGCAGTCGGGCTTTCGGCGAACCATGCAACACGCCACGGCCTTTCCCGCTGGGTGCACAACGGCCTCGACCCGGCGGATTACACCTTTCAGCCAGGGTCGGCGGGTCGCGACCTCTTCCTCGGCCGTCTGCATCGCGCAAAGGGTTGGCGGTGGGCGGTGAACGGCGCTCGCCGTGCGGGTCGGCCGATCACGGTGGCGGGTGGGTGGCGGCCATCGTTGCGCCGCGGGGTGCGATTTGTCGGCAGCGTGGGTGGGAATCGGAAGCGCCAGCTGCTCGCCGACGCGGCATGCCTGTGGATGCCCGCACAATGGGACGAGCCGTTCGGCCTCACGACCATCGAAGCGATGGTGAGCGGCACCCCGGTGCTGGGCACGAGGCGGGGTGCGTTGCCGGAGATCATCACGCCCGAGTCCGGCGCGATGGGTGACACCCTTGACGAGCTGGTGGCGCTGCGTCCCGGTCTCGACAAACTCAATCGGGAGGCGGTCCGCCAGCATGTCCTCGATCACTTCACCCATCGCACCATGGCCGAGCGATACGTGGATCTCTACGTGAAGTTGATCGGCGGGGAGTGAGCGCCCGGCGTCACCGCGGGGCCATGGGCCTGGGCTGGTCGAGAATGAGGTGACGAAGGCGGTGCATGTAGGTGTGGTCCTGCAGCAGGCGCGCCCGCGCGCCCTGTCCGAGGCGTTCCGCCTGGTGGGGATCCTCCAGGAGTTCGCGCACCGTCTGGCGCAGCTCGCCCGCGTCGCGAAACACGGCAAGTTCACGTCCGATCGCGAATGACCTCGCGACGTCGCCGCGATCATCGACCACCTGCGCCACGCCCATCGATGCCAGCTCGAAGAGGCGCTCGTTGCACCCGGCCTCGGGCGCGCCGTCTTCCGTGCTGACATGGTGGATGTTGATTGCGACCGATGCGCCGGCGTAGGCCCTCACGTACTCCTCGGTGCTCGGTGCCTCGCCGCGACAGTAGTCGCGCAGTGCGGTGCGTCGCCACCCCGGGCCCCAGAGCGCCAACCCGAACTCCACCAGTTCAGCGAGCAGCCGCTCCCGATGCGGCGTGGCTGTGCCCGCGAACACCACATTTGCACGGTACTGGTCGCGCGTCTTGATGGGACGATAGACTGAGGGGTCGGCCGCCAGCGACAGCACGTCGACGGTTCGACCCAGTCGCTCGGACACTTCTGCGGCGACGTCAGTGCCCACGGCGTAGATGTGGTCGTATGCCCGCGCCTGCAGAGCGGCGGTGGCCACGGTCCGCATGTCATCGGTCATCCACGTGATCCAGCGCGCCCGTGAGAGCCCCCGCAGCCGGTCCACCTGCTCCTCGCCGAGCTGGTTGGTGCCGCACACCAGGACCAGTTCGGGATCGCTCTCCACCAGGGCGCGCTCCAGGCGCTTTGCCTGGTCGCCCGATCGAAATCGCTCGAGCAGCGACGGCTTCGCCAGCAGGTCGAAGGTGGTCAACCGTGCGCCGAGGCGCTCCAGTGCCCGACGACGCTGCATCGAATGGGCGTGTCCCGCGTCGTCAAACGGTGCAATGAACAGGACCGGTCGATCGGTCATCATGCTGTCACCTCGGCCGCCGAAAACTGGAGATCATGAAGTCGACGATAGAGGCCCCCTCGTGCGTGCAATTCGGCATGCGGTCCGGATTCGACCGCCCGTCCCGATTCAAGGACGACGATGCGATCGGCGTCCCGCACAGTCGCAAGACGATGCGCGATGACGAGCACGGTGCGATCCTGCATGAGCCGGTCGATGGCCTCCTGGACCAGCCGTTCCGATTCGGTGTCGAGGGCACTGGTCGCCTCATCGAGGATGAGTATCGGCGCGTCGCGCAGAAGTGCCCTGGCAATCGCGATCCGCTGCCGCTGGCCACCCGACAGTCGGGTGCCCCGTTCCCCGAGCGTCGTATGGTAGCCGTCGCCCAACTGGACAATGAACTCGTGCGCATTGGCGGCCCGCGCCGCCTGCTCGATTGCTTCGTCACTGGCCCCGGGTGCACCGTAGGCGATGTTCGCCCGGACCGTGTCGTGCAGCAGCACCGTGTCCTGGCTGACCACTGCGATCAGGCCACGCAGCGAGGGACGCGAGAGCGAGGGCAGCGGCGCATCGTCGAGGAACACCGTCCCCTGCTGCGGGTCATGGAACCGCGGGACCAACTCCAGCATGGTGGTCTTCCCCGCACCGCTCGGTCCGACCAGCGCGACGACCTCGCCCTTCCTGATCGAGAGTGACACATCCACCAGGACCGGCACTGCCGGGTCGTACCCGAAGGTGACATGGTCAAACCGGATCTCGCGCTCGAACACCGCCGCGCGGGCAGCCGGCACATCCGATTCGGTGTCGGGCAGGTCAAGGAGATCGAACACCCGCTCGGCACTCGCCTCGCTGATCGCGAGTTGCGCCGGGAACTGGGTGATCGCCTTCACGGGCGACATCATGCGGCCTGCGGCGAACAGGAACGCGATCGTGTTTGCCGCATTCAGCTCCACCCCCGATACGTTGGTGCTGCTCGCCGCCCAGAGGATCAGCATGATCATCGCGCCGCCAAACATCTCGCTCACGGGCGATGTCATCAGTGCATAGCGCTGCGTGCGGATATATCCCTTGCGATACCGCTCTGCCTGCTGGTCGAACGATACGCCCTCGGTCGACTCGGCACCGAATGCCCGGATGAGCTTCATCGCCATGAGCCGCTCGGTCACCGTCGCCGTCAGGGCACCACGCTCATGCACAAACACCCGTGAGTACCGCTTCAGGCGCTTCAGCAGCAACTGGATGCCGATCACCAGCAGCGGCGCGAGCAGCAGCACCATGGCGGTCAGGCGCACCGACACCAGCGCCATGAGGATCAGGTAGAACACGATCTTGGCGAAGTTCTCGAAGAAGGCAGCAAGGGCGGCCACGACCACCAGCTTCACCTGGTCGGTGTCACTCACGACGCTCGCTGCCAATTGCCCCCCCCTGATGCGCTGAAATACCGAGAGCTCGAGGCGCAGGAGGTGCCGGTAGAGCTGCCGGCGGAGGTCGCGCACCAGCCCCTCCTGAACCACGACCGAACAGTATGCCGACCCATATGACGCGAAATTCTTGATCACCAGTGCGGCCAGAAAAAGCAGGACCAGGTCGCGGGCCGCGGAGTCCGCGTCAACAAAAGGGGCGGCGATGACGGACAGCACGCCGTCGAGGCGGGTGGGCCCACCAGTCAGCGAGGACCGGTCACCGAAAAGATGGTTGAGCAGCGGGTTGAGAAATCCGATCGCGAGCGCGTCGAGGAGCGATGCAACAAGCGCCGCCGCCAGCCCGATGGAAAAGAGGCCCGCCCGCGGCCGGAGAAGTGCAAAGAGTCGGCGCCGTACCCCGGGCCGGTTCAGTCGTGCCTCGGCGTCAGCAACGCCACCGGCAACACCACCTCTTCCGGTGACACGCCGCCGTGCAGGAACGCCCCGCGATACCTGGCCTGGTACTCCCTGAGCTTCGTGGGGTAGACAAAGAAATGATCGTCGGTGGCGAGCACCATTCGGGTCTGCGCGCTCCGCGGCGGCAGGCCCCACGCGGCGAGGTCGTCGACCACGATGGCGGCGTTCTCCCGCTCGACGCGCAGGTCCTCACCGAACTTGAATCGCAGGCTCTGGGTGGCGTCGCGTCGCGCGAAGATCGTCGCCGGCGAGTGACAATGAATCGACCCGTGATCGGTGGTCAGGATCACCGGAACTCGCCTCCGCTCGGCCTCCTTCAGCGCGTCGAACAGAGCCGAGCGCTCGAACCAGGTGCGGGTGAGCGAGCGGAGTGCGGGCGCGTCGCGAGCGACCTCGTAGAGCGCCTCGTTCTCGGTACGACCGTGAGTGAGCTGGTCGATGAAGTTGAACACCAACGCCGTCACGCCGTCACGCGCAAGATGGCTCGGGAGCCGGCGCATCATGTGCTCGCCATCGGCGGCGCTGAAGATCTTCTCGTAGCGCACCTCGACGTCGCGCCCGGTCAGCTCGCGCAACTGCTCGGTGAGGAGCTCCCCCTCATGGGCGTTGAGGGAAGTGTCCTCCTCCTCGTTCCACCATTCGGGGTGCCGCAGCAGCAGCTCGTTGGGATAGAGCCCGGAGAAGATCGCATTGCGGCTGTATGGCGTGGCGGTCGGCACGATCGAGAAGTAGTGGTCGACCTCGACATCGAAGTGCTGCTCCACCAGCGGTCGGATCACCGTCCACTGATCGAGCCGGAGGCAGTCGACCACCACCAGCATCACTCGCGCGTGCGCGTCGAGGACCGGGCGCACGAACTCGGAGACCACGTCGACCGAGAGCGGGGGCCGGTCGGCACCGCCCTCGGCGAGCCAGCCCGGATAGTTGCGCTCGAGAAAGCGGGCGAAGTCGAGGCGGACCGAACTCTGCAGGGTGCGCAACGCCTCCTGCAGGCCCGGCTCGTTTGCCTGGCCCAGCCGCACCTCCCAGTCAGCGAGCTCGGCGACGAGTTCGATCCACTCGCGCCAGGCCAGCACCGCGCCACGGCGCGACTCCAGCTCCCGGAAACGAGCGACGAAATCACGCGACAAGCGTTGCTGCCGGATCCTGTCTCCCTCGAGGAGCCGGGTGATCACCGAGAGCACCTGTCGGGGACTGACCGGCTTGATGAGGTAATCGGCAATCTCGACGCCGATCGCGTCACGCAGCGTGTCCGGTTCCTCGCTCTTGGTGACCATCACGACGGGCAGCGAGCTGTCGACGGCGCGCAGCATCGGCACGAGCTCGAGTCCGCGTGTCCCCGGCATCTGCTCATCGAGGAGGATCACCCCGTACGACTGCCGACGGAGCATCGCGAGGGCATCATCGCCGTTGGCCGCGCGCTCCACCGTGAACCCCTGCTGCTCGAGAAAGAGCACCTGGGAATCGAGCGTCTCGATCTCGTCGTCGATCCAGAGGATGCTGCGCGGCCTGGCCATGGAGCAAAGTAGATTCGATCCGTGTCCGGTGACATCCCTCGCATCCTGATCGTCCGATTCTCGTCGATCGGCGACATCCTGCTCACCACGCCATTGGTGCGCGTCCTGCGCGCCCGCCATCCCGCAGCCCGGATCACCTATGTGGTCCGCACAGACATGGCCGACACGCTGCGCCACAACCCGCGTGTCACCGAGGTGGTCGCCTGGGATCGCTCGGCGCCGCTATCAGGGCTCGCCAGCCGCCTGCGGGAGACTGACTGGACACACCGGCTCGATCTCCACGGCTCGGTCCGATCCATGGCGTTGCGACAGCTGGTTGGCGGTAGCTGGACAGGCTTCCCCAAGCACCGGTTCCGGCGCACGCTGATCATCCGCACCGGGCGCCGCAGGGGCGGACACCTGGGCCACGTGGCCGAACGCTACTTCGCAGCGGCGGCAGGACTGGACGTCCAGCCCGACGGCCGAGGGGCGGAGTTCTTCTTTCCCACCCAGGCCCAGCAGCAGGCAGATGAATTCCTCAACCGCCACGGGCTGGGCCAAGCCCGCACTCTCGTCGCGGTAGCACCCGGCGCAGCCCACGCCACCAAGCGGTGGCCGCTGGCCCACTGGGAGGCGCTGGTGCGTCGCGCACGCGCCGCGAGCGACATCGTCGTGGTGGGCGGGCCGGGAGAAGAGTCGCTGGGCGAGGCGCTGGTGGAGGCTGGGGGCGGGGCGGTGGCCAACGCCGCCGGCCAGTTCGACCTCTCGGGGACCGCGGCGTTGCTCAAGCGGGCCCGTGTGCTGGCCGGCGGCGATACCGGCGTGATGCACCTGGCTACGGCGGTGGGAACCCCCGTCGTCGCGCTCTACGGGCCGGGTGTGGAAGAGTTCGGCTACTTCCCGTACCACGCCCGTGCCCTCGTGCTGCAGAAAAAGCTGGAATGCCGCCCCTGCACTTCCCACGGGGGACCCCGATGCCCGCTCGGCCATCATCGTTGCCTGGTCGACATCCTCCCGGAGGAGGTGGCTCAAGCGTTGGTGGCAGCGCCCCGATGAGCGACTGGGATGCGCCGCTCATCGCGCTGCTGGAGATGCAGCAGCGCCTGGAGCGCGGACCGAAGCGCGAGGGTGCCTTCGCCCTGTGGCTCACCACCAGGGTCGCGCTCGACACTGCCGCGGGATCGACTGATGGGGAGAAAGCGCGGCGTCGGCGGGTGGCGCTCCTCCGCCGGCGTCTGCAGGCCCTGGTGATTCCGCGGCCTCTAGAACGGGGCCTCCGCACCGCGATCACCCAGCTCGAGGAGGGCACCCCCACGGCGGCGAGGATCGCGCTGACGCAGCTGGTGGCACCGTCACGGGATGCCCTGGGACAGAACGCC
>JACDBX010000102.1 GCA_013694695.1 Gemmatimonadales bacterium | reverse complement strand
CCCCCCCCCCCCCCCCGACAGGCCGCTTTGCGCCGCGGTCGAATGGGTGTGCGAAGTACCCTCAGAGCCGGGTACAGTCGAGTGGCCCACAATCGGTGAGTCGTCCATGGGTCCTCCCCGCCTCGTGACGGTGGTTCTTGATTCTACGCTCTTGTTTCTCCTTCGACCACCCTCTGGGCGCGACGGTCATAATCAAGCGGGTCCGAAGAACGCGGTGGCAGGAAATCGAGTCCTCTCGGCACCGATCAGCGCCGCCCACATATATTCCCGCCTGAACCCGTTCCGGACCCAGCCATGACCACCGAAACCGCGCCACAGCCGCTTTCCGTCCTCTCCGAGGAGGAAGAACTCTTCCGCCAGACCGTGCGGGAGTTCGCCGAAACGGAAATCGGCCCCTACGTGCATGAGATGGACGTGGCGGCGGAGATGCGCCCGGACCTGATCGAGAAGTTTTTCGCGCTCGGGTTGATGGGGATCGAGGTGCCGGAGCAGTATGGCGGCGCGGGCGGGAGCATCTTCCTCGCCACCCTGGCGATCGAGGAAATGGCGCGGGTCGATGCATCGGCCGCGATCTATGTCGACGTCCACAACACGCTGGTCAACAACGCCCTGATGCGCTGGGGCACCGACGAGCAGAAGTCGCGCTACCTCCCCCGGATGACGACCGGCCTCCTCGGCGCGTTCGCGCTCTCCGAGCCGGCGTCGGGATCCGATGCGTTCGCCCTCGAGGCCCGCGCCACCCAGGACGGCGACGACTGGCTCATCACCGGCAGGAAGTTCTGGATCACCAGCGGCGCCGAAGCGGGGATCTTCATCGTCTTTGCCACGGTCGATCCTGACAAGGGATACAAGGGGATCACGGCGTTCCTGGTCGAGCGAGACTTCCCCGGCCTTGCGATCGGCAAGCGGGAGAAGAAGCTCGGCATCCGCGCGTCGAGCACCGTCGAGGTGATCCTCGAGGAATGTCGAGTGCCGGCTGCGAATGTGCTCGGGCCGGTCGGGCAGGGCTACAAGATCTCGATCGAGACCCTCAACGAGGGCCGGATCGGGATCGGCGCGCAGATGATCGGCGTGGCCCAGGGTGCGCTCGACGCAGCGACCAAGTACATCAAGGAGCGCCACCAGTTCGGGAGGGCGATCGCCGACTTCCAGGGTGTCCAGTTTCAGGTCGCCGAAATGGCGACGCAGCTCGAGGCCGCCCGACTGATGGTGTACAATGCGGCACGCCTCAAGGACGCCGGCCTCCCCTTCACCCGCGAGGCCGCCATGGCGAAGCTGTTCTCGTCTGAAACGGCGAACCGGATCGCCGGTCAGGCGCTGGAGCTCTTCGGCGGATACGGCTACAGCCAGGAGTACCCGGCAGAGAAGTTCTTCCGCGACGCCAAAATCGGCGTGATCTACGAAGGGACCAGCAACATGCAGCTCCAGACGATCGCCAAGCTCCACCTCAAATAGCGGCTCCAGCCGCGCTGCAACCGCGGGAAGCCCTCTGGCGTTCCTGAGAATGAACGGTCAACAGACGTCTACTCGGGCTCGCCAACTGGACCACGCACGCGTCTTGCATTCCGTGAGGGCATGATCCGACGCCTCTTTCTCGCACTCGCCCTCCTCTCGACGCCCGCGCTCCTTCCCGCGCAGGGTCCAGCCGGCCTCGGTGCCGATCTCTCCTCCTGGTACGCTCAAACCATGCGGTCGGCGCCGGGACGCTGGGGAATCGTGGTGGCGGACAATTCAGGTGAGGTGCTCTGGTCGGTGAATCCGTCCGAGCCGATGGTGCCAGCCTCGACGGTCAAGCTGCTCACCACAGGTTTTGCCCGCACCGTGGTCGGAAGCGAGGCGCGGCGTGCGACGCGAGTGGTTGGAAGTGGACAGGTGAATCCGGCTACGGGCCAGTGGGACGGAAGCTGGGCGCTAGAGCTCAACGGCGATCCGACCTTGGAGCGCACCGATCGCGGTGGTCCGATGCTCACCGAGCTCGCGCAGCAGCTCGCGGCGATCGGGGTCCGCCGCCTCAACGGACCGCTCACCGTGACCTCGGGAGCCGGCGAGCCCCGGGCGGCCTATCCCACCGCATGGGAATCGCGGCACCGCGGCCGGATCTTCGCACCGCCCGTCGGGCCGGTGACACTGAACGAGAACGTGATAGGATTCTCGATCGCTCCTGGCGCCCGCGCGGGGCAACGGCCGATCATCATCAGTGAGTCTCCGTCGGGCATCTCGAACATCGTCACGGTCAGTGCCACCACGGTTGCCGGCACGCGCAACACGATCCGGTTCTCGGTGAAGCCCAATGGCCACTATGTAGTGACGGGCCAGATCGGGACGCGCTCCGGTTCACGCCGTTACGTGGGTGTCCCCACCGACCCGCGGATAATTCTCGATGCCGCATGGAGCCACGCCACCCGTGCGGCCGGCATCCAGTGGACCCACGCCCCGACCCTCGCTTCCGCGAATGTCGGCGACCGGCGGATCCTTGCCGAAGTGGCGTCGCAGCCGTTCGATTCGATCGCGCACGAAGTCAACACCCGGTCGCTGAATATCGGCGCCGAGCTCCTGCTACTCTGGGGCGGTGGGCCCGATCGGGCGGCGGAGCGGCTCACGCAGCATGTCCGCACCGTGACGGGGATCGATGCCGGCGTTCACCTGGTCGACGGCAGCGGACTCTCGGGGGCTGATCGCGTCTCGCCGCTGGTGTTCACCACCTATCTCGCCCGCTTCCCGCTGACTCCCGCTGGCCGGAACTTCGCGCTCCTCCTGCCGACCAATGGCAGCGGCACGCTGCGGCGGCTCGCCACCGGCCTGCCGGGCCCGGGCGTAGTGCGCGCCAAGACCGGCACGCTGGCCAACGCCTCGACACTCGTGGGATATCTCGGCCGCGCCGACGGGACACTGCTGATCGCGCTGATGTACAACGGTGGAAACACCGGCGCGGCGCGCGCCGCGCAGTGGGAGCTGTTCCGAAAGCTCGGCGCCAACGGTGTCGTGCTCCCCACCGCGATCAGCGATGACAACCTCAGCCTGGGCAGCACCCCCGAGACACCGGAACGCTGACCGCACGCGGCCGCAAATGGCCTCGAGCACGATCGAACGATCACCCTGTTGGCACGCACTTGCCATCGGGATCCCTCCCGAACCAGAGCAACCCCCAACCCGACCCGAGCACCAGCGCCGCAGTCACGTCGCTCGGATAGTGTACCCCCAGATAGACCCTCGACAGCGCGATCGTGAACGGAATCAGCACAGCCAGTATCACGAGTCCGGCGCGCGCGGCGCGACCGCGCACCACCCGCAACAACAGCAGCAGCGCCACGCTATAGACGATCGGCGCAAGCATCGCGTGTCCCGATGGGTAGGAATGCCAGCCGGCAGAGCCGAGCCGGTCGATGACATCGGGACGGGGCCGCTGGAAGATCGACTTCGCAATCACGTACGCGAGCTCACCGGTGATGGCACACCCGAAGTAGCGCCACGCCACAGCGCGACTGATTGCCCGCCACAGCAGCGCCATCAACCCGAACGCAATCGGCACCTCGATCAGGCCGTCGCCGAGCGCCGAGATGCCGCGCATGGCGACGGTGCCGATGTCGGTGCGCATTGCGCCGACGGCGCGGAGCAGCTGATCGTCGACCGCAGTCAACGCGCCCGACATCACCAGCGGTGAGATCAGAATGAACGCCAGCGCGCAGGCAACGCAGGAGCGACACGGCCGCGTCAGCAGGGGCATCAGCGGGAGAGTTCAGCCCTGATGGCCGCGACGAACTGGTCGACATCCGCCGGTTCGGTTGCCCAGTTGCACATGAGGCGGACCTCTCCCGTAACCTCATCCCATACATAGAAATGGAAGTCCCGCTGCAGCGCCTCGGTGGCCGCGCGCGGCAGTAGCGCGAATACCGCGTTGGCATCGACCGACTGGGTGATGGTGACGCCGTCGATCTCGCGAATCGCCTCGGCGAGACGATGAGCCATGGCGTTCGCCTGACGGGCATTGACGAGCCAGGTATCGTCGTGCGCCAGGCCGATGAACTGCGCGGCGAGGTAGCGCATTTTCGACGCGAGCTGCGCCGTCTGCTTGCGGAGGAACGGCAGCGACGCCGCGAGCGCGGGATCGAACACCACCACCGCTTCCGCACCCATCGCGCCGTTCTTGGTCGCGCCGAACGAGAGCACGTCGATGCCGACATCGACCGTGCACTCCCGGAGCGAGGTTCCAAGGGCCGCCGCCGCATTGGCGATCCGGGCGCCGTCCATGTGCACCAGCAGGCCGTGCCGGTGCGCGATGTCCGAGATGTCGCGCAATTCATCGCGGGTGTACACCGTACCGTACTCGGTGGCCTGGGTGAGCGACACGACCCGCGGCTGCACCCGGTGCTGGTCGCCGATCCCGACCAGTGCCGCCTCTACCTGCGCCGGGGTGAGCTTGCCGCCGGGCGTCGGCAGGTCGACCAGCTTGCACCCCGCGATGCGTTCCGGCGCACCACACTCGTCGACATTGATGTGCGCCTGGGCCGTGCAGAGCACCGCTTCCCACGGCTTGAGCAACGCCCGCAGCGCGACCACGTTGGCCCCCGTGCCATTCCACACCAGCGTGGTGCTCGACTCGGCACCGAATGTGTCCGCAAACCACTGTTCGGCGCGATGCGTCCACGGATCGGCGCCGTACGCCGGCGACGCCCCGGTGTTGGCAGCGGCGATTGCGTCCATCACTACCGGATGGACCGGTGCGGCGTTGTCGCTTGCAAACTCACCGGGAAGGCTCATGCGGCCCCTTCGGGGTTCGACATGTTGTCCTCCCAGAGCGCCATGATGTTTCCGTCGGGATCAGCGACCATCGCCATGATGCCGAATCCCTGTTGCGTGGGTTCGGCGACGAATCGCACGCCCTGCTCGCCGAGACGGCTGCAGAGCGCCAGCAAGTCGTCGACGCGGAACGTGATCCCGGTATGACGACCGACCATCGCCGTCGCATCGGGATGGGTGGCCGGGTGGATGCCGAGGTGCGGCGGGGCATCGAGCAGTTCGTAGCCGAATGAACCAGCCCGAGCGATCGGCAACTCGAGCAGGTCCTCGTAGAACACGCGAGCGCGCTCGAGATCGGTGACAAAGATCGCGAACGAATGCAATGATGGGGTCATCGGGAATCGGGGTCGCGGCGCGAGGCGGTCGCCAGGCGCACGTTGCGGCGCATCCGGGCGAGTCCCGGTCGCGCGAGAGGGGTGTCGGCGAAGCGCCGCGTGAACGCCGCCTCGTCCATCTGCTCGAAGACATCGGGGTTGCGCCGATCGGGATCGGCTCGACGGCTGAACTCGGGTACGGTGGTGGGCGTCGCGAACTTCACGTTCCACGGGCACACGTCATTGCAGACATCGCAACCGAACGCCCAACCATCCCACTGCGGGGCGAGTTCAGCGGGCGGCTCGGAGCGATTCTCGATGGTCTGGTAGGACAGGCAGCGCGTGGCATCGACCACGCGGTCGTCGATGATTGCCCCGGTGGGGCACGCGTCGATGCAGCGGGTACAGGTGCCGCAGAGATCGGTCGCGCGCGGGGTGTCGACCTCGAGCGCGAGGTCCGTGAACACCGTGCCGATGAAGGTGTACGACCCGTGGCGTGGATGGATCAGCATCGTGTTGCGACCGATCCATCCGAGGCCGGCGCGCTCGGCCAGCTCGCGCTCGGGGATCGGCCCGTCGTCGACCCAGGTGTGCGCCAGCCCGGCGCCGTGTGCCTTCATCCATTCAGCCAGCTGGTGCAGGCGGCCATGGGTCACGACGTGATAGTCCATGCCCCGGGCGTATGCTGCGATCTTGAAGGCATCGCCTGCGGTGGGCTGCTCGTCGGTCGGTGCGGCATAGTTGTCCAGCACCACCACCGCCATGATGGCGCCGGGGGTGGCCAGGGCCGGTTCTTTCCGGCGGCGGGCCTGGCGGTGGAGGTAGCGCATTGTGCCGGCGTAGCCGGCTGCCAGCCACCGGTCGAGGGCGTCACCGCGAATACTGGGAGCGAGCGGTGCGATGCCGGCGGCGATGAAACCGATCCGCGTGGCCTCGGCTTTCACCGCCTCGGCGTCGATGGTCAATGGGTTGGTCCCGCGATGGCAGGTGGCACCGGGTGCTCGCCAGTGACGGTGAGCGGGGTGCGGAGGATCCCGTCACCGGTGATCAGCCGCGCACCAGGGGAGTAGCGGAGATAGGCCCACGACCACTCCAGCAGCACCATCACGCGATTCCGGAAGCCGATCAGGAAGAAGATGTGCACCACCGCCCATACCAACCACGCAAAGAAGCCGCTGAACTGGAATCCCGCGATATCGGCGACGGCGTGACCCCGCCCGATCACGGCGAGCTGTCCCTTGTTCCAGTACGAGAACGGCGTGCGGGGGCGGCCGGCGAGGTCGCCCTTGATGGTTCGCGCGGCGTACTGACCCATCTGGATCGCAACGGGGCTCACCCCGGGCAGCGTGTCGGTCGAACCCTTCTGATGCGTGAATGCTGCGGCGTCGCCGAGCACGAACACCTCGGGATGTCCCGGGATCGAGCAGTCGGGCTCGACCACCACGCGGCCAGCGCGGTCGAGCGGTACTCCCAGGGTTCGAGTGAGCGCGCCGATCTCGTTGCCCGCGGCCCAGATCACAGTGGTCGTGGGGATCACCCATCCCGAGGCCTCGACCATGGTGGGCCCGATGCTCGTCACCATGGTGTTCTCCCGCACGTCGACGCCAAGCGCGCGAAGCTGGGCCTTGGCCTGGGCCGATGATTTCGCGGGATACGACGCCAGGATCCTCGGCCCTCCCTCCAGCAGCATCACCGTTGCCTCGCGGGGATCGATGTGGCGGAAGTCGCGGGCGAGGGCGAAGCGCCGGATCTCCGCGATCGCGCCGGCCATCTCCACGCCGGTGGGCCCGCCACCCACCACCACGAACGTGAGGTATTCGTGGCGCTTGCGGGGATCGGGCTCGCGTTCGGCACGCTCGAAGGCATAGAGAATCCGCCGCCGGATGTCGAGCGCGTCCTCGAGGCTCTTGAGCCCGGGCGCGTAGGGCTCCCATTCGTCGTGCCCGAAGTACGAGTGTCGCGCGCCGATGGCCACCACGCAGTAGTCGTACTCGATCGTGGCGCCATCGGTGAGATGCAGGCGCCGGTCGGCGGTGTCGATCCGGTCGACCTCGCCGAGCAGCACCTCGGTGTTGCGCTGGCTCCGGACAATCGAACGGATCGGCGCGGCGATGTCCTGGGGCGAGAGCGCCGCTGCGGCCACCTGGTAGAGCATCGGCTGGAAGAGATGGTGATTGCGCCGATCGATGATCGTCACGCGCACGGCAGCACGCCGCAGGCCGTGGGCGAGGTAGAGCCCGGCGAACCCGCCACCGATGATGACCACGCGCGGGGCCGGCGTGCGACTCATGCGCCCATCGTCTCGCGGCGCCACCGCGCGAAACGGATGACGTCTTCGGCTGGTGGGACCGCGTGGTCGTTGCCGTATGCGGTGTACATGCGCCAGCGGAGGTAGGTCTGGTCGGGCACCGGCAGGAATGGCGCGACCCGCCACCAAGACCGGCGACGGAACGCCCAGGCAGTCCGGATCAGGTCGACCGCCAGGCGGGGAGAGAGCAGCGCGCGTGCCGCGAGTGCCAGGGTCAGTGCGCCCCACGATCCCCGAAAGGCAGGGTCAGGCAAAAGTTCGTCATTCACGCCCCAAACGTAATGATGCGGCCGACCGCGGCGGTGCGGTTCCAACCCGCGCTCGCGATTGCTGGGGGGCGTATATTCCCGCCATGGCTGAACCCGTTCGTGACGGCCCGACCGTCCCCGTGAAGGAATCTCCCCGTCCGACCGAGGACGAGGTCCTGCTCAACATCCCGGTCGATACCGACACGTTGCGCATCCGGCGAAACTCTGATTCGTGGCGGGTGCTCCGGATCCTCGGCGAGTTCGTGTGGGGCTTCGAAAACCTGCAGAACGTGGCCGGGGGCATTTCCATCTTCGGCTCGGCCCGCACCCTGGCCGATGACCCGATGTACGCGGCGGCCGAGGAAACCGGGCGGCTCTTCGCGCATGCGAACATCCCGGTGATCACCGGCGGCGGACCGGGGATCATGGCGGCGGCCAACAAGGGGGCGTACGAGGCGGGCGGGATCTCGATCGGCTGCAACATCGAGCTGCCCCACGAGCAGTTCACGAATCCGTACCTGCATCGCTCGCTCGATTTCAAGTTCTTCTTCGTCCGCAAGACGATGTTCATCAAGTACTCGATCGGATTCGTGGTCTTTCCCGGCGGTTACGGAACACTCGACGAGCTCTTCGAGGCGCTCACGCTGATCCAGACCGACAAGGTCACCGACTTCCCGGTCATCCTCTTCGGCTCCCGTTACTGGGGCGGACTGGTGTCGTGGATCAAGGACACGATGCTCGCCGAGGGGAAGATCTCGCAGGGCGACGAGTACCTCTTCACGGTGACCGACGATCCGACCGAGGTGGTGCGCATCGTCACCGACACGCGGAAGCGACTCGGGATCACGTCGGTCGATCCCTGAGCGGAGCATTGTCCGCGACTCCGGCAGAACCTGTTACGCCGACGCGGCGAAATGCGTGGAGCGCGCTGGCGCTCCTCGCCTTCATCAACCTGCTCAATTATCTCGACCGCAACGTCATCTTCGCGCTTTTCGAGCCGATCAAGCGTGATCTTTTGCTCTCGGACGCCCAGCTCGGCTGGCTCGGCTCCGCCTACATCCTGGTGTTCTCGCTCGCCGCGCTGCCGTTTGGGGTCATCAGCGACCTCAAGAGCCGAAAGGCCGTTATTGCCGGCGGCGTGGCGCTGTGGAGTGCGTTCACGGTCCTGAGCGGGCTGACCCGATCATACTGGCAGCTCTTCGTGTGCCGCGCGGCGGTCGGCGTGGGCGAGGCGGCATACGGGCCGGCAGCATCCTCGATGGTCGCCGATTACTTCCCCGGCGCCAGTCGCGCACGTGCCATGAGCATCCTCGCCGCCGGGATCCCCGTGGGCGGCGTGCTCGGGCTACTGCTGGGCGGTTGGCTCGAGTCGATCTATGGCTGGCGCGTGGCGTTCATGGCGGTGGGCCTGCCGGGGTTCGCGTGCGCGCTGGCGGTGTCGCGAATGGTCGACCCGACGCGCCGGGCGGCGCCGCTCACGGTCCGGGGCTTCGTCCGCGATCTCGAACTCGGCGTCCGGGGATTCGTGCGCCAATTCCTCCCCCTCCTCGTCGCGACGGCGCTCGGCCTGGTGGCGGCGTATGAGCTGACCAATCGCTATGGCGCCGACTCGGCGCTCGATGCGGCCGTGATCGCGATCGCCGTCGCGATCGGGCTCGCGCTCACGATATACCGCTGGGTGCGGCTCGTCCGGACCCAGCGCCGCGACGAGACACCGTTCACCCGGGAACTCGAGAGCGCCGTCGACGATCTCCTCGACGCCGGCCGGCTCGTGCTGCGCACCCCCACGCTGGTGTACACCTTCGTCGCGGGGGCGATGATCTCGTTCGGCATGAACGGGCTGGTGGGCTGGGGACCGACATTCATGACCCGCGAGTTCGAGTTGAGTTCTGGTGCGGCAGCGACCCTGCTGGGCAAGTGGGGCCTGCTGGCCGGCGTGCTCGGCGCGCTCACCGGCGGCGCAGTGGCCGACTTCTTCAGCCGCTACACCCGCAAGGGCCGCGTGCTGACCGTCGGGCTTGGCTTCCTGATCGGCGGGCCGATCGCAATCTGGCTGATGACGATCCGCGACATCGACCTTTTCATGCCCGTCTTCGCGGTGGCGTTCTTCATGCTTTCGTGGTACAACGGACCGATCACGGCGGTGATATTTGACGTGGTGCCGTCGCGCATCGGCGCCACCGTGGTCGGTGCCTACCTGCTGTTCATCCACCTTGCCGGCGACGCGATCGCGCTGCCGCTCGTGGGAACGCTCTCCGACCGCTTCGGGCTCGACCGGGCCGTGATGGTCCTTCCCGCCGTGGCGCTCGCCGGGGGAATCGTGATGCTCGGCGCGCTGCGCACAGTGGCAGCCGACATGCAGAAGGTCGTCACCGGGCGCTGATCTGCTTCCCGAAGAGTTCCACGATTTCATTCACCGTCCGTTCCGCCTCGGCAGGATCGCCCGACCTGATCGCGGCGGTCGCGCAATGGGTCAGGTGACTCTGCAACAGCACCTTCCCGACGCCTCGCAGGGCCTCCTGTGCCGAGGCGATCTGCACCAGGATGTCGGCGCAGTATCGTTCCTCATCGATCATGCGTTGCAGCCCTCGCACCTGACCCTCGATCCTGCGGAGGCGCTTCGTGAGCGCCTCCTTGGTGTCAGGGGAAACGTGCGTCGCATGGGAGGGCTTCATCGCTGGTCCTGGTCGGGGTGGGTGGAATGTTCGATCATGGGATCGATCACCCTGCTGTCTTGAGGCGCAGTGAGTTGGTGACGACACTCACGCTGCTCAGGGCCATGGCGGCGCTCGCCAGGATCGGCGAGAGCAGCAAACCGGTGAATGGATAAAGGACACCGGCCGCAACCGGGATGCCCACCACATTGTACACGAAGGCCCAGAAGAGGTTCTGCCGCATCACCCGCATGGTGCGCCGGGAGAGAGCAATTGCCGACTCGACGCCGGACAGGTCGGCGCGCATCAGCGCGATGTCGGCGGCCTCGATGGCCACGTCGGTGCCGCTCCCCATGGCGATCCCGACGTCGGCGCGCGCCAGTGCGGGGGCATCGTTGATGCCGTCACCCACCATCGCCACCACACGACCCTGCTGCTGCAGTGCCTCGACCGAGGCAACCTTCCCGTCGGGGAGCACCTCGGCGATGACCTCGGCGATCCCGGCTTCCCGCGCAATCGCCTCGGCGGTCTCGCGCCGATCACCGGTGAGCAGCACGATACGCAGCCCCATCTCCTGCAAGCGTGCAATCGCCGCCCGCGAGGTCTCACGAATCGGGTCGGCAACGGCAATGAGTCCAGCGAGCTGGCCATCGATGGCGACAAACACTGTCGTCCGGCCGCGCTCCTCCAGCTCCACCGCGGCGGCATCGAGTTCCGCCGTGTCGATCGACCAGTCGGCGAGCAACGCCCTGTTCCCGGCGACCACGGCCCGTCCGTCGACCACACCCTGCGCGCCCTTTCCTGTCACCGACTGGAAGCTCTCCACTGCGCCCCGACCCGCCCCGCGGCGATCCGCCTCGGAAGCAATCGCATCGGCGATGGGATGCTGTGACGAGCGCTCCAGCGTCCCGACAATCCGCAGGAAGTCCGTCACATCCACCGCGCTGGCCGACATGATCAGGTCGGTCACGGTCGGCTGGCCCTCGGTGATGGTGCCGGTCTTGTCGAAAACGATCGTGTCGACATCCCCCGCGCGCTCCAGCGCCGCACCACCCTTGACGAGGATCCCCATCTCGGCACCGCGGCCGGTCGATACCATGACTGCGGTGGGCACGGCGAGTCCCATCGCGCAGGGACACGCGATGATGAGCACCGCCACGCTCGCCGAGAAGGCGCGGATCAATGGGGCGCCCGGTGCGACGACGTACCAGGTCACGAACGTGGCGATCGCGATCGACACCACGACCGGCACGAAGACACCACTGATCCGGTCGGCAAGGTTCTGGATCGGCGCGCGGGAGGCCTGCGCATCCCGCATCAGCGTCACGATTCGCGCGATGACTGAATCAGCACCGAGCGTCGTCGCGCGCACGCGAAGCGCCCCGGTGCCGTTGACCGTGCCACCGATCACGCGGTCCGCTGCCGCCTTCACAACCGGCATCGATTCCCCGGTCACCATCCCCTCGTCCACGGCGCTCTCGCCCGAGACAACCTCGCCGTCGACGGCGATGCGTTCCCCCGGTCGCACGATCACCACATCGCCCGCCGCGACCTCCTCGATCGGCAGGTCGACCTCGACATCATCGCGAATTACGCGAGCTGTCGTGGGCTGCAACGAGGCGAGTGCCTGGAGTGCGGCGCTGGTCCGGCGCTTGGCCCGGGCCTCCAGCGCGTTGCCGGTGAGGACGAACGCGATGATGAGGATCACCGCCTCGTAGTACACGTCGGCGGCCATGCCGCGCGAGGTGAAGACTCCCGGTGCGATGGTCGCCAGGGCCGAGTACGCAAAGGCGGCTCCGGTGCCGACCGCGACCAGCGTGTTCATGTCGGCGCCATGGTGCCGGAACGCCAGCCACGCACGCGAGTAGAAATGCCGCCCCGCCCATGACATCACGCCGATGGTGATCCCGAGCAATCCCCAGGACAGCACCACGGCCGGTATGTCGTAGAGCCACGGCATCACCTGACGCAGCGCCGGAGTGAGAGTGGACATCACCCCGCTCATGAACGGATCGACCGACTCGTGCGCGTGATCGCCAGCCATGAGGGGCATCGACACGATCATCGCGACCGCGCCGGCGAACCCACTCACGATCGCCTTGCGGCGAAGCACGTCGTACTCGGCCTGCTGGGTCTGGTCGAGTGCCTCCTGCTGCTGCTGCGCTGACCTGCCTGGCACGGGCATGCTGGCATCGTATCCGGTGGACCGGATCACGTCGAGCAGCGCCTCGGCGGAGACCTGGTCGGGGTCGTAGCGCACGGCCGCGTTGGCCATCATCAGGTTGACCGAGGCCGATGAGACCCCCGGTGCCCGCTGCAGCGCGCGCTGGACGCGTGACTGGCAGGCGGCGCAGGTCATTCCCTCGACGTTCAGCGTTACCGAGCCGGACTCCGTCTGCTGCGGTGGCGCATCACTGAGGTGTGGCGTCATTGCCGTTCCCTCCCCTGCCGGAATCACGGCCCGCGAGGAAGAACCACCAGTTGACGGCGGCGATTGCGGCGGCCCCCGCCACGATCACCGCAATGTCTGACGGCGCCATTGTCAGGCCGTGGTCGGCGTGGCATCGTACCCCGCCTCGTCGACGGCCGCGACGAGTCGATCGACAGAAGGGCCGTCCGGCGCGGTCTCGACCACTGCCCGGCCGATCTGCACCGACACCACCTTGGCCCCCTCCACCCCGTTGAGCGCCTTGTTGACCGCGTTGACGCAGTGTCCGCAGCTCATCCCCTCGATGTGCAACGTGACGGTATCCATGATCCCCCTCCAGGTTTGGTTGACAACTCCAAGCTATATAGGGGTGGGGGGTATGTCAAGAGTTCCCTTCATGGCACGTCCCCTGCACTCTTCTCTCTCTCATGTCTCTCGCACCAAACCAGGCCCCGGGCGTATTCGTCCCCGTCCTCGCGTGGCCTGGCCGCCGGCCAAGCTACCGGGAAGTCGCGACGTGGCATGAGGCACTGAGCGCCGCGGTATCCACGGTGCTGCCGCATGACCTGCTCGCGCTCTGGCTGCACCCGTCACGCGGCGGGTCGGTGTTGCTCGGCCCGGCAGCACTCGTGGCCGACCAGATCGTTCCGCCCGCGGCCGAACCACTGATCGCCCAGGAAGAGTTGTTCCGGCTGGAGGATCGATTCCGGGTCGGCGGTTATCCGTCGGTGATCGCAGTACCGATTCGTGCGGAGGTGCAGGACGTCGGGCTTCTGGTGGCAGCGTCGCTCGGCGAGGACGCGTACGGCTTGCACCACAGCCGCACACTGCACCGCGTTGCCGCCGGGCTCGGATCAAGCTGTCGCCGACTCGCGGCGTATCCGTGGATCGTCCCGCCGCCCGAGGCGGAGGATCCGACTGCGGTTGTCGCATCGGTGACGGAGACGATCCTCGACGCGATGGACCGGGCACGCGATGGAACCGACATGGTGCAACTGCTCTCCGATGCGCTATCGAACCAGTTGCCCCACGACCGCCTTGAGCTTGTTGCGGTTGCGCCCGCGCCCGAGTGCTGGGCAATGGTGGGCGAGGCCCGCACCCCGTCGCGTGCGCTCACGGTGGATCCGGCGGGCTCCGATGCAATCGACGCGGTGGTCCATGCTTTGGGAGCGCGCTCGGTGGCGCGCATCGACGACATGCGCGCGCGCGGAATCGGGTGGCCATCCAGCACGGACCAACGCGGTTCGGCACGGACCACGTCGATGCTTGCCGCCCGGCTTGAGGTGGGGGGGGAGATGGTGGGCTGGCTCTGGTTCGGGAGCGAGGCCCCGCGCTGGTTTGCCGAAGGTGATGAATCGGTGGCGCGCCTTGCTGCACGCATCATCGCGCCGCGCGTCGCCGCCTGGGCCGCGCGCGCCGAGCTGGCTGGAGC